>NZ_JAJOMZ010000004.1:328333-656666 GCF_024699965.1 Flavobacterium sp. J372
CTATGAGAAAAATTGAACATATAGGCATTGCCGTAAACAGCCTTGAAGCCTCAAACGCTTTGTTTGAAAAACTGTTCGGAGCGCCTGCATATAAAGAGGAAGAGGTTGCCAGTGAGGGTGTAAAGACATCATTCTTTATGAACGGCCCCAACAAGATTGAGCTGCTCGAGGCTACAAATCCTGATAGCCCTATAGCTAAATTCCTGGAGAAGAAAGGAGAAGGTATTCACCACATTGCATTTGATGTTGAAGACATTGAAGCAGAAATAGCGCGCCTGAAAGGTGAAGGTTTTACTATATTGAACGAAACCCCTAAGCGCGGTGCAGACAATAAACTGGTGGCTTTCCTGCACCCGAAAACAACAAATGGAGTATTGATAGAGCTTTGCCAGGAAATTAGATAATGTAGTAATTGTTTAATTGGTCAATGTAGCAATTAGCTTGACGTACAGAGAATTGCTACATTGACTAATTGCTACATTAAACCATTAAATTAAGTACCTTTGCAGCATGGAAACAAACAGGCAGAAAAAGATAGGCACGGTTATACAGAATGATCTTGTAGATATACTTCAGGGTGAAGTGCGCAAAAACGGCATAAGCAACCTTGTGATATCGGTATCAAAAGTAAATGTAACGAGCGACCTTTCGATTGCTAAAGTGTACCTCAGCGTTTTCCCAACGGAAAAAGCTCCTGAGATACTTGCCGCCGTAAAATCAAACACCCCTCTTATAAAGCATGACCTGGCACAGCGCGTAAAATTACAATTACGTAAAGTGCCTAACCTTATTTTCTACATCGACGATTCACTTGACCAGATTGAGCGCCTTGACAAAGAACTTAAGGGCGAAAACAACCCGATAGCCAATCCTGAATTGCTTGAGAGGCGCAAGAAATCATAAGGCGTGAATTTCCCGCTGTACATAGCAGGCCGTTATACCATCAGCCGCAGTAAAAGTACGGCCGTTAACATCATTACGGCTATCTCAGCCCTCGGTATTATTGTTAGTGCAACAGCTCTATTTGTAATACTGTCGGTATTTAGCGGACTCAAGACATTCAGCCTTTCATTTACCAACTCGACTGACCCGGACCTTAAAGTCACTGCCGCTGCGGGTAAATCTTTTTTATAACTCCGGAACAGGAAAAACAGCTTAAAGCCGATAAAAATATTGCGGCTTATAGTGAAATTGCCGAAGAGCGCGTGCTTTTCTTTTTTGACGGTAAAGAGCATGTAGCCTACCTAAAGGGTGTTGACAGCACTTTTACTGCTGTAGCCCCCCTACAGGAGCATCTTGCGGTTGGTGACTGGCTGCGGCCAAATACAACGCAGGCGGTCGCAGGGCTTGGCATTTACAACAAGCTGTCGTTGGCGCTGCTTGACTATAACCGGTCTCTTGAGGTGTATGTACCAAAGCCCGGAAAAGGGACAATAGACTCTCCAAATGATGCTTTCAATAAGTCGCCACTTGCGATTACGGCTATATATTCAATCAATGAAGATAATGACAGCAAGTATGTATATTGTGATATTTTCCTCGCGCGTGAATTGCTGCAATTTAAGCGCAACCAGGTAACATCTGTTGAGGTAAAACTTGCTAAGGGCGCCTCACAAGCTAATGCCATTAAATCGCTGAAGTCTATTTTTAAAAATAAAGTAACTGTAAAAGACCGGGGCCAGCTGAATGATGCGCTTTATAAAATGCTGAATGCCGAAAATCTTGCGGTGTACCTGTTTTGCTCGCTGGTTGTGGTGATGACATTGTTCTGCCTTGCAGGCGCACTGATCATGTTGATACTCGACAAAAAGAGAACATCCGCACCCTGTACAGCCTGGGCGCAGAGGCCTCTTCGCTAAGAAATATATTTCTATTTCAGGGAATTTTTATAACAATTCTCGGGCTTGTTTTCGGGCTGATACTCGGCACAATAATCATTTTACTGCAGCAGCACTATTCGCTCATCATGATTACTAATACCCTTGCCTACCCGGTCGAATTCACTTTCACTAATGTGCTAATTGTAATTGCAACAATCCTGGTACTGGGCATATTGGCATCACGCATTGCTGCCGGCAGGGTTAATGAGCGATTGTTGGAGAATTCTTAAGCTAAATACTAAGCTGATAAGTATCGTTTGAAATTTTTATTGAGCAGGAGTGGGATAATAAATGATAAACTCCAAAGTGAGCACATTATGGAGAATCCATAATAATGCATCGTAATATTATCAGGCAAATACATCAGGCAAAAAAAAATGATAGTCTCAATAGCCAGTATAACCGGGTAGATCCATTTCATCTCAGGAATAAAAAACCTTTTTATAAATAGTGTCGTAAGTAATATATACACCGCTGAAATTGTAAGGGTAAAAACAACAGTATTCAGCGTCACCCCTGCCATGAAAAAGAATATAAATGCTATGAACAATCCTTTCACAAAAAGCAGGAAAATGAGTTTTAATATTCTCAAGACATTGATTTTATAAAGATACATGCCCCAAAGCGATATAAATATGCAGTAGGCCATGAATGTAGTCACTAAACTTCGTTCAAACACTTTGTTTTCAAGATAAGAAGTAGCGAAAAGCAATACAATGCACGTAAGAATCAGAAAAAACAATTGAATACAAAACCTGAATATCATTGCCATGTTACCTAAAAATCAAACTCCTCAAATGTGATTGAGTCATTTACCTCAGGTTCAGCTACTTTTATGTTAAGCCTGTTACGTGCAATACCTGTAATATTTACCGCCCCGTTTTGGGCTATGGTATCTTCAGCCACAAGAAGTCCGCGGCGCAGCATGAGTTTCTTGATATAATTATTGTGCCGCTCAGCATAACTCTTCAGGTTGCCCTCGTTATTGAACTGCCACATAAAAGTCTTAGGCCTCGGTATGATGCTCGCCAGGTACACACACTCGTCAAGTGAAAGTTCACTCGGGTGTTTTTGGAAATAGTACTGCGCCGCTTCCCCAATACCGTAAACATTCGGACCCCACTCAATAATGTTAAAGTACACCTCAAGCATACGCTCTTTACTTGCAATACGGTTATTTTCAAGTATGTAAACTAACAAAATCTCCTCCAGCTTTCGCGAAAGGGTTTTTTCACGGGTAAGAAACACATTCTTAACCAGCTGCATGCTGATGGTACTGGCACCGCGTGCAAATTTCTTAGTTTTGATGTTCTTAATTATCGACTGCTTAAAGGCCTCTGTAATAAAACCCCTGTGCCTGAAGAAAGATGGGTCCTCACTGGTAAGTACTGCTTTGCGCAGGTAAGGTGACACCTCGTTTATAGGGGTATAAAAAGGGTTGCTGGTGCCTACGTACACCGGGCGCTGTTCCCTGCCGTTTTCTATGGCCCGGTATGTAAACGGCCCGTTAAGTTTCGCAAGGTCTGCCGCACCGTATTTGGTTATTTTGAGGCCATCCTTTTGCAGGCTGCTGTCAAAAACCAATGCACTAGGCTTGTTTTTATTATATAGAAAATCGAGGCTGTAACTAAAAGTGCCCTCTGCTTCCATACCTTCAAAGTTGGTAAACAGCCCTTTTGGCAGCGATACGATAAAATCCTGAGCCGGCATCTTATTTATCTTAGCTTTAAGCTGATAGGTGGTGTCCTGCTCTACACTGTATTTTATAAAAGGCGTAAATTTTATCTTGTTTAGCTGAACGGATGATGTGCTGTCAATCGCAATGAAATCAGGACCAAAAACAAAGTCGTAGTCAAACCTGGCCTTATCAATCACCACATCTTTCTTAGCAATTTTCGGATGGTTCACCATAAAGTTGGCTATAGATGCAAACCCTTTGAGGCGCATCTCACCGCCGCTCATGTCAAGGTCTTCCACATTAAGGCGGATAGAGTCAAACCCGGACTTGAGTCCATACCGTTCATCAATATATGGCACAGCAATACGACTGGTATCAGCATTAAAAAACTTCAGGTCAGCCTGCTTGTTGCGCGGGTCGGCAAAGCCTCTAACTTTCCAGGTTTGTTTTATATTATTTGCCAGGACATTAATAGAAGATTCAAGTTGATCATCAGCCAGGCGCATTTCCTGAAGGTTCATACTTACCTTTTTGCCCATATAATCCATGTGCAGGGTAAGGTTATCAAGCTTCATATCAGTCGGTATGAGATTCAGCATGCGGTTTAGCAGCGTATAAGCGCGCTCGGCATAATTCGCCTCCTTATCTCCGTCACTTTCTTCTTTTGAAACAGTTTTGTCGCGTTTTAAAAAGCCGCTATAGTTAGTTCCCGTAGAATCTTTTACAAACTGTATGTAACCATCCTTCATGTCAAGCGTACCCAGCTGAACATCACCGGTAAAGAATTTGAGGTAATTCACAGAGGTTTTTACTGAACGTATATGCATCAGCGTATCGGCATTGTCAGGCACCATGGCAATTTCGCTAAATTCCAGGCCCGAGAAACCCTTAAATGAAGCGCTCTCTATAGTCAGCGTTGCATCATAATCGGTACGCACTTTGTTTTGCGCTTTCTCAATTACTTTTTGCAGTATGGTATTCCTGAAAGCAAAAAAACCCGCTATCCCTATAATAATGATCCCAAGAAGGGACAATAGCGTTATTTTGGCAATCTTTGTTATTCTTTTTTTACGCATTCAGTTGTGTGTTATCCGAAAAGATGGCCCGCCACATCTTCAATCCTCGCCACCATCTTTATCTCAATCCCTGTGTTCTTCAGGGAAATTTTATTGTACTTAGATACAAAAATAGTTGAAAATCCTAACTTTTCTGCCTCCAGTATGCGCTGTTCTACACGATTTACCGGCCTTACTTCTCCGCTTAACCCAATTTCACCGGCAAAACAATAGCCCTTATCTACGGGAATATCTTCATTTGAAGATAAAATCGCTGCAACAACTGCAAGGTCAATAGCCGGATCATCTACATTAATGCCCCCTGTTATATTCAGGAAAACGTCTTTAGCCCCCAATCTAAAACCTGCCCTCTTTTCAAGCACCGCAAGTATCATGTTCAGCCTTTTAGCGTTGTAGCCGGTAGTGCTTCGCTGCGGTGTACCGTAAACTGCAGTGCTTACAAGGGCCTGTATTTCAATCATCAGCGGGCGCATACCTTCCATTGTTGTAGCAATTGCCGTGCCGCTTAGTTCTTCCTCTTTGTGAGAGATAAGAATCTCACTCGGGTTGACTACCTCGCGAAGGCCGCTGCCCAGCATCTCGTAAATACCAAGCTCAGCGGTAGAGCCAAAACGGTTTTTAAGAGAGCGTAGTATGCGGTATACGTGGTTTCTGTCGCCTTCAAACTGAAGTACGGTATCTACCATGTGTTCCAGTATCTTGGGCCCGGCTATACTGCCGTCTTTTGTAATATGACCTATGAGGATGACCGGAACATTGGTTTCTTTTGCGAATTTTATAAGTTCTGCCGTTGTTTCACGTATCTGAGAAATACTGCCTGGAGATGATTCTATATAATCGGTGTGGAGCGTTTGTATGGAGTCGATGATCACTACTTCAGGGTCAATCGCTTCAATCTGTTTAAAAATGTTTTGCGTTTTGGTCTCTGTAAGTATAAAACAATTTTCCGCGGCTGATGTGATACGTTCTGCCCGCATCTTTATCTGCTTTTGGCTTTCTTCGCCGGAAACATACAACGTTCGGTACGGCAGCTTCAGCGATATCTGCAGCAGCAGTGTACTTTTGCCTATACCCGGTTCACCGCCCAACAATGTCAACGACCCCGGTACAAGCCCGCCGCCAAGCACACGATTAAGTTCGCCGTCAGTGGTGTCCATACGGACTTCCGCTCCTGCATCAATCTCATTTATACGGAGTGGTTTTGCAGCACGCTTATCGCCAGGGGTTGCAGGCTTCCATGACTGCTTCTCTTCTTTCTGTATAACTTCTTCAACAATGGTATTCCACTCGCGGCAGGCATTGCACTGCCCCTGCCATTTTGAATATTGTGTGCCGCAATTCTGGCAAAAAAACGACGTCTTTACTTTAGCCATTCAATAATCTCCTTACAGCTTTTCTGTTTTCTGGACCAGCATTTCACGGGTGTATTCCCCAATTTCTTTCAGGTCCATTGCGTTTACATATATTTTTTTAGCGCGTTTGTTGTCGCCAGTTTTTTCATAAAACAACCCTTTATAATATTCAGGCAATATTGTTTTAGAGTAGTTTTTATCAGCAAGTTCGGCCAGGTCTTTAAGCTCATCAAATACCCCATTTTTCATAATTGCAGCTTCAACAGCCTGTATGTCATTAAGGCGCACTTTCACTTTTGTGCCCATCTCAGTTTCCATGTTTTTGTATTTATCTTCCAGATATTTTACATACCCGGACGGAAGATTTACAATTTTTGTCTGGTACTCAAGATTAGAAACCGGTTGGAATTCTCCGAAAATATGATAGATGGCCTGTGGGATTGCCATAGCGGCAAGCGCATAGTGTGAAGCTCCTTTAAATTCTTCAAACTTATATTTTACTTGGGTATTATTTTTTGTACGGATGCCTTCATCAAGCGATTTTATTGTTTTCCTGAACCGGGCGGCGTCACTGTCAGAAGTTGCCAGATAGTAATACACAGGCTTTGTAACCGACCCAAGGCGTTCAGCGATTTTTACATCCATGTCTGCGCCAAGCTCAGGGCTCATGGCTATATAAGCATTAAACAGCGGCTTGTCTTTAAATAAGAATGCATTGAGAAAACCGGCAGTCATATCATGGCCTACAATTGCCTTATATGGCGCGAGCCGGTACTTTTTTTCCAGATGCGGCAATAGCTCTGTACCTATAAAATCAAAAAACTGTGCCCCCTGTTCTACCGGGAAGCCACTTTCCTTATCAAACGCTGTATCATCTTCACGTGTATCTCCCTGGCTTATGCCAACTATAATAACTTCGGGAAGATCATCCCAGTAGGATGTATAACTGAATATGCCGGAAACAGGATCAATAAGATAATCCCCGTCAAGCACTAGTACAAGAGGGTACTTTTTATTCTTTTCTTTTTCGTAAGATAATGGTGTTATAATGGTAATTTCACGATCTGCACGCAGCTTTTCTGACCGGAAGTTTTCAACAGTTTCCTGGGCATTCACCATGAAACCGGCAAACAGGAACAGCATTAAATATTTGTGTATCATTGCGTTGCATTTATTGGGGAAATGAGCAGGCAAGATAACGATTATTTCTTACGGGCAAGTATTGGCAATATTAAAAATGAAAGGCCGCCAAGTATTATAATCTGCGCGGTTTGTGATGTCCACACAATCCATCCAAAGGCTGTACCGGCTTCAAAAGAAACGTTATAAACAGTAAGAATTTTTGCTATAGCAACAGGGAAAACGCCTGTGCCGCCATTGGTAAGTGTTATTGCAATACTGCCTACCACAAAAGCCGTTGCAACCGAGCCAAAATCTAGTGTTGAAGTTTCGGGTAATGCAAAAATAGTAATGTAAAACATCAGCACATAGCTGAACCATATGTACAGCGAAAGCAGCAAAAATGGCCACTTGTTAGGCATTGTAAATACACTGATTGCGCCTTCAACCAGGCCTGAAACCTTCACCTTGATTTTTTGCACCCAGCCAAGCTTTGAATAAATGAAGAAAAGTATTGAGCCTATAAAAAATATTCCGGCAATGGTTCCGTATAACAGCAGCTTCATAAATGGTATTTCAGCCAAATAGGCTTTTACCATATCATACTGAAGCGCTACGGTAGTACCTATGGCCAGCACCAGGAGTATGAGATCAACAATACGCTCAGAGATTATGGTGCCAAGGGCTTTATCAAAAGGCACACCGGCATATTTGTTTATTACAGCTGCACGGCTTACTTCGCCGCTGCGCGGTACAAGCATGTTCATGACATAGGTGATACACACTGCACTAAATTTGACGGTAAACGGTGCAGTATAGCCTACATGTGCCAAAGTATATTTCCAGCGGTAAGCACGTGCCCAAAACCCGGTAAGGCCTATAGCAAGAGATATCCATACCCAAATGTAATCAGCCGTCCTGAAGCTTGTTTTTACGTTTTCCAGCTCTGCCGGAGTGAACTGGTTGTATACGTATATAACTAAAAAAACTCCCAGCAGCAGCGGGAGTATTATGCTTAGTAAGCGGATTAGTTTTTTCTTCAAAACCGGTTTAGGTTAGTGAATTGTCTTTTTCGTTAGGGAAAACAAGCGTAGGCCTGAATGACTTGGCTTCTTCAAAATCCAGTATGCCATACGAAATGATGATGATGATATCACCCCTTTGCACTTTTCTTGCCGCAGGCCCGTTGAGTGTAATTTCGCCGCTGTTCCTGTTTCCCTTAATCGCATAAGTCTCGAGGCGCTCACCATTATTGATGTTTACTATCGATACTTTTTCCCCTTCAATGATATTAGCTGCTTCCATCAATGCCTCGTCAATGGTAATGCTGCCAATGTAGTTTAAATCGGCTCCCGTCACCGTAACACGGTGAAGCTTGGACTTTACAACTTGAATTTGCATGCCGCAAAGGTAATCAATTTAATGAAATATTATCTATAAGCCTCACATTCCCTACAATAACTGCAATAAATGCCCTGGTTTTTGCCTCAGTTTTATTATTAACCGGCATGAGTGTGGCTTCGTCAGCAATTTCGAAATATTCAAGTTTAAGAATAGTATTATTTTGAAAAGCCTTTTCAACAAACGTTCGTACCGCATCAGGAGTATCGGTGGTATAACGCTCTTTGGCTGCAATAAGTGTTTTATAAATAAAGCCTGCTTCTTCGCGCTCATCATTTGACAACCTTTCATTGCGCGAACTCATGGCAAGTCCGTTTGGCTCACGGTAAATGGGGCAGCCGATGATTTTCACATTTACACCTTCCTTCTCTACCATCTTGCGCACGATTTGCAGCTGCTGAAAATCTTTCTCACCAAAATAGGCATTATCAGGCTCAACGGCTTCAAATAATTTCTTTACAATAGTGCCTACCCCATCAAAATGGCCCGGGCGGTGCTTCCCTTCCATTTGGTTTTCAAGCCCGTCAAAAGAAAAATGCCCTGAAACAGTATTGCCTTCATACATATCATCTACTGTGGGCGCAAAAACAATTACAGCGTTGTTTACTGCATCTATCTTTTCTATATCACGCTCCAGCGTTCGTGGGTATTTTTCAAGATCTTCAGCATTGTTAAACTGCGTTGGGTTAACAAAAATACTTATTACAGTAATATCGTTTTCAGCATCTGAACGCTCAATTAATGAGAGGTGACCCTTGTGCAATGCGCCCATTGTGGGTACAAAGCCAATGGTTTTCTCCTGCTCGCGCAGTTGTACTAAGTGTGCATTAAGGCTGGCTTTGTTATTGAAAATGAGCATTAAGTAAAATTTAAATTAGGGGCAAAATTAAGATTTTAGCTATAACCTGTACAAATTTGTTTAATTTTGCATGTTTTTACACCCTAACTGTTAACTACAAGTATTGAAGATGGAGGATAAGAGGATATTGTATGTATCATCTGAAGTAGTGCCTTATTTGGCTGAGAATGAAGTGTCTGTAATGTCGTATGATGTGCCAAAAATGATAAATGACCAGGGCGGGCAGATTAGGATTTTTATGCCCCGCTACGGCAACATTAACGAAAGGCGCCACCAGCTCCATGAAGTAATAAGGCTATCAGGCATGAACCTTGTGGTTAATGATATGGATATGCCGCTGATAATTAAAGTGGCATCTATACCAAAAGAGCGCATACAGGTTTATTTTATTGATAATGATGAGTATTTTAAGCGTAAAGCAACCTTTACCGATGAGGACGGAGCGCTTTACCCTGATAATGACGAGCGTGCGATTTTCTTTGCAAAAGGCGTAGTTGAAACGGTAAAGAAGCTAAACTGGGTACCTGACATTATACATGTACACGGATGGATGGCCGCCATGCTGCCGATATACATGAAGCACTATTATAAAGATGAAGCGCTTTTTGCCGATACTAAAATTGTAACATCTGTATACGGTACAGGATTTGAAGGTACGCTTGATGCACAGATGAAAGCTAAAGTGCTTTTTGACAATGTACCTGAAAGTAATGTGGCCGACCTTGCCGTGCCGGATTATGTAAATATAATGAAAGCCTCAATAGCACATTCTGACGGTATAATCATCGCTTCAGAATCATTGCCGGGTGACCTTGCCGATTTTATTGAGAAGGCAGGCAAACCAACACTTACCTACCAGCCTAAAGATAAATTTGCAGAGGCTTATACTAATTTCTATAAAAATCAGGTTTTATAGAAAACTTTAAAAACCGTTTATGATTTCCAGAAACATATTTAAATTTCTATTTGTATTTGCAGCAGGCGCGGCAATTATTGCCTCGTGTGACAGCGATTTTAATGATATTGGCGCCGATATAATTGAGGGCGACATACACCATAATGGCATGACGCGTTATGAGGGCCGCATTGCCGCATATGACAGGGGTACAGGTGCGGTGCAGGCTAATAATCTTCCGCTTAATGTATTGGGTGTATATGACAACCCTGCTTTTGGCAAGACAACAGCACACTTTGTTACCCAGCTTGAATTGGGAACTGAAAATCTTACGTTTGCCAATAACCCACAAATTGATTCCGTTTACTTGTATGTACCTTATTTCAGCACCTTCAAGAGTAAAGATGAAACTACCGGCATAAGCACTTACGAATTAGACTCTATTTATGGCAACACAGATGCCGAAATGACACTGAAGATATACCGGAATAATTATTTCCTCCGAAGCTTAGACCCAGGTTCTGGTACAAGCGAGCCGCAAAGATATTATTCAGACGATTTTTCGGCTTTACATAATGCAAATATTGCGCAAGCACCGTTGGCTGAACTTAACAATTTTAAATTCAGCGCTGCCGAAGTTGAGCGCAAGAGGGATGATAATGGAACATTGAAGACCGTAGAACGTTTTGCGCCGGGTATATTTACTCTTCTGGATAAAACTTATTTCCAGAACACAATAATTAATGCCCCGGCAGGCAGCCGTGCAAATAATAACGCATTTAAAGAATACTTCAGAGGCCTTTATTTTAATATCGCTCAAAACGGCACATCAGGTGCTATGGCCAACCTAAAATTTTCTGATGGAAAAATTGTGATAATTTATAAAGATGGCCCAGATGCCAGCCGGACAAGAAAAACGCTGCAGCTTAATATGAAGGGCAACACAATTAATTTCTTTGAAAATGATTATAAACCCGGATATTTGACTGCGCTTACACCGGAACAGACCAATACTACAGCAGGTGATAGTCGACTGTATATTAAAGGCGGGCAAGGATCAATGGGTATTATCAACATACTAAGCACTGAGGAAATTGAATTCTTAAAAGCTGAAAATGCAATTATTAATGAAGCTAACCTTGTATTTCATGTGGATGAAGCTTTAATGAAAGATGTAAATGGCACAAGAGCTTTAAATCCACTGAGAGTGTATCTCTACGACCTGAAAAATAAGCAGCCACTTTATGATTATTATGTAGATGGTACTTCAAGTCCAATAAATCCTAAATATGACAAGTTGGTATATGGGGGCATATTAACAAAAAATACTGAAAACGGTCAGCCTGTTTTTAGTTATAAAATTAGGCTTACAAACCATGTCAATAATATTATCCGTAAAGACTCCATTAGCAGGCCATTGGGCATAGTGGTTAGTGAAAGTATTAATATCACAGCAAATGCAATGCTCAGGCCTCCGTTTACAGTAGGCGATGCTGATGTAAATACACTACCGCTTTCCAGCGTGATTAACCCCTTGGGCACTGTATTTTATGGCAATAACATTCCTGTGGGGGGATGAAAATTATAATAAAAGGCTTCGCCTTGAAATTTTTTATACAAAACCAAACTAACTAACTGATAAATCGTATGTGTGGAATCGTAGGTTACATCGGGCACAGGGAAGCTTACCCTGTTATAATAAAAGGGCTTAAAAGGCTGGAGTACCGCGGGTATGACAGTGCCGGTATAGTATTGTGCGACGGGCAGGACCTGAAAATGTCTAAGACTAAGGGAAAAGTGTCTGACCTGGAAGCTAAGGCCGCAGCTGAAAATACTTCTGTGGGTACAATGGGTATAGGCCATACACGCTGGGCGACTCATGGTGTGCCAAACGATGTTAACTCTCACCCGCACTTTTCAAACTCAGGCAACCTTGTAATTGTGCACAACGGTATCATTGAAAATTATGAGCCGCTAAAGAAAGAGCTTAAGAACAGGGGTTACGTTTTCCATTCAGACACCGATACTGAGGTTCTTGTAAATCTTATTGAAGATGTAATGAAAAAGGACAATCTTAAGCTAGGCAAAGCCGTACAGGTGGCCCTTAACCAGGTTGTTGGGGCTTATGCCATTGCCGTGATGGACAAAAACCGTCCGCGCGAAATTGTTGCGGCACGCCTTGGCAGCCCATTGGCTATTGGTGTTGGCAAAGACGAATTCTTTGTAGCGTCTGATGCTTCGCCATTCATCGAGTACACAAGTAATGCAATTTATCTTGAAGATGAAGAGATGGCAATTATCCGCCTTCATAAGCCACTAAAAATAAGGAAGATACTTGATGATTCATTGGTAGACCCATATATCCAAGAGCTGCAAATGAACCTTGAGCAGATAGAAAAGGGCGGTTATGACCACTTTATGCTTAAAGAGATTTATGAGCAGCCAAATGTAATTAAAGACACCTACCGCGGAAGGCTTCACGCTAATGAAGGCCTTATAAGGATGGCAGGTATAGAAGATAACCTTCAGAAATTCATTAATGCCGACAGAATTCTTATCATTGCCTGTGGTACGTCATGGCACGCCGGCCTTGTGGCAGAGTATATATTTGAAGAGTTTGCACGTATACCTGTTGAAGTTGAGTATGCCTCTGAGTTCCGCTACAGAAATCCTATAATCCGTGAAACTGATGTAGTTATTGCGATTTCTCAGTCTGGTGAAACTGCCGACACGCTTGCGGCTATAAAGCTTGCAAAAGAGCACGGAGCATTTGTGTTCGGTGTTTGTAATGTAGTAGGTTCGTCAATTTCCCGCGAAACTCATGCAGGCGCTTACACACACGCCGGACCTGAAATTGGCGTTGCTTCAACAAAGGCATTTACAACGCAAATTACAGTGCTTACGCTTATTGCGCTTCGTTTGGCGCAGGCTAAGGGCACCATTAATAATTCAGACTTCCACCGTTATTTACAGGAGCTGGAGCTTATTCCTGAAAAAGTGGAAGAAGCATTGCAGACTAACGAAGTTTCTAAAGCAGTTGCAGCCATCTATAAAGATGCTTCAAACTGCCTTTACCTTGGCAGGGGCTACAATTTCCCGGTTGCGCTAGAAGGTGCGCTTAAGCTAAAAGAGATATCATACATCCACGCTGAAGGCTACCCTGCGGCAGAGATGAAGCACGGCCCTATCGCGCTTATTGATGAGCAGATGCCGGTAGTGGTTATCGCGCCAAGGCAGGAGCACTATGATAAGATTGTGAGCAACATACAGGAGATAAAATCACGCAGCGGTAAGATCATCGCTATTGTAACGCAGGGCGACGTACAGGTAAAAGAGCTTGCCGACCACGTTATCGAAATTCCTGATACGGTTGATGCGCTTTCTCCGCTTCTTACAACTATCCCGCTACAGCTATTGTCTTACCACATTGCGGTAATGAGAGAGTGTAACGTTGACCAACCTCGTAACCTGGCGAAGTCGGTTACTGTGGAGTAATCAATTACTTAAAACACTATATTTGAACCGCTAAGAGGAAACTCTTGGCGGTTTTTTTTAAATTTTATTTTATATGAGGAAAATATTTAATTCTAAACCAGCAAAGTTTCCTAATAATACTACTGAAGAACAAAATTCAGTGTATAAATTACTAGACATTTTAGATAAAAATCGTATAAAACCTGATCCAAAGCTTATCGACAAATTTCCCAATACTGATGGTGAAATTACTGTGGTTGATGAAGAGCAATTTCCAATTGGAAAATGCGAAATACAAATTAAAACCTTACCTGATTCAGATATTACTTCACCTTCACATCAATGTGATTTACCATTTTTAAGTTACTGTGAAAGTAGTTTGTTGCCAATTATTTTAATTATAGTTAATGCGAAAAATGAAATAGCGTTTTGGAAACATATTGATAGAGAAACTTTAAAAGAATTAGCTAAAAAAATCAAAGGTAAATCTATTGTACTCCATATCCCTCTAAATAATAAGGTAACACGTTCAGATAATTCATACGTAGAAGAATGGATAAAAATAGTCGAAAGTTATATACAGAAAAAAATAAATTCAGAGGTTCAAGAGGAATACGAAAAGAAATATAAAGAATTACAAAAAATCATCGACGAATATCCTAAACCTGTACATTCAATCGGATCTGAAAGTCTAAAAGCAATTAATATATTTATAGACACACTTAATAATGCACTTGATGGGGATTTTATATCTATAAAAGAGGTTGCTTTCTATGGATATTGGAAAATTAGCATTGCATACACTGATTTTAGCGATAAAAAGTTGTCTTTTGCCATCATTCCGATAAAATATGGGGATAATGATTTACTTATAAGAGAAGTAAAGTCCATGAACCCGTTAATAAGAAGCCGATTTACAAGAAATGTCATTAGCCACTATACTAATAACCCTATAAAACATGAACCGGTAGAATATGCATACAGTCTAATCAAAAAAGAAACTATAGAAATATTAGAAAATAAATCTTTACAACTCATATGTTATCAGTTAGCTATTGAATATATTACTGATTTTTACGATTATTCCAAAGAAATTCTTCCGGTTAAATTTCAAAACGAATTTGATGTAAATTACATGTTTAAAATTGTAAATTTTTATCTACCAATTTGGGCGGAGGAATTTTATTCTATAAATAAGAACGTATCATTAGATGATAAAATATACTTTAATATTGAAGATGCGTTTTGGTATGCTTCAGCGAAAGATAGAAAAAAGGTTACTGACAAAGCAATTAGTAGATACAATAAAAATGAGTATTGTATTAAAGAAATCATTTATACAAGTTCTGAATTTGCAAACGACTATATCTTGGATTCTTTGAAACTGCTATTATCACGTTCCATACAATCTTTCGAAAGACCTTTTTGTCCTAAGATATACAATGCAAGTAAATTCATTTGGGATTGGTATTCACCTCAAAATGCTTTTGAAAAACTTAAATTTATCTTTAATGAACTCCCGAAGGTTTACGATCTATTTTTAGAAACATATTTTCCTCGACTTCTTCATGATTTAAAATATTACAGTGACACAAATCTCATCATTATAAATATTAATTATAAAAATAAATTTGACTCGTTTGACGATTCTCCCAGTATCGAATTTTATTATTTTAAAACTGAACAAAATATAATACCACGTACAAGTATATATCTGAATTCTGAAGATTGCCCCATAAAAAGATCTGATATTTCTATGAGGCAGGAATTCGATATTGATGGTGTAAAATACAATATGACATCAGCATCATGGGGAGTTATTAACTATTTAGATGACAATTTTTCACTACAAAAATATTTGTATAAATTATTAAAAGAAAAATTTGAAAAGTATTTTAAATTAAAAACGAGTAATAATTAAACCAATTTCTCAAAAGTATTGTCGAATCTTCCCCTTCCATTACAAAAACCCAAAAATACTTTTGCATATTTCCCATTTAAAAAACTATCTTTGCACTCGGAAAAAAGAGGTTTTTTCTGAAAACGTAAATAGCTGTTTAATAAATACATAAGCAATGTCTAAAGTAATAGGAAAAGTTGCACAGATTATCGGGCCGGTTGTAGACGTGGTTTTCAACACGCAGAACGCTGAGCTTCCAAAGATTTATGATTCATTAGAAATCACTAAGAAAGACGGCACTAAGCTTGTTCTTGAAGTACAGTCTCACGTAGGTGAAGATACCGTGCGTACCATTTCGATGGACTCGACTGACGGCCTTAGCCGCGGCCAGGAAGTTATCGGTACCGGCGCTCCTATCCAGATGCCTATCGGCGGAGACGTTTTCGGACGCCTTTTCAACGTAATCGGCGAAGCTATTGACGGCCTTGGCGACCTTCCTAAAGAAGGCGAGAACGGACTACCAATCCACCGCCCTGCGCCAAAATTCGAAGACCTTTCTACATCGTCTGAAGTATTATTTACAGGTATTAAAGTTATCGACCTTATTGAGCCTTATGCAAAAGGTGGTAAAATTGGTTTGTTTGGTGGTGCGGGTGTTGGTAAAACAGTACTTATCCAGGAGCTTATCAACAACATCGCAAAAGGCCACGGTGGTCTTTCGGTATTTGCCGGTGTAGGTGA
This sequence comes from Flavobacterium sp. J372, assembly GCF_024699965.1. NCBI lineage: Bacteria > Pseudomonadati > Bacteroidota > Flavobacteriia > Flavobacteriales > Flavobacteriaceae > Flavobacterium > Flavobacterium sp. J372. Next base: position 344,709 of record NZ_JAJOMZ010000004.1, read on the forward strand.
GCGTACACGTGAAGGTAATGACCTTCTTCGTGAGATGCTTGAATCAGGAATTATAAAATATGGTGATGATTTCATGCACTCTATGGAAAATGGAGGATGGGACCTTACCAAAGTAGATAAAGCAGGAATGAGGCAGTCTAAGGCTACCTTCGTTTTCGGACAGATGAATGAGCCGCCTGGAGCACGTGCACGTGTGGCGCTTTCAGGACTTACAATTGCGGAATACTTCCGTGACGGTGCAGGTGATGGCCAGGGTAAAGACGTACTTTTCTTCGTAGACAATATCTTCCGTTTTACGCAGGCAGGTTCAGAGGTATCGGCGCTACTTGGCCGTATGCCATCTGCGGTAGGTTACCAGCCTACGCTTGCAACTGAGATGGGTGCTATGCAGGAGCGTATTACATCAACTAAAAAAGGTTCAATTACATCGGTACAGGCGGTTTACGTACCTGCGGATGACTTGACCGACCCGGCGCCGGCTACAACTTTTGCCCACCTTGATGCTACTACAGTATTGAGCCGTAAGATTGCCGAGCTTGGTATTTACCCTGCGGTTGACCCACTAGATTCAACTTCACGTATCCTTTCTCCTTACATCCTTGGTGATGAGCACTACAACTGTGCACAAAGGGTAAAAGAGATACTACAGAAATACAAGCAGCTACAAGACATCATCGCTATCCTTGGTATGGAAGAGCTTAGCGAGGAAGATAAGCTTGCGGTAAGCCGCGCCCGTCGTGTGCAGCGTTTCCTTTCGCAGCCATTCCACGTAGCTGAGCAGTTTACAGGTATACCTGGTGTACTTGTAGATATTAAAGATACCATCAAAGGATTCAACATGATCATTGACGGTGAGCTTGACCACCTTCCTGAAGCGGCCTTTAACCTTAAAGGTACCATTGAGGATGTGATTGAAGCAGGCCAGAAAATGTTAGCGGAAGCGTAAAACGGTTTCGGGTTTCGGGTTTGTGGTTTCGGGTTCGCCCAACACGCAACACGCAACGCGCAACATATAACAAGAAAACTATGTTATTAGAAATAGTATCACCGGAAGGACATTTATTCAGGGGCGGCGTTACATCGGTAACCGTTCCCGGCGTAGATGGTGAATTCCAGATGTTGAACAACCACGCCAATATTGTTTCGGTACTGGCGGCGGGCACTGTAAAAATTGGTGTTCCTGATTTTAAGACCAACGGAGAGTTCACCTCGCCTAAATTCAACAAATCAGAGAAAGATCAGAAATTCCTTTTGCCAATCAAATCGGGCACGCTCGAAATGAAAGACAACCGAATTATTATACTGGTAGACTAGATTACATCAAACACAAATAGGAAACCCCTTTTCGGAAACGGAAAGGGGTTTTTGTTTGCTTGGATTAATGTACCAAAATTTGATGCTTTAAATTAATTACCAGTTGACTATACATGTCTTTTTAATCTGTGAGCATCTTGCAAAATCAGTTCAATCTGTGTTGCTGATTAAATCAATCCCCTATCTTCCAAACATTTATACTTTTATTAAGTAAAAAAATTCTTAGCTTTACAGTAACTACTAAAATCTGTACGCTATGAAAAAAATCTACTTTTATTATTGGGCATCTTAGGCTTCTGCGGATATGCGCAGACCATAGCCCTGCAGCAGTTCACAACAACCGTTTTTACCCAGCCGGTAGACCTTGCCCATGCCGGTGACTCTCGTTTGTTTGTGGTACAACAGGGCGGCGCTATACGAATTGTAAATGGCAATGGCACGGTAAACAGTGCAAACTTCCTAAACCTTTCATCATTAATAAGCACCGGAAGCGAGCGTGGCCTTTTAGGGCTTGCCTTTCACCCAAACTATGAAACCAACGGCTACTTTTATGTAAATTATACTAATACAGCCGGTAACACTGTAGTGGCACGTTACAGCCGCAGCACTACCAATCCGGATCTAGCAGATGCTTCAAGCGCGCAAATAATACTCACTGTTACACAACCATCATCAAACCACAACGGGGGCTGCATACGTTTTGGCCCTGATGGTTATTTGTACATTGGCATGGGTGACGGGGGCGGTGCAGGCGATACATCAAATTATGCCCAGAACATAAACTCATTATTAGGTAAAATGCTGCGTATAGATGTCGATAACGGCGCACCCTACAGCAACCCTTCAGATAACGCATTCCCGGGCGCTGTGGCGGGCGCAGACGAAATTTGGGCCACAGGGCTTCGCAACCCATGGAAATTCTCTTTTGACCGCGTTACAGGCGATTTATGGATAGCTGATGTAGGCCAGAACGCAGTGGAAGAAATAAATAAGGTTGCCGTGCTTACACCTGCGGGTAAAAACTTCGGCTGGAGGTGTTATGAAGGCAGCACAGTTTACAATTCGGCAGGCTGCGGCCCTGCGGCCAATTATACTATGCCTTTTGCGGAATACACTCAGGCATCTACAGGCGGCTGTTCTGTAACAGGTGGGATGGTTTACAATGGTACCGCTTACCCAAACCTGCAGGGTAAATATATTTTTGCTGACTATTGCAATAATAGAATAGGCATCATTTCATCGACGGGGACAATTACCTGGAGCAGTACGTTTTCAGGCAATAATTTTACAACTTTTGGAGAGGACATTAATGGAGAAATGTTTGTAATGGGACGAACCAGTGGCAAACTTTACAGAATAACTGATACTTCTGCAGGCACAGATAATTTCAGCAGTAATAACTTCGCTGTTTACCCTAACCCGTCAAAAGGTATTATAAATATAAAAAGCAACGGGACTACTTCACCTGCACAAGCTACTATTTTCGACATTACAGGAAAACAGGTTAGCAATGTCAGCCTGCAGCCATCACAAATAAACACAATACAAACCGGCAACCTGCCATCAGGGTTTTATGTAATGAACATTACAGACACGACAGGAGCTGTATATGTCCAGAAGCTTGCAGTACAGTAAGAAAAAAAATTGCCACGAATTACATGAATTTCGCTAATTAGATTAGTATGGATTTATGTAATTCGTGGCAAAAATATAGTTGAAATCTCTTAGATTTCGTTTAGCATTTTTGATATTTCATCAAGCTTTGGCGTCAGGATGATTTCAATCCTCCTGTTTTTAGCCTTGCCTTCAGCAGTATCATTTGTCGCAAGCGGGGCAAATTCGCCACGGCCTGCAGCCGTTAGGTTTTTAGGATCAACCTTTTTATTCTCCCGAATAATAGAAACTATTGCTGTAGCACGCTTGGTAGAAAGATCCCAGTTATTGGCAATTTGTCCGCCGCCGGCATAGGCATCATTATCAGTATGGCCTTCAATAAGCACTGCAATGTCAGGGTTATCAGCCAGTACTTTTGCCACCTCAACAACAGCCTTTTTGCCTTCAGGGCTTACTATCCAGCTGCCTGAGCCAAACAACAGTTTGTTTTCCATAGAAACATATACTTTGCCGTCTTTCTGGGTTACAGTAAGGCCTTTACCTTCAAAGCTGTTCAATGCTTTAGACAGCGTATCTTTCAGCTTCTTCATTGCCGCTTCTTTAGCCGCAATCATACCTTCAAGCTCATCTACGCGTGACGAACGGTCCTGAAGGTCGGCCTTCAGCTGGTTAAGCCTTTGTTGTTCGGCTGCCAAAGCTTTTTCTTTAGCCTCAAGCTGGGCAAGCAGCTCACGGTTCTTTTTCATGTTGCTGTCCAATGCATCACTGCTGTTTTTTTCCAGCGCATCATAAGACGATTTCAGGTTATCGTAATTCTTTTTGGTTGCAGCATAGTCAGCTGATAGCTTATCGCGCTCACCTTTTAGCTTTTCAAGCTGCGATTGCAGGTCTTTCAATTGCAGGTCAAGCGCATTCTTTTCTTTTGTAAGCACACCGTTTTCATCAGCGAGCGTACGGTTCTCTTTCTTTAGGTCGGCATACTTGTTTTCAAGGTCTTTATACACCTTTGAAGATACGCATGAAGTGGCCAGGGCCAGTGTAAGTATCCCTGCTGAAATTTTCTTAATCATTTATTAATCCTTTATCGTTCATTATTCAAATTCTACTAAAATAGGGCAATGGTCGCTATGCCGTGCGTCAGGCAGTATAGCGGCCCGGATAAGCCGGTCGCGCATGGGTTCGCTTACCATGGCATAATCAATCCGCCAGCCTTTGTTGTTATCGCGCGCATTTGCAAAATTGCTCCACCAAGTGTAATTATGCGGCTCTTTGTTGAAATGGCGGAAACTGTCTATAAACCCGTTGTTGAGGAACTCCCCAATCCACATTCTTTCATTCGGTAAAAAGCCTGAGACACGTGCGTTGCGTTTTGGGTCGTGTATATCAATAGCCTCATGGCAAATATTGAAGTCGCCGCATATTATAAGGTTTGGCGCTTCGGTTTTAAGATTTTCCACATATTGGTGAAAATCCCGCATGTACATAAACTTATGCTCATGCCTTGCCAGGTTGGTACCTGAAGGCAGATACAGGCTCATCACCGAAAAGGTGTCAAAATCCAGCCGGATGTTGCGCCCCTCAAAATCCATGTATTCTATGCCGGTGCCATAAACTACATTATTAGGCTTATGTTTACTAAAAATGGCAACACCGCTATAGCCTTTTTTCTGGGCTGAAAACCAATAATGATAAGGGTAGCCGGCGGCTTCAATTTCATGTACAGCAACCTGGTCTATATTCGCTTTGGTTTCCTGCAAGCAAATAATATCGGGGCTGGCAGCCTTAAGCCAGTCTATAAATCCTTTATTGAATGCGGCACGTATCCCGTTTACGTTATACGATATAATTTTCATGGTTTGTAAATCTTTTCAAAGATAGCCGAAATCAATGAAAGTTAAAATTTTAACACAAATGCTATTAACTACTTTATTAACAAGAGCATAGAGACTAAAACGATATAAATGCACTAAAAGTGCCCGCATACTTTAACCTTTGCAGAGAATTGTTATCTTTGCTTTTCGCCCGAACCAGTAAATATAGATGAGTTTAGTCACCGCCAAAGAAGTAGCAAAAGCCATAAAGACCGACAAATACGGTTTTTTAGGCACGTTTTCGGGGTGGCTGCTAATGAAAGCGCTGAAGATATCAACGCTAAACAAAATTTACGACCGCCAGAAAAACCTTCAGGGTACCGAATTCCTGAATGCAATTCTTGACGAATTCCAGATTAAATTTGAAATACCCGAAGAAGACCTGAAGCGCCTGCCGAAAGACGGCGCCTACATTACGGTTTCAAATCACCCGTTGGGTGGAGTTGACGGTATTTTGCTGCTTAAGCTAATGCTTGAGCGCGAACCGAATTATAAGATAATAGCAAATTTCCTGCTTCACCGTATAGAGCCGCTTAAGCCATTTATAATGCCTGTAAATCCGTTTGAATCGCACAAAGATGCCAAATCAAGCGTTTCGGGGATAAAAGATGCGCTACGCCATTTAAGCGATGGCAAGCCCCTGGGGATTTTTCCTGCCGGTGAGGTTTCTACCTACAAAGACGGGAAACTTGTTGTTGATAAGCCTTGGGAAGAGAGTGCTATAAAACTGATTAAGAAAGCTAATGTGCCGGTTGTGCCGATATATTTCCACGCCAAGAACAGTAAGCTTTTTTATTTCCTGTCACAGCTTAGCGACACGCTGCGCACTGCAAAACTGCCAAGTGAACTGCTTACCCAGAAAGACCGCGTGATAAAAGTGCGGATTGGCAAACCAATTTCGGTTGCGGAACAGAATGAACATGAAGGGCTTGATGCCTACTCTGAGTTTTTGCGGAAAAAGACCTATATGCTGGCCAACCCGTATGAAAAAGACACTAAGCTGCTTGACACGGCTAACCTTAACCTGAAGATAAACAGAGGGCCTAAGCAAATTGCCACAGCTACAACCATTGACAAGGTTATTACCGAAGTACAACAGTTACGGAAGAGCGATTTTCGCCTGTTGCAGAGCAAAAACTATGAAGTTTTCCTAGTCTCGGCAGATAAGATCCCGAACATACTTCACGAAATAGGCCGCCTGCGAGAGATAACCTTCCGTGAAGTGGGCGAAGGCACAAATGAGTCCCTTGACCTTGACCAATACGATAAGTTTTATCACCACATGTTCCTTTGGGATGATGACGCCAAAGAAATTGCCGGCGCTTACCGTATGGGCTTCGGACAGGAGATTTATAAAAAATACGGCATCGACGGTTTTTACCTGCATGACCTTTTCCGTTTTGAGCCGGAATTGTACGATATGATGTCAAAGTCTATTGAAATGGGACGCGCATTTATCGTAAAGGAATACCAGCAAAAGCCAATGCCTTTGTTCCTGCTTTGGAAAGGTATTGTGCACTGTACGCTGCGTTACCCGGAGCATAAGTTCCTTATCGGGGGCGTGAGCATCAGTAACCAGTTCTCGCAGTTCTCAAAATCGCTGATGATTGAGTTCATGAAATCGAACTACTATGACCCTTATGTTGCACAGTATGTTCACCCGAAAAAAGAATACAAAGTAAAGCTAAAGGACGCCGATAAAGACTTTGTATTTAACGAGGCCGAAGCCGACCTGAATAAATTCGACAAAATTATTGAAGAGATAGAGCCGGGAAGCCTACGCCTGCCTGTACTCATCAAAAAATACATCAAGCAGAACGCACGTGTTATAGCCTTTAATGTTGACCCGCTGTTTAATAATGCAGTTGACGGCCTGATGTACATACGAATTGCCGACCTGCCCGAAAGCACCGTAAAGCCTGTTATGGAAGAATTTCAGGCAGAACTGGAACGGAAATTGGCGGAAAAGGGTGAACTTTCCTAACCTACTTTATATAAAGCCTTAATCTTATCAACAATTACCTGTGCCAGGCGTTCGTGGCTTTCAAATGTCCAGCCGGCTATGTGGGGTGTAAGCAGTACATTATCTGCTTCAAGTAAATACCGGAATTCCTCGGGTATTTCTCCTTCAAACAAATGTTCGAAAGAGGATTTTTCATACTCCAGCACATCAAGGGCTGCGCCCAAGACCTTTCCTGATTGTAAAGCGTCTGCCAAATCTTTTGTCACCACACTTTTTCCCCGGGCAGTATTGATAAGCCAGAAAGGTTTCGCGAATGCATTAATAAAATCAGCATTCACCATGCGGTTTGTTTCAGGTGTCCAGGGCGTATGCAGGCTTACCACATCAGCTTTCTGCTGCAATTCCTGTAAAGATACCTGCCTTGCATTTTCATCGTCTACAGACGGTTTTATGTCGTAACACAGCACCTCAACATCAAAGCCTTTCAATTTCTTTGCGAAAGATTTACCCATATTGCCATAGCCGATGATGCCAACGGTTTTCCCGTCAAGTTCGTGCCCGCGGTTAGCCTCTCGTACCCATTGCCCGCTGCGTATCTGTCTGTCGGCGCGGTTAAGGTTATTAAAAAGTGATAGGAGCATACCCAGCGCCTGTTCGCCAACAGCATTACGGTTGCCCTCGGGTGCGGCGATAAGGTGTATGCCTTTACTCTCGGCATAATCACAATCAATACTTTCCAGCCCTGCCCCAACCCTTGCTATGAACTGCAGGTTTGCAGCCCTATCCAGAAATTCCTTATCAATATCAAACCGGCTGCGGATTACGATGCCATGGTATTCGTGGATAATAGCATCTATCTCTTCTTTGGAAAGTTTGTAACCCTCAATATTTTGAAAACCGGCTTCTTCAAGCTGTTGCCAGAGTGTAGAATGGTTGGAATCTATATGGAGGATTTTTACGGGTTGTGAGTTCATTAGCTGTACATTGTTGCACAAAGTTAATGAAAGTGGATCATTCTACAGAGTTACACAGAAAGGCACAGAGGCTCACAGAGTTTAACCTAAAACCCTAATATCATTTTCGCAATAGTGAAATAAATCAATATACCGCAGATATCATTACTGGTGGTAATAAAAGGACCCGTGGCAAGGGCGGGGTCAATTCCGAATTTATTAAGTAGTATAGGTATAAATGTACCCAATAATGAAGCTATGATAATTACTGTAATTAATGAAACACTTACTGTAAGGGCAAGGTCATACCCCTGACCTAAGAGAAAGTGGCTTCCTGCAATAAGCAGTCCCGCCAGTATAGACCCGTTGAGCAAAGTAAGCATTACTTCCTTTATAAGCCGGTTCCAAAGCGACCCACTAAGTGTGTTGTTCGCCAAACCCTGTACAATAATTGCAGACGATTGTACCCCCTACATTGCCTGCCATCGCAGCAATGAGTGGCGTGAACAGGAATAACTCACCATGCTCTTTCATGGCGCCTTCAAAAATGCCCATCACTTTTACAGTGATGAAACCTCCGAACAATGCCAGCACAAGCCACGGCAGCCGTGCTTTGGTGAGTTCAAGTATGCTGTCATCCGCCTCAACGTCCTGAGAGATACCTGCTGCGAGCTGGTAGTCTTTGTCGGCCTCTTCTTTAATAACGTCTACAATGTCATCAATGGTAATACGCCCTACTAGGCGGCCCAGTTCATCTACAACAGGTATGGCTTCAAGGTCATACTTCTGCATGATGCGCGCCACCTCAACATCCGGCGTATTTACTTTTACAAAATCAACTTTAGGAATGTATATATCGCTTATAGGCATGCGGGTAGATGTGGTAAGCAGGTCTTTCAGCGACAGCCTGCCTTTTAGCTTATCTTCATCATCTACAACGTATATAGAATGTACCCGCTTTACATTTTCAGCCTGTACGCGCATCTCCTTTACACAAGTGAGCACGCTCCAGTTTTCGTTCACTTTTACAAGTTCCTTACCCATAAGCCCGCCGGCGGTGTCTTCATCATAGCGAAGCAGGTCAACAATATCTTTGGCGTGCTCGGCATCAAGAAGCTCCGATATTACCTCTTCCTTTTTATCTTCAGGTAGTTCGGCAATAATGTCGGCAGCGTCATCAGTACTCAGCTCATCAAGCTCTTCGGCAATTTCTTTGGCAGAAAGGTTTTTCAGGATTTTTTCCCGTACCTCTTCATCAAGCTCAAGGAGTATTTCAGCAGTTTTTTCACTATCAAGGATGTTGAAGAGGTAACTGGCTTCACTGCTGTCCAGCTCCTCCATAATCTCAGCGATGTCGGCATAGTGTACATCACCCAAAAGCGCCTGCAGCTGCTCTTCGCGGTTCTCTTCTATGTATTGCTCAATCTGCGCAATAAACTCCCTGCTGATCTTAAACTCCATTCGCCTCTATCTTTTTTACCAGTTCAATAAAGTCTTCTGTCGAAAGCTGTTCCGGACGGAGGTCAAAGATACTATCTTCCCGCAAATTATCGGGCAGGTTGAGTGTTTTTAAACTGTTACGAAGTGTTTTGCGGCGCTGGTTAAAGGCAGTCTTCACAACATTAAAAAACAGACGCTCGCTGCACGGCAAGTGGAAATTTTCTTTACGGCGCAGGCGCAGCACACCCGATTTTACTTTTGGCGGCGGGTTAAAGACATGTTCTGAAACCGTAAACAAATACTCTGCATCGTAAAAAGCCTGAACTAAAACGGATAGTATCCCATAGGTTTTGCTGCCTTTCTTTTCACAAATGCGCTCGGCTACTTCTTTCTGGAACATCCCGCTGAATTCGGGTATCTGCTCGCGTAGTTCCAGTGTACGGAAAACAATTTGTGATGAGATGTTATATGGGAAATTGCCGATGATTGCAAAAGGCTCGTTACCAAAAGTTTTTGATATATCGTACCGAAGAAAGTCTTCCGACAGTATTTTGCCGTGGAGCTTCGCGTAATGTGCATTTAGGTACTCAACCGATTCGGCATCTATCTCAATCACATAGGTCTCAACATCTTTTTCCAGCAGGTATTTGGTAAGCACACCCATGCCCGGGCCTATCTCGAGGACTTTGTTGTACTCTTCAAGCGTAAGTGTGTCGGCAATGTCTTTGGCAATACTTTCATCTTTAAGGAAATGCTGCCCGAGGTGTTTTTTGGCTTTTACTTTATCCATCTTTTAGGCCAAAAGCCACTATTATATTGATTTGAATTCTTTCAGCAACTCCAGCTCTGTGCGGAATGCCAGCATTTTGTCGCCGAATAATCTTGCTCCTTCTTCACGCAGGCGTGGTGCATCTTCTTTGTAATAAGCCTGAAGCTTATCATGGTTTTCTGCGAAGTATTGCACTGAATAGGTACTGCCGCCCATTTCTTCCACCACAAGTACCTTTACCATTTTAGCTTTAATGAATTTGCCGGTGTCCATTACGGCAGGTATATGTTCGTCCATCATCCATGAAAGCCATTGGTCGTGTACGCTCTCGTCTATATTTATGGTTACGTTGTAGATTATCATTTTGGTGTTGATTTGGTTATACGGTAAGTTGGTTAGTTGTCTTAGCTACAAAGATAAACTACCTTGGTTATAGGACAAGTTATAGAGGTGGTAAAATTTGAGGAGGTGATTTGGTTATGCGTTAATTCGTTAATTTGGAATCAACTCGCGGTATCTCCTCTCAGCAGCCTGAACTGCTTGCGGGCTTCCACAAAATAAATACTGTCCTGGTGAGAGAAAAGCACTTTCTCATACAGCGCCTTGGCCTTTTCAGGGTCGTTGAGTTTCTTATTATAGATCTCGGCCGAGAAGAACAGCGCCTCGTCTATGTAGATACCGTCGGCATATTTGTCGATGATTTGCTGGTAATGTTGCAGCGCCAGGTCATACTGCCCCTGATTGGCATAAATCTTCCCTATACGCAGCAATGTAACATCCTGAATGCTTGACGTTTTATCATTGGCAATGATGTCTTTAAACTGTGACAGCGCCTCTGCCCTTTTGTTCTGGTACAGCTTGAAATCAGCTTTGGCGAATTTCTTAAGAGCGGTCTGAGTGCTGTCTTCTACAGTATTATCGGTTATCAGCAGGAAAATCTCAAGCGCATCATTGGCAATAAGCTGTGATACGGATGATTTAAGAACTCCCAGCTGCTTCTGCGCCCATTCAAAGTCACCTTTGTAATAGCTAGCTTTGGCAACTTTCAGGCTGGCTTCATGGCCTACGGCATCGTTCTTCAGGTCTTCCTCAATTTGGGCATAGTATATTATCGCCTGGTTAAATTTTTCATCAAGCAGCAAAATATCGCTAAGCTTCATCTTTACTTCGGCAACCTCATATTTATTCAGCGGAAGCTTTAGCGCCTGGTTTAAAACTTCAGTAGCCGTTTTGGTATCTTTCAGGTAAAAGGCTGCAAAATCAGCTTTGTTAAGTTGCAATTGCAATGAAGTCGGGGTAGTGCCATATTGGCTAAGCAGCACATCAATACGCTGCTTTATGGCAGGGTAATCTTTCTCCTGCGCAGCTTCAATGTCAAGGTCAAGCAGATAGTTATGCGCCGTTATCTGTAATTCGGCATCTTGGGTATTGTTCAGGATGAAAGTCAGAATTTCTTTTGCTGTTTCATTTTCTTTCTCCATTACTGAAAGCCTTGCCAGGTTTACAATATTGGAGAAATATTCGGGATTGCGCTTAAAAATAGCTTTCTCTTGTATGAAAGCTTTGCCGTAATCTTTTTGCTGTACGAAAAACCAGCTCATAAACTGGTTCCAGAAAATATCCTGGTTCTTTTGGGTATTCAGCAAAAGCGCTTTGCGTAACGATGCCACAAAACCCTCACTCTGCTCTTCATTCATAAACCGTGTAAGCTGGTTCTGTACAAGCGGGAGGTTTTGCTGATTGGTGTACGAGTATGACAACAGCTTTTCAATCATCAGGTCGGTATTGCCAATCTGCCCCTGTAACAGCGCTATCTGATAATCAAAATTCATGCTTTTGTTTGATGCCTGTGCTGCCTCATAGGTCTGGAGTGCCTGCTGTATTAACACCTTTTGTTCAAATGTGTTAGCTACCATATACACATGCCCCGGATTTTCCTTTACGGCATCTATAGCTTCTTTGTATAGCTTATCAGCCTTGGCCTGATTTTTCTGCAACTGGTAATTGTAGCCCAATTCTACCAGCAGCTGTGGCTGATGGCGCATACGCTGCAGTTTTTCAAGCAGGTATTTTTCGGCATCAGCATAGCGCTGAAGTTGCTGATATGATGCTGCAATTTTCTGGATAAAGAAAGTGTTGCCCGGCTGTTTCTTTTCCATGTCCTGATAGATGGACAATGCCTTTTCAAACTCACCTTTTTCAAAATAGTTATGGGCCAGCTGCTCATTTTGGCAGAAGGCGGTTATTGTGAGTAGGAAAAATAAAAGGGCGAAGGTCTTCTTCATTTCAGGAATTTTATGGAACGCGGATGACGCGGATCAAAACTGATTTAGCGGATTTATTTAAACTTACAAACGCATTAAATGCAGAAATATTGGCATATCAGCGTTGATCTGCTAAATCCGCGTCATCCGCGTTCCATTCGGCTCCTCCCAAATTTACTAATTTATTATATCAAACCCTGTATACGGCCTTAAAACTTCGGGTACTACAATACCTTCCGGTGTCTGGTAGTTTTCAAGGATGCCCGCAAGTACGCGCGGCAACGCCAGTGAGCTTCCGTTAAGGGTATGTGCCAGGTGGTTCTTCCCGTCTTTGTCCCTGAAACGCAGCTTAAGCCTGTTACTCTGGAATGTCTCAAAGTTTGATACAGAGCTTATCTCAAGCCAGCGGGTCCTGCGCAGTTGAGAACACCTCAAAATCATACGTAAGGGCTGATGCAAAGCCCATATCGCCACCGCAAAGGCGCAGTATCCTGTACGGTAGCTTCAGTTCCTGAAGCAGGGTTTTCACATGCTCAACCATACCGTCAAGCGCTTCATAAGATTTATCAGGATGTTCTATACGAACTATCTCTACTTTGTCAAACTGGTGCAGGCGGTTAAGGCCACGCACGTGTGCACCGTATGACCCTGCCTCCCTGCGGAAGCATGGCGTATAGCCGGTACACAACACCGGCAGCTCATTTTCCTGCAATATCACATCGCGGAAAAGGTTGGTCACCGGCACCTCGGCAGTTGGTATAAGGTAAAGGTCGTCTATACCTACATGGTACATCTGGCCTTCTTTATCTGGTAATTGCCCTGTCCCGTAACCTGAGGCTTCATTCACCAGATGCGGCACCTGGTATTCTTCATAGCCTGCGGCGGTATTTTTATCTAAGAAATAAGTTATTAGCGCGCGTTGCAGCCTTGCTCCCTTTCCTTTATAAACCGGGAAGCCTGCACCGGTTATCTTCACGCCCAGCTCAAAATCTATCAGTTCATATTTTTTGGCGAGTTCCCAATGCGGCAATGCGCCTTCAAATAGTTGCGGAATGTCGCCTTCGCGATGTACTTCCTCATTATCATCGGCAGATTTACCGTTTGGCACGATATCCGCCGGAAGATTAGGCAGTTTATACAATGCCTGTGTAAGCTCTTCAGTCACGGCAGCCAGCGTATCACCCAGTTCTTTACTTTTCTCTTTGTACTGGCCTGTTTTTTCTTTAATGATGGCAGCCTTGGCTTTCTCGCCGGCCTTCATAAGTTCGCCAATGTCGCGTGACAGTTTGTTGCTCTCGGAAAGTACGGTATCAAGTTCAACCTGTGTGTGGCGCCTCTTTTCGTCAAGCGCTATCACCTCATCAACCATTGCTGCGGCGTCAAGATTTCTCTTGGCCAGCGCCTGCACTACTTTGTCCCTGTTTTCCCTGATAAATGCTGTCTGTAACATCGGTTAAAATTTTATAAGAAGCGCAAATTTAATCATTTGTTGCAATTAACTGCCTGCCGTTTTTAAGTTTCACCTATTTGCTTTAACAATTTACTGCAACAGGTGAATGTTTTTCTGATTACATTTGAAAAATTTTTGCTGAGACCTATGAAAAAGATTGTTGCCCTGATAGTTACATTACTATCTGTTTTACCATCGCCGGCACAAAACCATGATGTTGCTTCTATAGCCGAAGCCGAGCGTAAGTCGGCATCAAAACTCCAGAATTTCCAGGCTAACATCAACACATCAAATTACAATGTGGTGAAGCAGCGCCTTGAAGTGACTGTGAACCCTACTGTATATTCCGTAAGCGGAAAAGTTACCACCCACTTCATTGCCAAGCAGCCCATGAATACCATTACGTTTGATATGGCTACGCAGCTTACGGCATCATCTGTTACCCGCAACGGCCAGCCGCTAAGCTTCAGCCAGAACAGCAATAAAGAGCTGGTGATAACTCTCCCGGGGGTACAGGCGCAAAATGTGCTTGACTCGGTTACGGTTACATATTCGGGCATACCGCCTACTACCGATGGCGCTTTCAATATAGGCACACACAATGGCAGCCCTATGCTGTGGACACTTAGCGAGCCCTATGGCGCTAAAGACTGGTGGCCCTGCAAGCAGGACCTTAATGACAAAATTGAAACTCTTGATGTGTATATTACCGCACCTTCACAGTACGTAAGCGTAAGCAATGGCCTGCAAAAGAGCGTGGTTACCAGCGGCAGCAACAAGATTACGCATTTTAAGCACAATTACCCTATACCGGCATACCTTGTGGCAATAGCCGTAAGCAATTACAGCATATTTACACAAACAGCCGGGACTGCGCCAAACACTTTCCCTATTGTTAACTACATATATCCGGAAACTGCCACTACGGCCCAGGCACAGCTGGCTTCAACATTGCCTATTATGAACCTGTTTGAAGAACTGTTTGAGGCTTACCCTTTCCGGAATGAAAAATACGGCCATGCGCAGTGCGGTATTGCAGGAGGCATGGAGCATACCACAGTATCGTTCATGGGATATTTTGACCGTGAACTTATCGCACATGAACTTGCCCACCAATGGTTTGGCGATAAGGTTACCTGCGGCACATGGAAAGACATCTGGCTAAACGAAGGCTTTGCCACCTACCTAAGCGGCCTTGTTGTGGAAGACTTTGACGGCATGATACCTTTCAGGACGTGGAAAAACTCACTGATTAACAACATAACATCCAGCCCTACCGGCACGGTGTACCTCACTGATGCCGATACTACCAATATAAACCGCATTTTCAGCTCACGCCTTAGCTACAACAAAGGCGCTATGGTGGTGCATATGCTGCGCTACAAACTGGGAGATGCCTTATTTTACCAGGGGATAAAGAACTACCTGGCCGACCCTGAACTGGCCTATGGCTATGCTAAAACGGCTGACCTGCAGGCGCATCTTGAGCTGGTGAGCGGGCAGAGCCTTAGCGAGTTTTTTAATGACTGGGTTTACAAGCAAGGCTACCCTACATACAACATTGCTGCACAATACCTTAATGGCACAAACTACCGCATTACCATAAACCAGACGCAGAGCCACCCTTCGGTTACTTATTTTGAGATGCCTGTAACGGTACGATTAACCGGCAGCAGCAACCAGTCTCTTGATGTGAGGCTTGACAATACCTTTAACGGGCAGCAGTTTGTTGTTTCTGTGCCGTTTACGGTAACAGGCATAACGTTTGACCCGATGAAAGACATCATCAGCAAAAGCAGTACAGCCACACTTGGCGCTACTGAAGTTGCCCTACTCAAAGACATCCGCCTGTACCCCAACCCAACCAAAGGCGAACTTAACGTAAGCCTGCCAACCGGCGTTACTGCGCAAAACGCGACCTTCTACAATGCCCTGGGGCAAAAAGTGATGGAAGCCAAAGGCACACAATGGAACGTGTCGGGATTATCTGCCGGGATGCATTTTATAACGCTTGTGACGGATAAAGGGACAACACAGCTGGAGTTTGTGAAGGAGTAGGTATGAAATATATTATATTCTTCCTGTTTTTCGGTTTGAATGCATCCACGCAAGAGAAGGAAATTATTTCAATCTATGACCTTGACTTATCTTTTTGGCAAACACTACCTAACCCAGTTAACTGGACAAGTGATTTTGAAAAATTATTCACACCGGAAGAAGAAGCTGTATTGAATACTTTGGTAGCTGATTTTGAGAAAAAAACATCCGTAGAGATAGCCGTTATAACCATACGAACCAGTGCAACACCTCACGAAAAATTTGACGAACTGGCTTTACATATTGCAAATAAATGGGCTGTTGGCAAACCAAACAAGAATAATGGTATTCTAATTTTAATCTCAAAGGGACACAGGAGAATACGTATAGAAACGGGACTGGCGATTGAACAATTGATATCCGACCTGGAAGTCTCGAAAATAATCGAAGAAAACTTTATTCCGAATTACAAAAATGGCAATTATTTTGAAGGAACGAAATCTGGCTTGTCAGAGTTAATCAAGTTATATCTTCAGAAAACAAAGATTGATTAGGCTCTTTAAGTTCAATGTGATTAGCTTAAAATTTCATTTCCAGTATTTCAAAGAACGAAGCAAAACTTGACTTTGAAATATTGGGAATTTTATTTTGCAAAGATACGGCGGGTTTATCAGAGCGTTGTGACAAAACCCGTTCAAAAATGTACAGTTCATCGATTTTATGATAGCCCTTCGCGTTCTTCAATTTCGAGCGAAGCTTGCAGAGTCGAGAAATCTCAAATCACATTCGGGATTTCTCCTATCGTCCGAAACCTAACGAAGTGGTTCAGCGAAGCTAAATGGAAACATCCTTTGCTTCTTAGCGCCTTTGCGGGATTTCATTTGTACTGGCCCTTCGGCAAGCTCAGGGTGACAGCTTCACTCAGGCGAGATTTCTCCACTTCGCTATGCTCCGGTCGAAATGGAAGAACTAACTCCGTATCAACTCCAGATCACCCAGCGTCTCTGTAATAAATTTTACTTCTTCTGCTGATAAGTTTACATTCACGGCCTTTGCATTCTGTACCGATTGCTGTGCGTTGCGGGCGCCGACGAGGGCTACATCTATGGCGGGCTGCTCTATCGTCCACTTTAGCACGAGTTGGGAAAGCGTTACGCCTTTATCATCTGCCATTGGCTTTATCTTGCTGAGGAACCCGTTTACATTCTTCAGGTTCTCTTCGCTGAAAAAGAAATGCCCCTTGCGGTGATCGCCTTCCTCAAACTGGTAGCCGGGTGTCACTTTACCCGTAAGCAATCCACGCTGCAGCGGACTGTATGCTATGATACTCTTTCCATGCTCCAACGCATACGGCACGGCATCTTTCTCTATTTCTCGCTTTACCATGCTGTACGGCACCTGGTTTGAGATTACGTTGGTGTATTTGTCAGCTTCTTCCCACTGGGCAGCGCTGTAGTTAGAAACTCCGGCATACCGTACTTTACCTGCTTTGATGAGGCTTTCCACGGCTTCCATGCTTTCCTGTATGGGCGTGGTGTTGTCGGGCGTATGAATCTGGTACAGGTCGATGTAGTCCGTTTTCAACCGGCGCAGGCTGTCTTCACATTCTTTGATGATACTGTCACGACCCGAATATTTATACGCATCTATATCATTACCCTGATTGTCTTTCGTCTTCATGAAAAACTCGCCTTTGGTAGTGTCCCACCTGATGCCGAACTTTGTCAGGATTTGGTATTTATCGCGTGAAATTCCCTGCATCGCTTCCGCAAGAATTTCCTCGCTTTCTCCCTGTCCGTAAATAGGCGCGGTGTCTATTGATGTCACGCCTTCATCATACGAAGCACGGATAGCCTCAATTGAATCTTTGCGTTCATTGCCGCCCCACATCCATCCGCCCACGGCCCAGGCACCAAAAGTTATTGCTGAAAGTTCTAAGTCTGAGTTTGCTATTTTACGGTAAATCATATTTTTATTTTGTTTCAGGTTTAAAGTTTCAAGTTTATACATGTTGCGAAGTTCCCCCTTCGGGGGTTAGGGGCTTTTATTCTATTTTAATTCTCGTCGTCAGATATGCTATCCCAAACCCAAAGATAGCGATTATCGCGAACGATATCCGCAGGCTCGAAGCATGGGCTATATAGCCTATCACGGGCGGCCCCAGCATAAACCCAAGGAAGCTTACGCTGCTCACTGTTTGCAATGCAATACTCGGCGGCACATTGGGATTTCGGCCTGCCAGACCGAAAATATTCGGCACGATGGTAGATACGCCTAGGCCTACAATCATGAATGAGATTGTAGCAGGAATAATATACGGAAACGCCACCGCGCTGAAAAGCCCGACAGATACGAGGCAGCCCGCAGCCTGTAATACTTTCTTCCGGCCGAACCGACGGATTACGATATCTCCGGAAAAACGCCCCAGCGCCATCATAACCATGAATGCCGTAAAGCCGAGGGTTGTGAGCGATGCCGGAACCTGCACCACATCTTTAAAATACACCCCGCTCCAGTCGAACATTATGCCCTCACTCACCATGCAGCAAAACGCCATGACCCCAAGCCAAAGCAGCATCGGGTCGGGCTTTGAGAAAATTTTACGCCTCGGGGGCAGCGGCACCTGTTTTACTTTGACAAGATATTTGTAATTGAGGGCAACGATTGCAAAGACGGTTGCTGCTACAATAATAAAATGCAGATAGGTTGGCAATTTCAGCGCAAGCATGCTCAGCCCTATGAGTCCGCCTGTAAATCCCGCTGTGCTCCAGGCGCCATGAAAAGACGACATGATAGCCCTGCGGAAAAGCCCTTCGGTGTAAATTCCCTGCGTGTTGACCGAGATATTGGTAAGGTTGCTGCAAATGCCGAAGCAGAATAACCCGAGCATCAAATGCCAGCGTTCCTGCGCAAAGCCGAGGCCGATGAGCGCGGTTGCATATAAACACAGGCCAAGCACCACGGTTTTATGGCTGCCGTATTTGTTGACTATCCTTCCTGAAAACGGCATGAGGAACATTTGCCCGAACGGAATTGAGAACAGCAGCGTACCCAGGTCGGCCTCACTCATACCCATGGATTCACGGATTGTTGGAATGCGGCTCACCCATGTTGAGAAACATAGCCCCATGCAAAAGTAAAACAGCCCCACCGCCCAACGGATGCGTTTGAGGTACGACTGCTTTACATCTTTAAACGCCTTGCGGTAGTTGAGTGATGTTACTTCTGTATTTTTTTCTTCTGCCATTACTTCAGAAAAATCGTTTCCAAAATTTCATAAAAGTTTAAATCGTTAAAGAAATCTTAAAACCTGTACCCCACCTTCCACATCGTTCAGGAAAAAATTTACCACGCGCTTTCCTGGGTTAAAAGTTCAATCTCGTGAGCAGTGATTTCAAGTTCCGGTGCCGCAATTATGCTCTCAAGCTGCTTAAGGCTTGTGGCAGAGACGATTGGAGCTGTTACGGATGGGCGGTGTATGAGCCATGCTAGTGCTACAGTCGTCGGAGTTGTGTTTAGCTGTTTTGAAACCTCATCCAGTGCCGCGAGGATTTTAAAGCCCCGGTCATCGAGATATTTGGCTACACCGCCACCTCGCTGACTTTTGTCGAGATCATCTTTGCTGCGGTACTTGCCTGTAAGAAAGCCACTTGCCAGCGAATAATAGTTGAGTACACCGAGGTTGTTGCCGAGGCAAATCGGCTCAAGGCCATCTTCAAATTTGGCTCTTTCGTACAAATTATAATGCGGCTGAAACGTCTCATACGCCGGGAGGCCGTTTTCAAAAGCCTTTTGCAACGATTCTTTCAACCTTTCAGCCGTAAGGTTTGATGCCCCGATATGACGCACTTTACCTTCTTTAATCAGCTGAGCATAAGCCTCTAACGTTTCTTCTATCGATGTGTCTTCGTCATCAAAATGCGTCTGGTACAAGTCGATGTAATCGGTTTGCAGGCGTTTGAGGGAGTCTTCCGCAGCCTGTAAAATGTATTTTTTAGAAAGTCCTTTTTTACCTCCGCCCATATCACTGCCTACTTTTGTAGCGATGATGACTTTATCCCGGTTGTTGTTCTTTTTCAGCCAGCTTCCGATTATGGTTTCCGACTCGCCGCCTTTGTTTCCATCAGCCCAGCGTGAATATACATCTGCAGTATCAATAAAGTTGAAACCTGCGCCGGTAAAAGCATCAAGGATTTGGTGTGATGTTTTTTCATCTATTGTCCAGCCGAATACATTGCCCCCGAAAGTTATTGGGTACACTTCAAGGCTGGTGTTGCCAAGTTTTCTCTTTTCCATGTTATCTTACATCTATAATTTTACGTTCGCTGCTGCTGTATTGCACCGCATCAATTATCTTCATTGTCATAATACCTTCATTTGCAGGCACGGGAACTGGTTTATCATTTACAAGAGCATCATGCAGCGCATTAAACAACGTCATATAATTCCCTCGTTCTGTCATTATCTTTTTGCGAATCGCTTCACCATCGATTCCCGTATGTAATAGCCCCTGCTTATCTTCCGGCTCAATGCCGTAGGCCGTGTCTTCCGGCTTAACCCCCACCTTAAGCTGGTCTTCCTGCACATCACCGCGTTCTTTAAGGAAGGAGCCGTTCTTGCCATGAATAGCATAAGACGGTACGGCTTCGCGCACGAAAAAACCCGCATGCAATTTTATCCGCTTGTCAGGATAATACAGCACGATGCTGAAATCATCATCAATCAGTGAGTTATTACGGGTTTTACGCAGGTCACCATATACTGCTTCAGGAAAACCGAAGAGCTGCAACGCCTGGTCTATTACATGTGAGCCCAAATCCCACAGTATGCCCGCACCGGGTTCTGCCACTTCTTTGTGCGCTTTGGGGCTTAGTACAGGGTTATATCGGTCAAAACGTATTTCGGCTTCAACAATATCACCCAACACGCCTTCATCCAAAACTTTTTTAACGGTAAGAAAGTCACTGTCCCACCTTCGGTTTTGGTACACACAAAGTTTTAGTCCTCTACTTTTGGCGAGGTTATCAAGTTCCTGTGCTTCAGCAGCATTTGTTGTAAAAGATTTTTCTACAAGTACGTGTTTGCCGGCGTTCAAAGCTGCTTTGGTATATTCAAAGTGTGTGGCAACAGGCGTGTTTACTACTATGAGTTCGGTATCGCTTTGCAAAAGTGCTTCAAACGAATTAAAACTTTCTGTAGAATGATAGTTTTGCTGTATGTTCTTTGTGCTGCGTTCCCAGGCGCCAATGAGCTCAAAACCTGGATGCGCATTAAGGAATGGGGCATGGAATACTTTGCCCGACATGCCGTAGGATAATAATGCTGTTTTTATTTTTTTCATTTTAATGTAACCTCATAGGTAGATAGTTTGTCGCTCCGACCCGATAGCCATCGGGACTGCGTGACAGCTCCGAGTTCGCCAGTGTTGAAAATTGTGACTGCGACTGATTACTTTTTCGCCCTTTCATACTGCTTCGGCCACATCACATCACAATCGAGTTCGCGGGCAAAGGTCAGGGCGATATTAGGGTCGCGCAATGCTTCGCGGGCAAAGAATACGAGGTCGGCTTTACCATGCGCAATGATTTCTTCCGCCTGTTGGGCGTTTGTTATCAATCCTACTGCCGCGCTCATTATGCCCGCCTCTTTGCGCACCCTTTCAGCTACCGGCACCTGGTAGTTAGGGCCTTCGGTAATCTTTTGGTGGCGCACCAGCCCGCCCGATGAGCAATCAACCACATCAACACCTTTTTCTTTTAGTATCGCTGCAAGCTTTACACTATCATCAATAGTCCATCCGCCCTCGGCCCAGTCAAGCCCCGAAATGCGCACAAACAGCGGCAGGTCGTTTGGCCATACCTGCTGTACAGCTTTAACTACTTCAAGCAATAACCTGATGCGGTTTTCAAAACTTCCGCCATAGTCGTCTGTCCTTTTATTGGTAAGCGGCGAAAGAAACTGGTGCAGGAGGTAACCGTGCGCCGCATGTATCTCAACAACTTTGTAGCAGGCCTCATGGGCGCGTTTTGCTGCCGACCTGAAATCGTCAACTACTTTTTTCAGCCCATTAGCATCCAGTGCAATCGGGGGTAGCGCTTCTTCTTCGCCGTAACGCAGTCCGCTTGGGTCAAACGTGCGCCAACCGCCTTCATCTTCAGTTAATTTCCTATGCCCCTCCCACGGCGTACACATACTGGCTTTACGGCCTGCATGTGCCAACTGAATGCCCGGGAAAGCATTCTGGCTCAGTATAAAAGTAGTTATCTGCTTGTATTTTTCGATATGTTTATCACTCCAGATGCCAAGGTCTGCGGGAGTGATGCGCCCTTCCGGCGATACAGCTGTGGCCTCCTGCATTACAAGGGCTGCACCGCCTATAGCCCGGGCACCAAGATGCACCAGGTGCCAGTCATTAGCGAAACCGTCTATTGCTGAATACTGGCACATTGGCGAAATCACTATCCGGTTTTTAAGTATAAGGCTTTTTATCTGGAGGATGGAGAACAAGTGTGGTTCCATATTGTGATGTTTGAATCCTGTTAATTGAAAGATTACAAGAAGAATAATCTTACAGGTAAAATTAGCAACCCTAAATTTACCGCACAATGATGAGACATAAAACCTGCGCATTAATTATTAACAAACATTTAAAAATCGTGTAAGAAAATTTAAAGCGGGAGAAGTTATCAGAAAACGTTACTTTTGTGCGTTTACTACGTACTAAAGTTTAAAAATGGAAATAGCTATTAAACTCGCACAGTTCTTACTGAGCCTGTCTTTACTAATAATATTACACGAGCTGGGTCACTTTATCCCTGCAAAAATATTCAAGACGAAAGTCGAAAAATTCTACCTTTTCTTTGATGTAAAATTCTCGCTTTTCAAGAAGAAAATCGGCGAGACTGTTTACGGCATAGGTTGGCTTCCGCTGGGAGGCTACGTAAAAATTGCCGGTATGATTGACGAAAGCATGGATACCGATGCCATGAAACTGCCACCACAACCTTGGGAATTCCGCAGCAAGCCGGCATGGCAAAGGCTTATAATCATGCTTGGCGGTGTTACTGTCAACTTTATTCTGGCCGTTCTTATTTACATAGGTATGGCTTACGTGTATGGCGAAACTTTTATTGCGAATAAAGACGTAAAAGACGGTATATGGGTGAGCAATCCGGTAGGTGAGCAATTAGGCTTTAAGAACGGTGATAAGATATTGAAAGTTGACGGTAAGGAAGTTGCGAATTTCGATGATGTTTCATACAATACACTTTTCGCCAAAGATGTAACCATTGAACGAGGTGGTGAAGTTAAAGATGTGAAGTTACCCGTTGACCTTATAGACAAAATGCTTGATGGTAAGAAAGTACCATTGTTTTTATACAGAATACCATTTGCGGTAGGCGGTTTTAGTGATGACTCTACGAACAATGGTATTTTAGAGAAGGGCGACATCATTACCTCAATTAACGGCCAACCGGTTAAATACTATGATGAAGCAGCGCCAATAGGTGAAAACCTTAAAAATCAAAAAGTTCCTGCAACTATAATTCGTGATGAAAAAGAGAAAACAGTGACACTTACATATAATAAAGAGGGTAAAATTGGGGTAGCCCCCGCTATCACTCCGCTATCAAACCTTGAAAGACTTGGCTATTATGATGTAACAAGAACGCAATACGGCTTCTTTGAAGCATTCCCTGCCGGGATAAAAAGAAGTGGTGAGGAGCTTACGAAATATTTTACCCAGCTGAAAGCCATCTTTACACCAAGCACAGGCGCATACAAAGGCGTAGGCGGGTTTTATGCCATTTTTGACATCTTCCCTAACTCATGGAGCTGGGAAGCCTTCTGGAACATTACAGCGCTATTATCAATAATGCTTGGTGTGATGAACCTATTACCTATACCGGCTCTTGATGGTGGGCATGTTATGTTCTTGCTATACGAAATGATTACAGGCCGAAAACCTGGCGATAAGTTTATGGAGTATGCCCAAATGGCTGGTTTCTTTATACTTATAGCGCTGGTGCTGTTTGCCAACGGCAATGACATTTTTAAAGCCTTCAGCAAATAACCAATTTTTTAAAGATTTTTGCACAATTTGTTTGCGGAATTTAAAAATGGTTTTATATTTGCACCGCAATAAAGGCGACGGCCCGCTGCAAAAGTTCTTTAAAAAGCAATGTAATTTTCACCTGACGCCGATTAGACAAAAATTACAATAACAATATACAGTTTCCTCCTTAGCTCAGCTGGTTAGAGCATCTGACTGTTAATCAGAGGGGTCCTTGGTTCGAGCCCAAGAGGGGGAGCAGTGAAAGAGAAGCCTTTACAGAAATGTAAGGGCTTTTTCTATTTTTAGTATTGCCGAATTTTCACTTAATTACAGTTGTAGTGAAACTGTAAGTAAAAAGTGGAAACAGTTCACCTGAAAATATATAAATTCAAATTAATAGTAGTCAGGGCATCCATCACATTTCTTCTGCCAATCAAATTGATATAACATAGAAAACTCGTGGATACCGCCTGTACGGCCTATGCCAGATGTGTTAGCATCATAAGAGTAGCCTATCTTCAAACTTTCATATTTCAGTCCAAAGTAAGGATTGACCGAAGTAAGCAAATGACCGTTTGGTGCGTTGCGAGCTGGGTTTGTCGCCGCAGTAACCCCTACAAATACCCGTTCGAAGATAATTCCGGCACTAAGGTCAAACCTGTTAAAGTTCCCCTGCTGCATATAATTGCCTGTAATTAATAACTTAGAGTCAAACGGCAGAAAGGTATTCATAAAGTTAGAAAACTTAAACTCATAGCCAGCATTAACCGAAAAAAACATGTCCAGAGGTACATTACCGGCTTGGGTAAAAGATATATCCGGCCTGTTTAGGTGCCTTAGTGATCCGCCCACCCAACATTCCTCATTATTAAACAGAAAACCAGCGCCTATATCAAAATAACCTGCCTTATTGTTTAAGGCAAGGGGATCCATACTTACTGTGCTTACTGTACCTGTACCTATATTCAATTGATCTTCAAGCACAAGGTTCTGGAAACCATATGATTTTCGGCCATAGCCAACCTCAATGGCGGGGTGAAAGTACCAGTCATCAGAAATCTCTACACGATAGGCATATGAACCCGTAACCAGTGAAAGGTTATAATCAGTAAATGATTCACGCTGGCTTAGGAAACTGATTCCAAAGCCGCTGGTCATTTCTTCACTCCATGTATTTAAAAATGCATAGTTACTTGTAATTTTCAGGTCAGATGTTGGCCATTGGCTGCGATGCATCACTCCAACAGATGTAGTTTCCATAAACCCTGTAAAGCCGGGATTTATAGTTTGCGGCACCATGAAGTATTGGGTAAAGATCGGGTCTTGTGCATGTAATGAGACTGCAATAAGCAGAAGTATTGTGGTGTGTATATATTTTTTCATGGCTTATTTAATTAAAACTAATGGGCCTTCATAATTGGCAATATTTCCGTAGAAAGTTTCAACTTTCATTCTATAATAAAAGTTGCCATTCTCGGCAGGGACACCTTTTACATTACCATCCCATCCGCGCAGGGTTTCGCCTTTTTCAGAATATATCATTGAACCCCATGTATCATAAACTTCAAGCTGAATTGATTTCAAACCGGTGTGCTGTGCATTAAACGTGTCATTAATGCCGTCAGCATTCGGCGTAAATCCGTTAGGTATCATCACATTATACCCTTTTTCAACGGTAAGAGTAATTGTTTTGCGACTTATACATCCGTAAGGATACACCACCGTTTGGGTAACCACATAAGTACCTTCCCGCTGGTACGAGTGTGTAGGACTTTCTTCATCAGATACTGATCCATCACCAAAATTCCATGACACGCTAGTAAAATCACCTGTTGACGTATTTGTAAATTCTATAGGGTCGATAATTGAGTAAAGCCCATAGGTTTCAAAACCGTAAGATGTAATGGTATGTGATATGTCACCCAGCTGTTGTGTGTCAACCCCAAATGTATGGATAGCAGTACATCCTTTAAGGTCTGTAACTGTAACAGTCACACTGCCATTTTGATTTGTTGTCATACTACGACCACCTTGTCCGCTCACAGTTCCCGATGACCAGGAGTACAGATACGGTGGTATGCCACCTGATGCTGTGGCTGTATTAGTTTGCATTACGTATTTAGTCGTACAGTTAAAGTCTACATTGCTGGTTACTGTCACCTCAAGCGGAAGTGGCCTAGTCACCTGGAATTGCCTTGAAACCGAACATCCGCGGCTATCGGTAACAGTAACTGCATAATTGCCTGATGTAATGCCGGTAAGATCTTCGGTTGTTGCGCCATTTGACCACGAGAATGTAAACGGTGGAGATCCACCTGCTGGAAGCAGGTTGATGGCCCCACTCATGGTATTAGTACAATTGTCGGCATTAGTAACTACGCCGCCTAAAGTAAGTGGCTGCGGCTCTACTATAATAAAACTGCGTGTTATAACGCAAGGTTTGCTATCGGTAATCGTTACGGTATATGTACCGGCAGGAAGGTTAAACCTTGCGTTACCTGCGGTAGGGTCATCATTCCACACAAGCGAAACAGGTGCCTGCCCTCCCACCAGATTCAGCACTATACTACCATCGTTGGCGCCGTGGCATGATATATTGGTATGCGCAGGATTTATTGTAAATATTGGCGCTTCGGGAATTATAACGCTTATGACCTTACTGCAATTGTTGCTGTCCTTTACTGTAATGACATAAGTACCTGCCGCAAGATTATCCTGGAATGTGCCTGAAGCAAAATTATCCCACGTTACCTGATACGTTCCCACTCCTCCTGATATTGCAAGTGAAAGTGAGGCATCATTAGCCCCATAACAACTTATTGGGGTTTGGGTAGGAATGATTGTGATTTCCGATGGCTGTGTAAGTGTAACTGAGATAGTAGCGCTACATCCGGAAGCATCTGTAACGGTAAGTATATACGTGCCGGCCATCACATTAGCGAGGTTTTGCGTTGCTGCGCTAAAGCTATTCGGGCCTGACCACGAATAAATATAACCTGATGCACCCGGAACACCACCCGACACATTTACTGATACAGTCCCTGTTGAAGCACCGTGACACAATAGGTTGGTATGGGTCTCAGTAATAGTCATTGAAAGTGGCTCGGTTAAAGTATATACCTCTTGGGTAGCTACACATCCGTTTGAATCAGAAAGATTTAGGGTGTACGTTCCTGCAAACAATCCGGTGAGGTTTTGTGATGATGCGCTAAAGCCATTCGGGCCTGTCCATTGGTAAATATATGCGCCGGCGCCGCCCGCAGGAGTTATGTTTATGGTACCATTACTTCCCCCACTGCAACTTACGCCGAAGCCGTTGTAGTCAGATTTTATACCTGTGAAGGTTACCGGTTGCGGTTCTGTTATAGTGTAGTTCTGTGTTATGGTACAAACGTTTGTAGCATCACCAATCGCCACTGTGTAAGTGCCGGGTGAAAGGTTTGAAATAGTTGGTGTAGCTGCAGTGAATCCGTTAGGGCCTGTCCAGGCATAAGTATATACAGGATAACCGCCGGTTATTGTCAGGTCAATGCTTCCGTCATTTGCGCCGTTGCATGTTATGCTGAAACCATTATGATTTGATACCGTTGCATTGCTTATTGCCAGCCCTGATGCCGGTTGTGTAACTACTATTCCCGTAAGTGTTTTTACAGTACCGTTGGCATCCGTTACTTTAATGTCATATGTTCCGGCTGCTAAATTGTCAAACACATAGTTTAGGGCTGTAAGATTATTTACTGCCTCTACTACACCACCGCCTTGTAGAATAATTTGGTAGTCAAACGGAGCAATAGATGGCTGTGTAATTTCTACCTCAATAACTCCGGTTAATTGCCCGAAGCAATTCACGTTTACATGGCTTGCAATAACTTCCTGTATCACAAGCGGCATAGGTTCGCGTACATTGAACGGAACCACTACAGCGTTACAAAGCCCGTCCGTTACTGTCACGGTATAAACACCAACCGATAGTCCTGTTAAATCCTGGGTTGTTGCCGCAAAACCATTAGGGCCAACCCATGAATAACTATAGCTTCCGGAACCACCCGTAACTGTCAAATCAATAGCGCCATCACTGCCACCCGCCGTGCTTATCTCAAAGCCGTTAAAATCTGAAAGCACGCTGGTAACTGAAATCTGCGGCTTAACCGTCACGACGATATCAAATGGCTGCCCATTACAATTACCCGGCTGTGAGAGCGGAGTAACCGTATATGTTGCAGTTTGTGTAGTGGTTGTAGGGTTAGTTAATGTCCCCGTAACAATCGTTTCACCTGTGCCAGCTGCACCGCCTGTAAGTCCGCCTGTAACAACCGGTGCACTCCACGAGTATGTTGTAGCCGAGGGAATACTTGCCCCGGCAATGGTAATAGGGTCAATGGTAAATGTGCCCCCACTGCAAATTGTTGCTGTGGTATTTGCTATCGTTGCTTTCGGGTTGACCGTCACAGTTACCGTAAATGGGTTACCTGTACAGCCATTATAAGCAGGCGTTACAGTATAAGTTACCGTTACAGGAAGTATTGTACTATTTGTTAGTACTTGGCTGATGCTACTTTGCGGAGCAGACTGTGCGCTTCCCCCCGCTATGGCAGGGACGGGCGCAGCCCATGTATAAGTAGTGCCTGCAGGTACGTTATTACCGCCGCCGTGTACTGGAGATACAGTAAACTGTTGCCCGCTGCAAATGGTTGCCGTCTCCGTTGATGTTACTTCAGTAAGCGGGTTGATGGTGATAGCTGCTATTGCAGATGTTATTACCTGGCATCCACCCGAAGAGAATGTCACTGTTGCAAAATAGTATGTAGTACCAACAGTTGTACCCTGCGGTTGATAAGCGGGACTGTTAGCTCCGGGAATCGCGGTTGCGCCTGCTATTGAATTTGTTGAATTTTCAAACCATTGATATGTTGGCGTACCTGTACCGTTTACATATGCTACTGTAAGGGCTGAAGGTGTTTGCAGGTGGCACACATTAGCAGTAAGCGGCTGGGAAGTAAAAGCCGGCGCGGGAATAACTTTCACTTCAGCAACCGAACTGAATACAGAACATCCTGAAACAGCTGTTTTTACTTCACAGTAATAATACTTTGTTTGGGCAGTAGTTACCTGTGCAGGCACAGGCGGGGTAAATGTTGATGTATTTTCACCTGCTATAAGCGTACCGGCAGAAGTACTGTTTGTGTTGCTCACGTACCACTGGTATATATAGTTCGGAGAATCAGATCCGCCACTTGCCGTAACGCTTAATGATTGTGCTGATGCGCCTGCACATAATGTCTGCGGCGTGAATGCCGGGTTTGTAATTGTTGGGTCGGGCACAACAGTAATCATAGCAAAGTCACTAGTCGCTGTGCCACAGCCATTGCCGCTTAATGTTATTATCGCGTAGTAATATAGCGTTCCTACTGTGTTTGTAGGTGGTGTATATGATGAAGAAGTAGCTCCTGTAATTATGCTTGCCCCTGTTGTTGAGACTGTAGTATTGCTGTACCATTGGTAAGCAGGTGTGCCGTGGCCGCCGGTATAGCCAACAGTAAGTGCATTGAGAGTGCCTCCAACACAAACTTCCTGCTGTGGTACAGGTTGTGTTGAAATTGTTGGCAAAGGATGAACAGTGATTTTGTATTCTGCATTGGGGCCGGGACATGCGGTGCCAGTAGAAGTTGCCGCTTTTGCAGTGTAAGTAACAACCACAGGCGCCGTGGTAGTGTTTTGCAGTATTTGTGCCGGGATTGTGTTTGTCCCCGAGCTTACTATTCCCGTAATTCCTGTAGGCGCGTCAGCTGTCCAGGTAAAGGTTGCACCGCTTGTTGTGCTCGTAAGCGTTACAGGCAATGTTGTGCCTCCTGAGCAAACTGCCTGGTCGGCTATTGAAAACGCCGTTGTTGGCGCAGGGTTTACCCTTATTGTAAACGTTTTAGAAGGGCCGCTACAGTTACCAATTTTGGGTGTTACTGTAATTGTCACCGTAATGGGATTATTAGTCGTGTTAACCGCATTAAATGCTGGTACATTACCTGTACCTGATGATGATACCATACCTATGTTGCCACCCGTAGCCACCCAATCGTAGGTTACTCCGGTAACATTTCCTGAAAAAATATCGGGTGTAGCTAGTTGGCCATTGCAAACGGTTACATTGGCTATTGCATTCACATCAGGCACAGGGTTTACACGAATCTCTACAGTAAAAGGATTGCCTAAACAGCCATCTGAAACAGGCGTAATTGTGTAGGCGACTGTGGCCTGGGAATTTGTGGTGTTGTTTAGTAGCTGTGATATTGATGTTTGCTGAACAGCTTGTGCTGATGCACCGTTAACTGAACCCGCCGGTGTTATCACCGGGTCTGCCCATGTATATGTTGTTCCGGCCGGAACTATATTACCGCTGCCGTTTACAGGAGTAATAGAAAATGTCGCGCCGCTACATATGGTTGTTGGAAGTCCGCTTATGTTCGCTGCTTTAGGCTTTACCGTAATCGTATAGTTAAATTCTGCCCCTGGGCATGGGGTAGTACCGGTTAGTGCAGCTTTTGCCTTGTAAGTTACTGTAAGAGGGGCATTGGTGTTGTTTACAAGATTTTGTGCCGGTATTGTATTTGTACCGCTTGTTACAACACCTGTAACTCCCGGAGGCGCTACGGCAGTCCAACTAAAGTCGACACCCGATGTGGTACTTTGCAGTGTAACAGGCTGGCTTTGTGTTTCGGTACAGATTGTCTGGTTTGCCATTGAAAATGTAACCACCGGCGATGGGTTTACCGTTATAGTAAAAGTTTGTGCTGCCGCTGAACAACCATTGGCCGTGCCAGTTACTGTAATGGTTGCTGTGATTGGGGCAGCACCGGTGTTTGTTGCGTTGAATGAAATGTTACCCGAGCCCGAAGCCGCAAGCCCAATGGCAGGGTTGCTGTTTGTCCAGGTATATGTTGTCCCCGAAACGGCATTGCTAAACGTTATTTCCCCTGACGGCTGGCTGTGACAAAGTATTTTGTCGGTTAGCGTAAGAGCCTGTGGTGTCGGGTTTACGGTAATGGTAAACGTTTTTGGCGTACCGGCACAGCCGTTTATTGTAGGTGTGACGGTGATGGTCGCTGTTACCGGAGTTGTTCCTGTATTTGTTGCGGTGAATGATGGTATAGCTGTTGGCCCGGTAGCCAACAGTCCTATTGATGCATTGGAGTTCGTCCAGGTATATGTAGCTCCTGCAGTTCCTGTGAAGCTAGTGCCGGGATGTGTAGCACCATTACATAGCGTGATGTTTGGCGTTGCGCTGGTAATGGTTGCCAATGGCTGAACTGTAATGGTGAAGGTTTGTGTAGGCCCGGTACAGCCGCCTTTTGACGCTTTTACAGTAATTGTTGAAACAATTGGAACGTTGGTGTTATTTACAGCGGTAAATGATGGAAGATTTCCATTGCCCGATGCAGCAAGGCCTATTGCAGTATTAGAATTGGTCCATTGGTAGGTCACTCCACTTTCAGGACTTGAAAAACTTGTTGCCGGAACTGATATGCCTTGACATCTTTCAATATTTGTTACCGGATTGACTGTTGGCGCGGTTGCCACATTTACAGTTTGTGAAGCTGTTGTTGTGCCACATTCGTTGGTTACTTCCAGAGTAATTGAATGTGAACCTCCACTGGAAAAGCTCACCGGGCCCGGGTTGAGGCTGGTTGAAGTAGCAGGAGTACCGCCATTAAATGTCCACAAGTAAGATACTGATTGTGAAGTACAATTCGAAACGTTTGCGGATGGAGACAAATTGGCCCCAGAGCAAACAGATGATGTTGAAGTTATATTAACAGTAGGTTTTTGCTTTACCGTAACTGTCTTCGTGATGGTCTGTGTAGCGGCATTACAAGATGTAAGAACTTTTAAAGTAATTGTGTATGTCCCCGCGTTCGGAAAATTAAACTTCGGATTGGCAGATGTTGAATTGGTTCCACCTATAAAATAATTGTAACTACTGCCTGGATTTGTACCGCAGTTAGCTGCAGAATATGAAACAGTCCACTGATAAGTAGGACTGCACAGGTCTGTAAGATTGGTAGTGTTTGTAGTCTGAACTTCAAAAGGAGCACAGCCTTCGTTGCCACTTAACGTAAATGCCGCTGTGGTAGCCGGTTCAATACAGATTGTTTTAGTTTTTATGCTTGTACCACAGCTGTTTTGGGTTGTAAGTGTTACCGTATAATTACCTGGCGTTGAGAATGTATGTGTGATATTAGGTGTTGAAGTAGTGTAATCTACAATTACATTTGGCGTTCCATCTCCAAAATTCCAAGTGAATTTTGTGTCGCGTGTACATCCCGCCTCATATCCTAAAACAGTAATATTTGTAAATGTTACACTTGTATTTACACATGCATATTCAGGACTGGAAAAATTTGGAACTGGCTTAGCAATTGTACTGATATTAGCAATCGTCCCTGTAGTGAATGCACATGCATTTGTAACGGTTAGTTTGACTGTAAATTCATTGTTTGGGCAGCTTGTATTACTATAAGAATAGGGGACTGGATAATTAGCAGATGCAGCTGGATTTGAGGCATTATAATGAGGAGATGCAACTAATTGTTCCTGAGTTAAGTTTAGGGGAGTAGAGCCATCTCCATAATCAATATTGTACGTTGTACCAGGAGCATTTGTAGCCCAATTTGAAATTGTAAATTGAATGAGCGAAGTAGGTACACAAAGATTTTGAGTATTTCCGGGGCTATTAATACCTCCCGAAGGATTATATACGTTTTTAATGATATAGGTTTTCTTTGTCACACAACCATTTAATCCTGTCGCTGTTATCACCATTGAGTAAGCACCAAGGCTATTATATGTGTGAGTTATTGGAAAGTTTGTAACAGGAAAACTTGTTGGTGAGTCACCCCAATTTACTGTGTAAGTTGTTCCTGAACATGCATTAATTGAAATATTATCAACTGTTATGTTATATACAGGATTGTTTGCAGCATTCGCACAATTATTAAAATATGTGGATGGGCCTCCACTTGCATTTCCATCTTTAAAATTGACGTCAGGCCTCTGCTTAATCATGATTATATGTTCCTTAACAAGACTCTCGCAATTGTTACCATCTTTCACTTTAAGCTTTACAGTGAAATTTTGGGTGGCGCAGCCAAAAGATTCAAATGTATGTGTAGGGTTTGCAGCTGTCGAGGTATCTCCGTCGCCAAAATCCCACGAATAAGTATAAGGGCCATTTCCGTTAGAAACAGTCGATGTGAATTGTACACTTGTGCCCGCACAAGCATTATTTGCAAACGTGAAGTCAACTGAGGGCAGCGGGTTTACAGTTACTGTTTTACCTTCGCTCATTTCAGGAGGAGCAGTACCTTCTGTTAATTCAGCGTAAAATGTTTCTGTTGCTGTTAAAGCAGGTGTTATAAAAGATGTACCTGTGAAAAGTAATGCACCTCCAGTAGGTGCGTCATACCACCTTATAATTCCGGGCCCACTATAATTTACTGTTAGAGTTACTGTGCCACCACTGCAAACACTATCAGGTCCATTTATAATTGGCGATGCAGTAAGACGATTTAAATAGCGAATTTTTATATCAAGGACTTTTGCATCAACATTCTGAGAAAATATTAGCAACAGAACACACAAAACATAGTAAAAGTGCTTCATGAAAATAGTAAGGTTTTATCGGTATTATTTGGGATGGCAAACGTAGTAAATTTCGTTAACATTTTGTTAACTAAATTATTATAAATAAAAAAATACCTCTATGAGAGGTATTAGCATAAAGTAGCCTAATCTTCCCAGCCACATAATGTTCGGCCATCTTTTTCAGCCACTGTCAATTTTATTTTGACAATATCATGCTTACAGTTGCTAAGGCCGCGACACTTATCGTTGTAATGATATTTTGTTGCAGTCTTGCTGTCGCAAATGTAAACTTCTTTATCAGCAGGTTGAGATATAAGGGTTAATAGAATTAGTATTGAGTATAATTTCTGCATGTTATTAGATTGTGGTCAAATATATGTAATATTCTGTTTACTAAATAAATACAACTTAATTTACATAATTACTATTAATAAACAACATAAGTTTTATATTACCCTAGCCAGTTCTTTTAAGTTTCAAATCCAAATCAGCAATATTGAACTCTCGCCGTAGTCCGAACAATCCTTTGATTTGATAAGATTGTAAAATCCGTACCTTGACCTCCGGATTGTATTCCCTCCAAAACTCTGAATCATCTATCAATTGTTTTGGAGAATGGGAAATTTTCAAAATCTTGTGTACTCTTTCCTTTGGCCTTTTTACTTCATTACTGGTTGACATTACGTCAGGGTCTACAAATACCATTGGGCTGTTGTAGCAGTAAGTGTAAGGACCAAATCTTCTTGAAACTTTAGCAAGCGGGTCAACAGCAAACCACCTGCCAAGGCTTGGGTCATAGTGGCGTGCACCATAGCCATAAAAGCCGTTTGCTACCTGCTCTTTGCCGTTATACCTGTAGCTGTAGGGTATGGTTAGATAGCTGTATTCATTGTACCCAAAATGCTTATACCAAACGGGTAATAGTGGTTTTCTTCTAAAATCATTATCCTGTTTTCTGCCGCATCAAAGGCATAGCTTACCCTGTTGTTGCCCAGGTGGTCTTTGTATTTGTAGATATAATCGGGTTTTATATAGCCACAAAAACAGAAATTAAGTTTATTTGTTTATTGTTTTCCAATACTCATCAGCCTTCGGAGGGGTACTGGTATTAAACCTTTTTTTCACACTATAAATTGCACTGGGGTAACCGCTTTCATATGCCTTTAACAGATAATAATCGGCAATGGCATTTCTCCTCTTATTACTATCATTTCTAATATCAGTCTTAAGGATAAAATAATTTTCATAATATGCTTCAGGATATTCAAATTGCTCCGCCATGATATACGTATAATAGAAAAATTCATCTTCATGACCTGAAAACACATAAATACTTTGTAAATGTTTAAATGCAACTGTATCCCCATGAATGGTAACTTTATCTGAAAGTTCCCTAATCAGATTTTGATCTTCAAGCTCTTCTTGAAATTGGGATGATGATGATCCCATATTAACAATAGTATCTTTTTTAGGTTGTCTGTCCATTAAATTTTCTCGGTTTTGACATGAAAATAAAAAGTATAGGCCAAGAATAATTAGCATTTGTCTCATAGTTTATTATTTATATAATCAATATAACCTTGTTGCTGGATTGGTGTAAGAGGTACATTTACGCCATTCTTAAACATTACAACACCACGATCCTTTAAATTAACATCAACACTGCTACTAATGCCCATTAACATGGGCTTTCCCTTAACATACCCCCCAATGAGCATAACCGTTGAAGGAAATAACTGTTGCATTTTCATGTACTTGGGCGTATGTTTCAGCGATTGAAAATCCTTGAGAATCTGCAGCGCCACCATTACAAGACAGCAGGAACAAGGTAAATGGCGTAGAATCTTTTAAATTTGCATATTCTGGACTTTTAGATCTTAATAAATCATCAAGTTGATCAACATCTCTTATAAGCCAAAAATTGTTCTGACCTTTTTGATCACCTACAACACCAGCTTGTCCATGTGCTAGCAAGGTAAACACATTATCCCCCTTTTTCTGCCTTTTCTTTAATAAATTAAAAAAGGCCATTAGTACTTTATTCTTTTTTATGTTTGCTTTTAAGAGGTGAATTGGCGGCTCAGTTTTACTATTATTACTATCTTTTTTATCTTCCCCACCCTTAGCACCACTTACACTACTAAAATTCTGTCTAAAAATAGCCTGTTGGTTATCAGCTGTTGGGCCATTGTAGGCTATCGCATCAGCCCAGTTCCCCTCATCACTTGTATTATCCCCAGTAAACCAATCCGTAACGTTATAGCTGCGCTCAATGCCTGTGTCAATTTCATCCCTGTTGGCCATCCCGTCAGGGTCGGTAAACCTTATAGGGTTGTTGTAGGCATAGGTGTAAGGGCTGTACTTTCGGCTTATTTCTGCCAGTGGGTCAACAGCAAACCACCTTCCGAGGCTTGGGTCATAATGCCTTGCACCATAGTCATACATACCCAGCCCTATATCTTCTTTGCCATTGTACCTGTAGCTGTAGGGTATGGTTACATAGCTGTCTTCATTGTACCCAAAATGCTTGTAGCCAAACGGGTAATAGTGGTTTTCTTCTAAAATCTTTACCCTGTTTTCTGCCGCATCAAAGGCGTAGCTTACCCTGTTGTTGCCCAGGTGGTCTTTGTAGTGGTAAATATACCTATAACTGCTTACACCCCCACTTACTGTATGCTGCACATACCCCTCAGCCGTCGGGAAATGCTGCAGTACATTATTATAGTACTGGAAACCGCCAAGGTAGTCGGTTGTATTGGTAGTAGGACCAAATTTGCCGGGTGCTGATTGCTGGTTACGTACCTTAACCCCACTGGCTGTGTATGTGTATTGACTGTAATTGCCCAATTGTGCACCTATTGATATAGTAACAGGAAGGTTAAGGTGGTTATAGCTTATCGCCCGTATGTTTTTATTTCTATCGCTTACCATATTGCCAAAAGCATCATACGCATAGTCATCTACGTTATTGTCGGCACTGTCACTAAACCCTGATGAGTTGGCCTCAATATCAACTACCTTAGCCAGCCTGTTCTTCTCTACAGGGTGATACGTATACTCCAAATCATCAATCTGCATGGTATAATTCGGTTCTTCATAATTGCCGTTTCGCCTAAGTGTAAGTATATTGCTGTTTTTATCATACGTTACACGCTCATCATATGAACTGTGCTCTATTGCAACATCAACAGTCCTTTGATAGTAGGCATCCAAAAGCCGGTTGGCCTGGTCATACACATAGCCGTATTTGCGCACATTATTATCAGTTTGTGTGCGCCAGTAGGTTTCTGTTACATTGCCGTTAAAGAGCGGCAACACCGCAGTATTTACATTAGTTGGCGTATTGTAGCTCAGCTTAAAGGCAAACAGGTCTTCTTCTGTACTAGTGGGGTTAAGGTTATCAATATTATTGATACCCTTTAGCCAGCCGCGTATGTTGTATTCAAAGTCAACTTTTTGCAATCCTACACTACCGGTGGTGTCGGCACCGCCTACCTTTTTGCTCTTCAGCTGCCCAAGGTTATCATAGGTATTGTGTACCATTAGTTCAGGGGCATTGTTGTTTATTTTATGGGTGTGGGTAAGCAGCCTGTCTTCGGGAGTATAGGTAAAATCTTCACGTGTGGTAAGCACAGTATCACTACCCGTGCGTTTGTGGGTAGTAATAGTATACTGAGGTGTGCCGTCAAAATCAAGTTTAATATCAGCCTGGGTAAAGCCGCCAAGGTAGTTATTAGTACGTGTACGTATAGGTCTGTATTTTTTGTCATAAAGCGTACTGCTTATTTGCGCAAAGCCTTCGGTTGGGGCAGTAAGCACCCTGTCCCAGGTGCCGGTAGGCTGCCCTTTTATATTATAGTTTACATCTTGCAGCTCCACCTTATCTATACCACCCTGTGTAAAGGGCGAGCCCTGCCATGTGTAATTATCATAGTAGTTTACTGTGAGCAGCTTAAGGTTACCAGCTAAGGGTGTGGCTGCATAGCTTATGGCTATATTATCAATTGTGCCGCTACCCCTTACCAATGTTACAGGTGTGTCGCTGTTACTTTGTAATGCCTTACGGGTATCGGTTGTAACATCGCTTGCGGGAGTCCACCCGGTTACGCACACCCGGTTAAAAGTATCATAGTAGGTACGCAGCCAGCCAATGGTACCATCAGCAAACGGTGAGTAAGCCGGCCCGGTGGCCACAATACGGTCAAGCCTATCATATACCATATACTCCCAGCCCTTAGCGGGTATCTTTTTTCAACCAGGCGGTTGCGCTTGTCATACTTGTAATAATAGCATAGCCCGGGGTCTAGCGTTCCTTCAGCAAGCGGTGGCAGCACAAAGCTCAGGTTTCCGTACTGGTCATATATGTAGTAAGTAACAAGGTCTTCACTGCCTTTGGCATTTATCTTGCAAACCAGCTGCCCTTCCTTATTTTTATACTCACGGGTAACAACACCATTTTCGTCAGTTATCTGGGTTCTGTACAGTGCACCGGGAGCATAATAGCCATCTGCAACAAATGCTGCATCATACAGTTCAGTGGTGCTGTTCCATGTAGCATTGGCAGCAAATTTCAAGACTTCATTTTCACCATTTGAGGCGTAGGCAAAGGTTATATTCTGGCCAACATCTATTTTCCATGGGTTACCCGGCGCAGCCGTTTTAAGCACTCGGCTAAGCGGAGAAGACTCCAGCTTTTTCTCACTATATGGGTTCTGCGTACTTTCATATGCCTGTGTATTGTAAAAATTTAGGGTAGCGGTTTTGGCATCGGTCACAAATTCAAGCCCTGTGTTACCTGACTTATACGGCAGGTATTCTTTAATCTGCCTCCCGTAAGCATCATATTCAATATGTGTGATAATATCTGTCCCAACACCCGATGCCTTACCGGCAACCTGCTGTATAGGCCTGCCAAGCCCGTCATAGTATGTTACAGCGGCATTTGCTTTTGAAGGATCGCTTGAGGATGTTTCTTCTTTGTACACCCGCGTACGTACGTAATTTTCTGTTGGTGTCTGCCCCAGTGCCAACACCGGTAGCAATAATAGTAAGTTTATTATTTTTTTCATTGCGTAAGGTGTTATTGTCTGTGATTATATTGAGTTTCGCTGAGCAGGTTGTTATCTTGATCGCGTACCTCTTTCAACCTGTTGAACTGGTCATATATATAGTTTGTAACCAATCCGTTAGGGTCGGTAATTTTTGTAACACCAACCAACGGCTTATACTCATAAGTGGTTACAAGTGCATTTGGCAGTACTGTCCTGATATTTGCAGGAGCTATTGTAAGACTTTTCAATGCTGCTTCTGTAGTACTCAATGCAGTTAAGACTTGCTGGAATGTCGCATTTTCAATTTTGGCAATAGGATATGTTCCTTTATATCCCCATATGTAGGACACGTAGTTACCATCAACCTGCCTTACTTCAAGGATGTTGCCGTTTGCAGTATCAATTTTTGTATACTGTATCTTGTCTTCAGGCGGGTTTGTTCCTTTTGCGGCTTTAATATATTCAGGCAAAAGCAAGTTTGTAGCAGTATTCCAGTTTGCAAACTTCGTTTTTGTTTCTGACAACTTCGTCCCATCTCTGTATGACTGTGTTATAAGAGGAATTTCACGCATATTTTTGTCCCGTAAAGCTGATATAACAGGCTCGCTGGCCATTTCAGAATCGCCTGCATAAAAATATTTAGTGATCAGCCTTTCATCTGCTGTGCTGGTAGATTGCCGCTGCTCGGCAAGGTTATAATGGCTGATATAATCATAAAAATATTCTGTGGTGACCTGGGCCGTACTCCCATTATCAAAATAATCGGTTGTAATTCTTTTGCCCAAGTCCATAGTGCCACCGGTCATGTAATAGGTTTTGTAGCCACCAGGACCATTAGGCTCTGTAGGATTAATTGCTATTGGTGTAATTGAAAATGGAATTGTATAATAACGCTCATTTTTTTCATAGCCTCCATTATATGGAGCATTAGCAGGTAAATTTTGCGTAATGGGAATCCTTACTGAAGGTTTTACAAAAGGATGATTACATATGGTTTCGCCATATTCAAGAGAATCTGCTAATCGATAACGATTATCGATTAATTTTACCAACTCATAATTACTACCATTCTTTTTATAATGTTTTACTTTTACCTCTTTGCCCCTCAGCCATTCATTATCTGTAGGTGGATGGTAAGGAAAATCATAATATCGTCCGGTATCATAAACTATTGAATATTCGTAATCTGTCCTCCCGATAGTGTTATTTCCTTCTCCATAATATTCTGTCACGTATTGATAACCTATATTATTACCCTGAAATGTTGTGAATGGACTTCCACCACCTGTTCCCCAAGGTTGCACAAATGTAGCGGGCTGCCCATTTAAGGAAAGTTTTGTAATAGATACAAAATTTGTTATTCCTAAAATCCTTCCACTCGGCTTTCCATCAGGTCCTGTATATGTATATGTTTTTGTAATAGCGGGAGCAGCATTTTCAGAATCCAGATATTCGATTTTCCTTATTCTGTTGCCTGCTGCATATATAACAGTAGTCCCTGAAAGATTTTCATTTGCACATATAAATTCATTGCCCATTATCTCGGCGTCCTGCTCATACCAGATTATTGTAGCTCTAAAATTTTTTGCAGGATTGTCTAAGACATAACCTTGTTGATTAGGATTTGTTATATAAGGCTCGGTAGCTTGTTTTTGGTATGCTACTTTTAGTTTGTATTTACCAGGCGCAAGTGAAATTGTTCTAGTCCCATAATATAATCTCTCGGGATTTTCATACTGTTGTGTAAAAACATTAAATTTTTCAATAGTAACATAAAATTCGCAGTCTAAGTTGGGCGGACTATTTGTACATCCTAGTGCTCCACCACAAGGACAGTCGGCGAGGCCCGGATCTGTTAATGTATATGTTATAAATCCTGTTTTGAGTGGTGAAATTGTAAAGACATCAGAATAGTTTCCCTGACCGTTATATTTTGGCAGGCCTGTATCAGTATCTATACTTGGAATCATACCTGCATCTATCTGAGACAATGAAACAACTCTAGTAAATAAAGGATTGGGGTTATCAAACTGTACAGATTCTGGAAAAACATTTAAACCTTTATTAGGTTCATAGTAAAAGTTTACACGACCACCTTCCGGTTTTATCATGGTTTTCAAAAGGCCTGCACCAACTACTGCTGAATTTACTGTTCGGTCAGAAAATCCCGTTTCTAAAAAAGCTCCGTTAGGTTTAGCATTATAATAACCCCATGTATCTACTGAGTTGGAGTGTCGGCTAGGTAGCACCGTTTCATCATAGATAAAAGTGTAGGGAGGTAATGTATTGTTATTCTGATCAACAAACTGGACCGTCTTTAAGAATAGCCTATTATACGATATGGTATCACTTTGTAGTACAAAGTTTATATTTGATTGATCATTACTTTTAGTATATTCATAAGTGAATATAACCTGTTTGATAAATTGCCCTGCCTTATCATATAAAGTTATTTTTTGTGGGCTGTGACTGTTCCATACATCTTGTCTCGGAGTGTTTTGATATTCAAACACCAATTTACCTTTATCAAAACTGATGCTGTCGATACGCTGTTGGTTAGATGTAGCCAGGCTTACATGGCTTTCGTTATTGGGGGCTATATTTTTGTCGTAAGATCTTTTCCATGACCATGACGTTTCTCTTCGATAGAAAAATTTAATTTCTGGTCCTGTTGCTGTTTTTATCCGGGTAAGGTGCCAAGTATTGGGGTGCGATGAATTATTTACACTATTGCCAATATTAGCGACTTGCCCCGTACCGTATACTATCTTCTGGTCTGTTGAAATATCAATATCTACAGCAGGATATCTAACCTCCGGGGTTATGATCTGCTCTTCTCCAAAATAGTATTCATTCCCTTGTCCATCAGTTATATTATTCGGTAATGAAAGTTTCAAATCGCTGTAGCTTTGCTGAAGCCAGATATT
The DNA here is from genome assembly GCF_024699965.1 of Flavobacterium sp. J372. Classification (NCBI taxonomy): domain Bacteria; kingdom Pseudomonadati; phylum Bacteroidota; class Flavobacteriia; order Flavobacteriales; family Flavobacteriaceae; genus Flavobacterium; species Flavobacterium sp. J372. The sequence goes on from NZ_JAJOMZ010000004.1 coordinate 386,054, forward strand.
ACCGCCCCGTTGATCTAACATTGCTTTACCACTTATTCCAATTACAGAATAGCTAAACACATCTGGTATCTGGTCACATGGACCGTAACCGGGAAATTGGTAATTTCCCCAATATTGTCTTGTGCTTATACTACTGTAAAAATTTTGATAATCATAACATGAAGACATAGGAAAGGCCAAGTCATTTTCGCCCCTTATTTGCTGAGACACCATACCGCCGGCATTCAATGTCCAGCCTGTTCCAACCCGTGAGGCAATTTCGGCTACCTGTACCCCTCGTGCATGGTAGCTAAGGCTGATTGGAACGGTAACACCGCCTGACTCAATCTCAAATAGAGGAATCGTTATATTAGGCATACCAGAATATAATGACACCGGCATCTCTGTAAATTTAAACGCTGCTGCAGCTTCCGGGGATGGCGGTACCACCTTAGGCATATCTTGAGCCAATACAGCAGTGACAAACAATGATAACAAAGCCGATAATCTTGATTTCATGATTGGTAATTTATTGGTAAGGATTAGTTCTTTCTTTTCAATACTTTTACTGAATGCGTGCCGCTGTTGGTTGCAACTTCTATAATGTACATGCCTTCAGGGTAAGGGCTCAGGTCAATGGGTATTGTCCTGCCTGTTACCTGTGTCTGCTGTAGCTGCCGACCGCCAAGGTCATATACTGTGGCAGTGCCGGTTGTAAATTCATAGCCTACAATCACGTTGGTGTATTGCTGCGCAGGGTTGGGTATGGCCTCAAGCATTTGCTTTTCCTGTGCAGCGTCGGTTTTATGGGTATCGCGTAGCTTTACCACCCAAAAGTCATTGCTGCCGCGGTTGCCCTCCCTGTCGCGTGATGCCTTGCCTTTGGCTGTACCGGCCATGATATAGCCCCTGTCACGGGTTTCTACCACCTTTTGCAATACGTCCTCTCCATTGCTGCCTGCTGTTGCTTTCCATATCTCTTCGCCCTTTTCGTTGATACGGAAAGCCAGGTAGTCGTTGATTTCTTTTTTGTCGGTCTTTGTGGTGCCGGTTGTCTCTGTCTTCGAGTAGCCTCCTACAAGATAGCTGCCATCATTGTTCTCAATCAGTGATACCAACAGGTCGGTTGCCCCGTTGTCATAGGTTTCTTGCCAGGTTATCTCACCTGCTTCATCCAGCTTTAGTATCCAGAAGTCTGTCCCGTTTTTCGATGGTTTCTTCTTATTGCCTGTGGCAGATGACGCTGAGCTTCCGCCAATGATATATCCTTTATCTTTTGTCTGTGTTATTACCGATAGCCGGTCATCGCCTTCACCTCCGAAGATATTCTGCCACTGCATGTTACCTTCTGCATCCAGCTTTATGACCCAAAAATCGGATGCGCCATAGCTGTCACTGGTCTTATCCTGTGATGCAGGTGAGTTGGATGTGCCGCCTATGATATAGCCATTGTCCTGCGTCTGCTCGAGGCTCTGCAGCACATCGGCATATCTCCCTCCGAAGGTTTTCTGCCACTTTATCTTGCCCTGGGCATCGAGCTTTACAATCCAAAAGTCCAAAGCCCCGCGGTTCTTTTCGCTTTTGCCATATGGATCAACACCACCATTTAAAATCTTTTCGCTTACGCCTGAAGAGGACGACCCTCCGATGATATAGCCGCCATCCCTGGTCTGGATGATTGTCTTAAGTACATCAGAGCCTGCGCCGCCGATGGTCTTCTGCCACTCTTCACCCCCTTTGGCGTTGAGCTTTATAATCCAGAAGTCTTCCAAGCCCAAACACGGGTCTTTTTTGTCAAAGCCCTCGGGTGAGTTTGATGAACCGCCAAGGATAAACCCACCGTCACGGGTGTTTTTTACGCTGTAAAGCATGTCAATGCCTGAGCCCCCGTAGTTTTTCTGCCAGTCAAGGTCACCGCCTTCATTCATTTTCCATAGCCAGTAATCCAGGTTGCCGTTGTTTGGCTCTGTTTTATTGCCTGTTTTGTTGGAAAGGGAACTGCCGGCAAGTAGAAAACCATAATCGGCTGTGGGCTGTACGTCAAAGAGAAAATCGGCGTGTTTGCCGCCGTATGATTTTTCCCAAAGGATGTCTTGTGAAAATGCTGTAACTGTACAGAAAATACTTCCGAGGACGAAAGCTAATTTTGAGTAAGGTGACATAGTTAGTTGATTTGTTGGCGGCTAATATATAAAAAATCCTGACTTTGTTAAAACTTTCTTAATTAAGTTATTATCACGTTTTTTACTGTAAACACCTTCAAATAATTTTTCAATTAAAAAAATTTACTATTTTTGCAGCCGCATTGTAATCCTGTTTCATAATGTTCAAGTCTATATAAGGAATAAACATTATGTATTATTAGGGATACAAACAATTTTAAAAAGGTTTTATCTTTTAGCCATAACTTAAAACCCTCTGTAATTCATAGATTTTTTGTAAATCAGTATAAAACTGGCTCGAAAAGTTTATAGAAAGGGGAGCTTTAAGAAGACTATCAGAAATGATGGCCTTTTTTATTCGGCCTCGTAGTTCAACGGATAGAATGGGAGTTTCCTAAACTTTTGATCCAAGTTCGATTCTTGGCGAGGCTACAAGACTAAGCGTAAATAATTAATTAAAATTATTTACGCTTTTTATTTTGTTACTGACAGTTCCTCATAACGCATGTGTATATTAAGGCAATTGCCTTATTGCTAAAACCATAGGCTGTAAGTAGTTTTGGATATCAATCCAATAATTACTGTATGAAAACAAAACTACTCCACTTACTATTGTTGCTGCTATGCGCAGGCAGCTTCGCGCAGACACTTGGCGAGTTTAAGCCGAAAGACCAATCTAACGGACTTAGTAAGCTAAAAAATGCTAAGCGCATCTACATCTCGGGGTTTGAAGTAAACTTCCAGGTGTACAACGAAAAAGAAAAATTTAAACAAGGGGGCTCTATGCTTGGCGGCGGCATGAAGGGCGATGCGCAAACTTCGCTATCTGTGGGGCTTGAAGGCCTTGATGAAAAAACAGTCCAGGAAATTACAGATAAGCTGTATGCCGACTACATTGCCAAGCTAAAAGCAAAAGGCCTTACTATCATAACTGCTGACGAGGCTGCCAGAACAGAAACCTATGCTGATTATATGCGGCAGCAGGGCGGCAAAATTACACTAGCAGAAATACCGGGTGTAATGACCAGCTCTCCCACAGGTTTTGAATACTTTATAAAAGGACTTGACAAAAAAGGCAAAGCAAAAAAGGGTGGTTTTCTTGGTAATGAAACAATGCTTTTCCCACGCCTGTCTCGTGACCTTGATGATGCTATTATAGGAAATGTTGATATCACAGTGCTGTTTGTAAGCGATAAAGGAGCCTTTCAGGGTAATGGCGCAAAATTGAAGGTCTCTACTAATCTCAGATTGGTTGACAGTGAGGGCATTATTACAACCAATGATGCCAAAATTAAATTTAAAGGTTCTAATGATGTAACGTATGTAACAAGCACTGTAGGCTTTTATCACGGCAAGATGGGGGCTGGGAGCACATCAGCCTATATAGGTACATTGGGCAAGCCCCTGGCCATAAACGGAGTAATTGACGAAGCTACAGTAACCAGCTATGCAGCCGGCAGCCGGGATGCGCTTGGCACGTCCACAATATACGGGACATTTTACAGCGTACGCGATGGAAATACTGCAAAGGCTAAGGTAATACCTGTTGACCCTGCCAAATACAGCACCGGGGTATATGCCGCTGCAAAGAAATTTCTGGATTATCATACCGACGAGTTCCTGAAATCTTTTTAATAATAGTCACCACAAAAATAATAAAGGGCAACATCTTCATGTTGCTCTTTTATTTAAGAGATGGTCAATATACTCTTTACTGCAGTAACAACATCTTCAACCGAATTATCACATACATTTACATAGTCGCTACCATTTCCGTATGGTGTATACATTTCTGCATTAGCTGCCTTAAAGAGCCCTACAGTAGTGGTTTGAGCTGCCGAAGCTAAATGCATAACCCCGCTGTCAGCGCCAATAAATAATCTGCAGTTTGAAATAAAAGCCCCCAGCTCACGGATGTCTCTTGTATAGTATGATGGAGCTTTAAAATCTATCTGTGATGTGTTTTCTATCGGCAGCGCTTCAACAATATTATACCCTGGGAAATTTTCCTGAAGTTTGGTGTAAAATGTTTCCCACCATCCTACCGATAGTTTTTTGCCTCCGGTTGCATTTGTAAAAAGGCATATGGTTTCCTTTTCAGGTTGTGGCGCTATTGCGTCAAGTGCTTTTTTGCCTTCAGCTTTTTCTTCTTCAGAAAGTTTTATGTCAAGCAGCGGCACATTCATATTTACAATATTACAGCCTTCAATCGAAAGAAATTTCCTGAGGTTATAAACCGGATATTTTGCCATATGTTCAGTTGCTGACTCATCAAAATCGTCACCAAAAAATTTAATTTTTGATGTTGCCACTAATGTTGACAGCCTTCCTGAAGATGAATTTTTTATAACGTTGATAACAAGGTCATATTTTTTTGACTTGAGCTGAAACCACTTAAAAATATATGCAGGCAGCTGCCTGAATGGCTTTTTTGGAAGTCGGATTATGCGGTCAATGTTTGTATAGTTTTTAAAAATAATAGGCGCCAGGTTTCCCCGCACAAAAAGATCGATTTTACAATTGGGGCAAATGGCAGTAACTTCCTGTACCAGCGGTGTTATAAGCAACAGGTTACCAAGGCGGTCATTTGGTCGGCTTATAAGTATGCGCTTAATTTCCAGATTTTGATTTTTTGAATATTTAGCCGCAGACGACTTGCCAATATTACGCGTAAGGCCACGCATAATCTTGCTGCGAATCTTATTAACCTTAACTTTAAAGCTCATGATTACCCTTACTGCTACAAATATTAAACTTGTAAATGTAAAGGGAGGTACCCTTATAAAAATGTTAAATCAGAAATATAACAATTTATTGTTATTTGCGGCATCAGCGGGCTTTGCGCATGGAAACCTGGCGTTTTGTAACAAGCACAACATCTTCTTTAGTAATGGCATAAATTATATCATGCTCCTGTGGCTCCAACACATATGTTCCTGTGAATTCGCCAAATGCGGGGAGTATCATTTGTGCCGGTGAGCGAAAGAAACACGGCAGTTGTACAAACTGCCTGCCCATGCCCGACAGCAGCACCGCAGGGTGTATGTGGCCTGACAATGTAAACAGGCCTTCGCGCTCTTCAGGATGGTGTGTAAGCAAGAAACCGTCAAGCACCCACTCGCTCACAACCTGTACTTCAAGGTCGTGGTATTTTTTAGGATTGATGATATCATGATTGCCGGCAACAAGTATAATAGGCAGGCGCGTGGCATTTACCCAGTCTGTAAACAACTGCCATTCATTGTTAAGCGTGCTATGGAAGAGATCGCCTAAAAAGCATATGACCTCAGGGTTGAAGTATTCAACAGCGTTATCAAGCTTCAGGAAGTTTTTGTAAATAGCGCCGTCAGGCAGGGCTGAACCGTGTTTGCGGAAGTGCGAAATTTTGCCCAGGTGTACATCGCTTATCAGCAACATACGCTTTTCTACCCAATACAGCGCGCCCGAACAATGCAGTACAAACGCGCGGCCATTTATGTCAATCTCTAATGTCATTTAATCCCCTCGTCATTTGGAGGCACAAAGATACATAAACGTTATTCTTGAAATAGTTAAAACAGCGTATCAGGAAAATTACTATGTTTGGAAAAAAGAACAAATGAGATACGTGATTGCGTTTTTCTTGCCGTGGTTGTCGCTTATTCTGCAAGGTAAAATTGTAAGCGGTATTGTTTGCCTTATTTTACAGGTAACAATTATTGGATGGATACCGGCCGCAATATGGGCGTTTACATCACTTAACCGCATGTATGCCGATAGGCGAACCACCAGGATTATCCGGGCAATGGGCGGAAGATAATTACCAGAGCGTACTAACTATCCCCTTTCATATAGCTTGCTGTCATACGTTTTATTCTGTCTGCCAGAGTTTCGCTGGTAAGTTTTTCACGAAGCCTGTCAGTAATAATAGGGAAACTGAATGGAGTCGGCTTTTCGCATTGCTTCCAGACAATGGTCTGGTTTTGTATCCGCTCAAGGGCTATCAGCAATCGTCCTTCTTCCAATTGGTGCTCAAATGTTTCACGATAGGCCTGTGTGAACAGTAAATTATTAGGTTCATAATCCCTGAACACATCAAATATCAGTTGCGAACTGCTTTGCAGGTGCTTGGTCTTGACTACCTTTCCGGGATAACCTGTAAATACCAACCCTGCAATCACGGCAATATCACGAAATTTACGCCGGGCCATTTCAGTAGAATTAAGGCTGGCCTGCAAATCGGCATGGAGGTGATGCGGCGTGAACAGGTCATTATCTAAAACAGCCTGCATATCGATTTCTTTATCAGATAGCAGCTCAAAACCATAGTCATTATAGGCAAGGGAGAATGTTATGGGCGACAACAGACTAATCCTGTAGGCCATAACGCTTGCCAGGGCTTCATGAACATATCGCCCTTCAAACGGATAAAAAATGGCATGGTAGCCTTCGCGGGTTTTAAACGTTTCAATCAGGAATTCCTCATCCGTAGGTACAATGCTTTCTTTGCGCTGGCGTTTGAACATGGGGGCAAGCGCACGCAATTCGCGCGACATGGTATCGGTATTGGCTGCATACATTTCTTCACGTATCAGTTCGCTCATTTGTGAGGATAAGGTGAGCCTGCCTCCCATCCAGCTGGCATGTACCGCCTTAGCGCCGGGGTTAGCCATCCTCACCAGCACCTCCATATTTTTTACGCGATGAAGCTCCAGTTTTCGTCCCGCAAAAATGAAAACGTCTCCGGGATTTAATTTTGATATAAACCATTCTTCAACGCTGCCTATATATCCCCCGCCAAAGAACTTAACGTTCATAACCGAGTCACCTACTATTGTACCTATCTGCATCCTGTGCCGCAGAGCAACTGCCTTACTATGCACCTTGAACTTACCGTCGGCTTCTATTTCTACCTTTTTAAACTCGTCATATGCACGAAGGCTCTGGCTGCCTTTTGTAATGAAGTTGAGACAGAATTGCCACTCCTCTTCCGTCATTCCCTGAAAGCAAAATGTAGTCTTCACCTCCTTATAGATTTCATCAGGATAAAAACCATCACTTACGGCCAATGACACGAGATACTGAACAAGCACATCCCAACTGTTTAGATAAGGCACACGGTCTTCCACTACCGTTTCTTTCACTGCACGTTTCAGGGCTGATGCTTCTATCAGCTCAATGGCATGCGTGGCGAGGAAGTAGATGTTGCTTTCCTGCCCCGGCCTATGCCCGCTTCGTCCTGCCCGTTGCAAAAAACGCGCAACACCTTTTGGCCCGCCTATCTGTACCACGGTTTCAACGGGTGCAAAGTCGACACCCAAATCCAGGCTTGAGGTGCAGATAACAGCTTTTAGCCGTTCATCGCGTATAGCCTGCTCTACCCACTGCCGCGTTTCTTTAGCAATGCTTCCGTGATGCATAGCCATTTCGCCTGCAAATTCCGGATACTTTTCAAGCAGCGCCTGGTACCATACTTCGCACTGCGAACGTACGTTTGTGAACACCAGCGTAGTCTGGCTTTTCTTTATGATTTTCGCTACCTCATCAACCAGGTGAAGGCCCATGTGCCCCCGCCACGGGTAGGCGTCCATCTTTTCAGGAACTACTGAGATAACATTTATCTTCTTGTTGATGTGCGCGCGTATCATCTGTGCGTTCTCAAGCGCTTCGGGGTCAGTTCCCAAAAGCACCTGCATGGCCTGTTCCAGATTGCCTATGGTGGCCGATATCCCCCAGATACGCATTTTTGGCGCTACAGCTTTGAGGCGACTTAATGCCAGCTCCACCTGCACACCTCTTTTGGTGCCGAGCAGCTCATGCCATTCGTCAATGATAATTGCTCCGCAAGTTTTAAAGACAGAAGTATAGTCTTTGGATGCGAGCATCAGCTGCATGCTTTCGGGTGTGGTTATGAGCAGGTCGGGCATTGTTTTTTTCTGCTTTGACCTTTCAGATGATGATGTATCACCAGTACGTACGCCGACCGTTAATCCCGTCCCTAATTCATCTGCCATACGGCTGGCGGCCTGCATAATTTCTACAGAAAGCGCCCGTAGCGGCGTTATCCAAATGGCTTTTAATCCCGGCTTGTGTTTTGTCTTATAATTGGGGTTGTTCTTTATATAATCCATTATCACCGGCGCCCAAAGTGCATAAGTCTTCCCGCTGCCGGTGGGGGCGTTGAGCAGGCCGTGCTTACCCTGCAAAAAAGCTGTCCACGTTTGTGTCTGGAACGGAAACGGCTTCCAGCCCCGGCTGTCAAACCAGGAGTTGATTATGTCGAAAAGCTGTTCCCTGTTCACAGAATTAGTTTAATGTTTAATGTTTCAGGTTGCTAACCTGCAAGGTCTTTGAGACCTTGTAGGTTTAGTTATTTTATTATACCTACAAGGTTTTGAAAACCTTGCAGGAAGTGCGTAAGGATGAAGCTCCGGTTGTCATTTGCTATTTGTTATTTGGAATTTCTACTTCGGTATCATCGCTTTTAAATCATCCAACGTATTAGCGTCTTCTATCTTTTTGTCCGTTCGCCAACGGAGAATACGCGGGAAACGGGTTGCAACGCCGCTTTTATGTCGCCCCGAAAGCGCTATCCCTTCAAAGCCTATTTCAAAGACAAGCTTGGGCGTTACGCTGCGGACGGGGCCAAAACGTTCCAGTGTATTCTTTTTAATAAAATCATCTACCATACGGAACTCCGCATCTGTTAGTCCGCTATATGCTTTGGCAAAGGTCACGAGCTCTTTTGTGCCGTCTTCTTTTGTATCCCACAGTGCAAAAGTATAATCGGTAAAGAGCGTGGCACGTCGGCCGCTGCCGCGCATGGCGTAGGTAAGCACGGCATCTATAGAGAACGGGTCGAGTTTCCATTTCCACCAGTCGCCTTTTTTACGGCCAACTAAGTAAGGCGAATCCTTCCGCTTGAACATGAGGCCTTCGCTGCGAATTTCGCGTGCCTTTGCCCTTTCCATCATTACATCATCCCAACAGCCAAACTCTACCCGCTCTGAAAGATGCAATGGAATCTGGTAGTCCTTTACGTTTTCATATAGCTCTTCCAACAGCTTTCGCCTTTCAATAAATGGCTTCTGGCGAATGTCTTCCCCTCCCCATTCCAATAGGTCATACGCTTTTATGATTACCGGCGTTTTAGCAAGCAATGATGCCGATACCGTTTTGCGCCCTATACGTGTCTGCAGGTCGTTGAACGAACCCACACCACCATCTATCCACGGAAGTATCTCTCCGTCAATCACAGTTCCATCCGGAATCACATCCAAAAATTTCCCAAACTCCGGGTATTTGTCTGTCACCAGTTCTTCGCCCCGGCTCCACACAAACATTTTCCCGTTGCGGATGATGGTCTGGCTGCGTATACCATCCCACTTGTGCTCGGCACTCCAGTCGGCACAATCGCCCAAGCTTTCGGGTTCGCCCTCGATTGCATAGGCGAGATAGAATGGGTAAGGTTTCGACTCAAAGTCCTGCGCCCGCTCTTCCATCACCAGGTTTTGAAAAGATATCTTTTCCGGATTCCAGTCGCCCATGAGCTTGTAAGCCAGTACATCTTCATCCACACCCGTAGCTTTTGAGAGCGCCCTTGTCATCAGCTTTTGGCTCACCCCGATACGGAAGCTGCCCGTTATCAGCTTGGTGAAAACAAAACGTTCGTAATAGTTCAGCGCCAGCCAGTTTTGATGCAGGTACTCGCGTTTCTCCTCATCGGTCTTGCGTTTGAGCGTAATCATTTCCTCCACATACTCGGTCAGGGTCTTTTCTGAATGATTATTGCTTGTCGGGATTACCAGGGCAATAGTCTCGGCAAGGTCGCCCACAATGTGGTAGCTTTCTTCAAAAAGCCAAAGCGGAATGTTAGCCAGTTCACTCGCCCATATCCGCAACAACGTAGTGTTTACGGGGCGCGGTGGACGGCGGTGCGACAGTATGGCAATCGTCCAGACGCGGTCCTTATCGCTGGCCACGCGGAAATACTCCGTCAAGGCATCTACCTTAACCGAGGTCTTGTTGCTGCTGTCGAGCGCCTTTATAAGTTCCGCGAAGTTTTTCATTCACTCAGTTCAAAAGTTGTAAAGTTGAAAGTTGTAAAGTTTCCAGTCAGGCTGAGCTTGTTGAAGCCTACTATATTTCTCGTACTGCACTTCGACAAGTTCAGTGTGACTTTACCGTTCCTACATTTCCTCCACATTATCAGCCTCCATATCTTTTGCATCGGTTACTTCGCCTTCATCGCCTTCGTACTGCGTTTTTTCGGTGCGGGCGTCATACCCCTGTTCGCGCAGGTAGGTGCTGAAGATATCACTGTAGCCGTGTGTGCATATTATTTTCTCTGCGCCAGTGGCCTTGATGCTCTCCAGCAGTCCCTGCCAGTCGCAATGGTCGCTCAGCACAAAGCCTTTGTCTATAGCCCGCCTTCTCCTCGCCCCGCGGAACGCCATCCACCCACTTGCCGAGCCTGTGACATACGGCGTCATCTTGCGTATCCAGATGCTGCCGTGCGCGCTTGGCGGCGCCAGCACAATGCTACCGGGGAAATCTTCTTTCTTTACCTCTGCTGTTACACGTATTGTTTCGGGGAAACTAACCATAGGCCGAAGCACGTTTGTCATATTCTCGACCGCGCCGTGGGTGTATATCCTGCCGATGTTGGGGTCGAGGTATTTTAATAACCGCTGTGCCTTGCCCAGTGTGTACCCGAACAATATCGACGTGCGGCCTTCGGCTTTGTTGTTGGCCCACCAGTTGTTTATGTCGTCCATCACTTCCTGCTGCGGAAGCCATTTGAAAGCCGGCAGCCCAAAGGTGTTTTCGGTAATGAACGTGTGGCATTTTACGACCTCGTAGGGTGTGGAAATGCCGTCATCTTCGGTTTTGTAGTCGCCTGTGAATACCCAAACTTCGCCCTTGTGCTCTACCCGCACCTGCGCACTGCCGATGATGTGCCCGGCGGGGTGGAATGAGAACGTAACGCCATTGATGGTAAAGGTTTCGCCCCAGTCTTTCCCGGTTACGGAGATGTCGCCAAGGCGGTGCTTTATGATGGGCACGTTCATGTGGTGGGTTATGTACTGCCTGTGGCCCCAGCGGCTATGGTCGGCATGGCCGTGGGTGATGATGGCCTTATCTACCGGGCGCCACGGGTCGAGGTACACATCGGCCTGCGCGCAGTAAATGCCTTTATCGTTAAATGCCAGCAGGGGCTGTTTCATAGTGTTGCTTTGTACACTAAGTTACGGCAATTGTAGGATTTTTAAGCGGGGTTAAGGGAAGTTTAACGGTTGTTGATAAGAGTACTTCTGTGAGGAATAATTTATTTTATATTTGTAAACAAACCCGAGACAATGATTGATTTTCAAAATATTTTTTACCCTGCGAGGGTAGTTGAACTGCCAAACGATGGCGAAGTCCTGATTTCTGTTACTTCTTTAAATGATGTTTTATTGAAAGATGATGACCATGTATTTGATGAAGCGAGGTATGTAGACGATCAAATATTTTATTTTGTCGAGGATAGCCAAATAAATTTAGACGATGAAGAACTTATTACCTTACTAACTAAAGAAGTTACATGATTCGATATCAATTCTTTCCCAGGTCACAAGGCATTACACAAAGCATAAAATTAGTTATTGATTGTTTTGAAAAGGAATTGTCTAACATATCTTCAGTCAATTTCAATTATTCGTCAAATGAAGTTTTGGAAAGACTACGACCTCATTTAGAGGAACTGCGTTTTACCGTTGAAAGTGGAAAATCGAATCTTCAAAAAATTAGTGTTCCGGTTCTATTCGGTTATAATAATAATATTGATAAGTCTTTTAATGCCGATGCGGTTAGCCATGACGGAAAGATTGTAATTGAGGTGGAAGCCGGAAGGGCGGTAGCTAATAATCAATTTTTAAAAGACATTTTTCAAGCTTGTATGATGTTCGAGGTTGAATATTTGATAGTTGCTGTACGAAATGATTACAGAGGTGGCGATGACTTCCAAAAGATATTTAACTTCCTTGAAACATTATACATTTCGAATAGACTAAAACTTCCTCTTAAAGGAATCTTACTTGTTGGATATTAGCCTAAAACTTTTTAAGACGTGATGTAGGATCCACAATTGCAGAATTGATTTCTACAATTTTATCCCATTTAATTGCGCCTGCTTCATCACAATATTCATTAATAAATTCTTTAACGAACTTATTTATCATTTGTGAATAAGACTTTAGGAAATCTTCGTTACGTTCTTTTGCCTGGTGTCCAAGTGGCTCAATTAATTCTGTATATAAATGTGAATCACCAGAAATAAATTCCCAAAATTTTTGCCCGCAGTATTTAAAGTAATCTCCTTTATCTGAGTTATTGTCCCTTCCATAACAACATCCATTCACAGCAATGACATGTAATTTTGAATTACTTGTTCTTAAAGTCTTTTTAGCGGTAATAAAGTCTAATGCAAGTTTCTTTATTTGTGAACTATTTCCCCAATTAGGTCCGGATTTAATTGTTACAATATACCGGATGCCATCATTATCAAACTCTAAATCTATATTTGGAATTCCTGACTTTCTCCCACCATATACTTTCTCATTTATAAAGATTGCTAAACCTTCAAGCCAATCGCCAAAAATTGTTTCCTCATTCGAAGAAATGTGAGCGTCTACAAGACTGCGTACAATTTCATCTGCAGTCATAAGATATTTAGCTTTAAATAAGTATGGATTTTTACGTTTAAGAACTTTAATTAGCTTTAATTCATCTAAACATTGAATGCGCTTTAAATGAAATGTACCAATATTTTGTTCAACGTATTGAGTAACGTCTTGAAGGTTTATTGGAGTCATAGTTTTCTGAAGGTTCTAATAAATATAATTCACATGGATTAATTTGAGATTCTACCATCTCAAAATATTCGGGCATAATTTCAACACCAATAGAATTTCTTTTCATTCTATTGGAAACAAAAATTGTGGTGCCTGAACCCATAAAGGGGTCTAGTACCAAATCACCTTCTTGAGTAAATAATTTTATAAACCATTCCGGTAATTCTTCAGGAAATGCAGCGCTATGGTTTTTATTACTACATTCTGTAGCTAGATGTAGAACATTTGTCGGATAGACCGTTTCCTTACCAACCCAATTCGAAATCTTTTTCCCAAAACCACTACCGTTTTTAGCATTATCTCTTACTTTGTCTGTATCACTGAGATTTTTTAATCTCCCTTTCGCCCAATTTCCGATAGGAATTTTGACCTCATCTTGATACATATTGAATTTCTTCTGCTTATTAAATTGTAAAAGTCGCTCCCAACTATCTCTAAAACGATTTGACCATTTCCCTGGAAAGCTGTTTTTTTGTGCCAAATAAATTCTTCTGTCCAAAACCAACCTTGCTGCCTCATTGCAAGTATAAGTTCCATTACATACGTACTACGTTCCCCATCAACAACTTTTTCTTTAATATTTAAAATAAAAGTACCTGTAGGTTTTAGAACTCTCAAAAGTTCTTTAGAAATTGGAAGGAACCATTCGACATATTTATTAGGATGCACCCCCCCGTAGGTATCTTTACGCTGATCAGCATAGGGCGGTGAAGTAATTATCAAGTCAACTGAATTGTCTGGAAGTTTTTTCAACTCTTCCTTACAATCACCTAAATATAGATCTGTCTTTATTTCCATGATAATGTACAAATTTAAACAATTTAATTAATAATCTTAGATTTAGATGTTTGATAACTCCATTGATTTTGCAATTTGTTTTCTCCAGCATCGCCCAAATTCAGCAGGCCATCCAAGACCGCAAGGCACAAGACCCTCAATAATCAACTCCTAAAAAATTCATAAACTTCACTCCTTCTTCATCAACCTGACGTAATTTAGGCATAGTTGTTGGAAATGCCCTACAATAAAACTAGTAGTAACCTAAATTTGAACGTTATGAATGCAACAAAGAAAATACTTTTCGGCATGCTGCTTTTCACCGGTATGCTGATGCAGGCACAGGTTTCGGTAAACGTAAATATAGGTTCGCCGCCTGCGTGGGGGCCTGTGGGCTATACTGATGTAAGGTATTACTACCTTCCGGATATCGCTACTTACTATGACATAAACGCGGGGCAGTACATTTATGTAAGCAACGGTAACTGGATAAGGGCATCGGTGCTTCCGCCGGCCTACAGGAGCTATAATTTATACAACGGCTACAAGGTTGTGCTTACCGACTACCGCGGCGCTACGCCTTATGTGTATTACAAAACACATAAGGTGAAGTACCCTAAAGGATACCATCCGGCGCACCAGAAAACTATTGGTTTGCCACCGGGACAGGCGAAAAAAACTGGCTGCAGGCGGACCGGGTAACGGACCGAAACACAAACATAAAGGTGGTCCGGGCCATGCTAAAGGTAAAGGCCACGGAAAGCATTAAAAATTTAGCCGGCTATGTGCCGGTTTTTTTATGGGCTGAAGTCTTAAGTGGTTAACTGCATGTCGATGCGCAGCTTGGTGTTCATGAAAGCTTCAATGGTTTCCACGTAGTCCACCTCATCCCAATCGGTATCTTCGTGGATGTCTTCAAACTCTTTTCCCCACTTTATGAATTCGGCGACGTCTGAACGCGAATCGCCCGAGCAGAAACCGCGCTGGCCGGCCATAAAGGCGATATCGGCAATAGACTCAAACAGTTTATTATCCTCAATTGTGTATTGTAAGTCGTTCATGTGATTGATGATTTTGGTTGACGGCAAGGTTGCAAAAATTTGGTTACACACCACAAAATCAGGCATTAAGTTATCAACCATGTTATGCACGCATAGCTGTAAGGCGATACTTTCAAAACCGCCCGGACATTACCTGCTCTTTACAAATTTCTCAAAAACAAATGATCTAATTTACTGATTTAGCAAATCTTTAGTTCACATATACCGTCCGAGCAATGTCTGTAAAATAAATTTATACATTTAACCCTATAAAAAGCAGGGTAAAATGGAAAAAAGTGTTGAAAAAAGATGGATAGCCGCCTTTATTATTACGGCAGCAATAGCAATCACCGGATTATTTTGGGAGCATGCCCATATTTTTGACCGCTCGAACGAGTTTAATTCTACAGACACCATTATACCTGCCGATGTTGCTTGGCTGCTCACGGCTTCATGCCTGGTATTGCTTATGACACCCGGCCTCTCCTTCTTCTATGGCGGTATGGTAGGTAAGAAGAACGTGATTTCTACCATGCTAAAAAGCTTTATCTGCCTGGGCGTTATAAGCCTACTGTGGGTGACCGTGGGTTTCAGCTTGTCTTTTGGTGATTCTGTCGGGCTCACTATTAACGGTGTTAAATACGGACTCGTGGGCAACCCGGCAGATTTTGCGTTTTTTGATTATGTAGATGAGCACCCTCACTCAAAAATGGCGAGCACCATACCATTCATACTTTTTGCGCTGTTCCAGATGAAGTTTGCCGTGATAACCCCTGCCATCATTACCGGTGCACTGGCCGAACGTATCCGCTTCATTTCATTCCTGCTATTTATCTGCCTGTTTTCGATATTCATCTATGCCCCGCTATGCCACATGGTATGGCATCCGAATGGATTGCTGGGCGCTTACTTTGGCGTAAAAGATTTCGCTGGCGGAACGGTAGTGCATATGAGCGCCGGTTTTGCCGCCATTGCGGGAGTACTTTGTCTCGGCAAAAGGAAAAATTTAGAGTATATACCTACCAATATTCCTTTCGTTTTACTGGGCACCGGCATGCTATGGTTCGGGTGGTTTGGGTTCAATGCCGGTTCAGCGCTGGCAGCTAATCATACCGCGGCTATGGCTTTTGCCACTACTACTATAGCCTCGGCATCGGCTATGCTAACCTGGGTGTTTTTTGACAGGCTCAACGGACGGAAAGTGTCAGCTTTGGGCGCATGTATTGGCGCGGTTGTGGGCCTTGTGGCTATAACTCCCGCCGCCGGGTTTGTATCAATACCCAAAAGCATGTTCTTCGGATTTATTGCCGCAATTGTCTCAAACGCCATGCTTAACTGGAAATCTCTAAAGAAGATAGACGACACCCTCGATGTTTTTGCCTGCCACGGTGTAGGCGGTATTATGGGCATGATACTTACAGCCATTTTTGCCGAAGTTGAGGGCGGGAGCCTGCTGCACGGCGGCTGGAACATATTTGCCCACCATATGATGGCATTGGTGCTGGTAGCGGCGTTTTCGTTCTTCGGGGCCATGCTGCTTTACAAAGTCACTAACCTGATTATACCACTGCGTGTATCGGAAGAAGCTGAAAAGATGGGGCTTGACCTAAGCCAGCACAACGAGATGCTGGGGTAAAACAAAGAAGGCTTCCGCAATTAGGGAAGCCTTTCTTTTTATTTGAAATACAAGTTAATCCTTCACCAGCTTCTGCGATTCGGTTTTACCGTCGGCAGTTGTGATGTTTACAATATAGATACCTTTTCGGTATTGGCTCACATCAACATCTTGCGATGTCTCTTTACCGGAAAGCTTAGTACTGTACATAAGCATACCTTCTATTGAAGAAATGGTTACTGTTGTAATGCCTGCTTCGGCAGAGACAGTCAAGCGGTCATGCGCCGGGTTGGGATACATAGAGAAGAGGCTTGACCTAATATCTTTAACAGGTACTGTTGATGACATTTGAGATGACTGCCGCTCTGTTATTCCTCCGCCTTCACAGTCCTGAATGCTTGCCCAATAGTTAGAGCCGGAAGCAATATGGACATTAGGCTGTAATACAATAAAATCACGGGCGTGCATTTGAATATCTGTACTTGTAACAATGTTGTAATTAATATGAGCCGTAATAGAACTTCTGTTATTGTAATTAAAGACTGGATATGACTCTGATGTAAGGGTAAGGGGTGTACAAGGTTGTTGTTCATGCCAATGCACCCATTGAGGGAGGCCAGACCCTGACTTACCCGATATAAAAGCGCCAGCGGATATAAACCCTGGGCTGGCAAAGTTATTGGGGTTAGTAATAACCGGTAACGAGGTTAATAATCTAGCTGCGCAATATATCCTGCCGTCAATACCTAGTTGTAATGAGCCTGATTGAGTATATGGAATTGATAATCTTAGGGAAGTTGTGTTTGCTGTACGTACTAATTGTGTTCCCGTAATATAGTAAACTAATTGACTGTCTGGTGAAAATTCTAAACCGTACATTATACCTCCCTGTATGGTAACCGGATCAAAAATTACAAGGCCTGTTGTGTTATTAAATGACCCCAATGCGATTTCGCCGGGACTGGTATTAAGGCCCGCACCGCCAGCGCGATAAGCAATTCCTATGCGTTGGCCATTAGGACTTATTTTCATTTGGCCTAAAGCCGCCCCACTGTTGGTAGCGCCATGATTAATGGTAACGGGAGCTGCAGTGAAGCTGCTTAGTGTAACACTTGTTGCAGTTACATGGTAGCTGTATACCCATCCGCGTATTTGCGCAACAATCCAGTAATCAATGCCATTGCTATGCTTGGCAGATGTCATTTTTTCTGATGAAGTACCATAACCGGTTGTAATAGGAACAGATAAATGATCGAGTAAAGGTGTGTTGTTTGGCAGCACCACATCTCCTCCTCCCGGCAAAGACATGTCTACGATAGAATAATAAAGCCCATGTGGCGGGATTACTGGAGGGGTACCCGATAAACCACTAATGGTAAATATGTAATATTTCTGAGGACTTCCCGGCACAGGGACAACCACAGCGGCTTGTGTGCTTGAGTCGTCACCAATTAAGGGACTTGTTGAAGAATTAGGCATCACTGTATGTGCGGCATTATAAACCGAACGCCCATCTGTGTAAAATAATAGGGTACCTGCCTGGTCAGACACCGTTGCACAACCTTCTATAGGCGTCATGGCACTTCCGTTTAGTAGTGCAGTACCTAATGAAGGAGGTATAAATTTTAAACCACCGTGGTCACCAAAATACCAGTTAGCATTTTGCAGATTCTGCCCAAAGCAATTTATGCCAAACAGCATAAAGAGCCCTATGTATAAATATACGTTTCTCATGTTTTTATATTTAAGATTAAACGTATAATTATTGTTTCGCCATTAAAGCCTTCACTGCTGCTTTAAGTTCGTCAATCTCTTTTGCTGCTGCGCCAGTTTTTTATTCTGTTCGGTAAGCTGCTTATCTTGGGATATAGCATATAGTGTAAGCTCCTCAATTTTTTCCTGCTGTATGCGGGCCATATCGCCAAGCTCTATACCGTCTTCCTTAACCTGTTTAGCTGATGGAACATTTGGCAGGTGGCCATTTGCAGCAATGTATTTTTCAACTTCAGGCAGTGATGCAAGTTTGTAGTCATCAGCAAAAACATAGTCGGCCCATGTATTGGCAAGGCTTACGCGAACTTCCTCAGTAAGTATTCCGCCTTTTACAAACAGTTTATACCCACTTACGTTTACACTACCAGCTGTTGAAGGAAAGCCATCAGCAGAGCCTGAAGGGTGCGCCGTTCCGCCAATACCCACCTTACCAGCTGCAAAATCTCCATAAATTAAAGGTGTTGCAGTACTGTTATTTGAAATATACAGCTTGTTGCTTCCTGTCTCGCTAAAGCCCGCACCATTTCCTATAAATATATTACCAGATCCTGTTGTAGTAAATCCTGCCTGTGTACCTATAGCTAGGTTTTCTGAACCTAAAATACCGTTACCTGCCTGAAATCCTATTAGTGTATTATTATATCCTGTTTGATTAGCCAGACCAGCATTGCTGCCTACAAAAGTATTTGAAATACCCGAAGTGTTAGCCACACCGGCATCAGTCCCTACAAAAACATTATTGATATTTATATTTTGGCGGCCTGCCCTAAATCCTATAGCCACCGTACTTGATCCCGTAGAATTCTCACCTGATAGCGCTCCTAAAAATGTATTTCCTGTTCCGGCTGCATTACCAACACCTGAAGCATGGCCAATGTATACGTTTCCACCATATGCCCCTGTGTTTGAGAGTTGGCCTGCCTGTCCGCCAATAAATACATTGCCTCCACTTGTAGTGTTACTATGGCCCGCCAAAGAACCTACAAAAACATTAGCTTCTCCTGTAGTGTTTTGCATGCCGGATACCCATCCTAGAAAGACATTCTGAGAGCCTGAAGAATTGGCTGACCCGCTTGAAAAACCAACAAAAGTGTTGCTACTGGCCAAGTTATTAAAACCAGCCCCGCTACCCACAAAAGTATTTTCATTTCCGGCAGCACAGTTAATTCCTGCCTGATATCCCAGAAAAGCATTATCTCTCGCACCAATAAAATTTCTGCCAGCCTGAAATCCCATAAATGTATTTCTGAAACCCGTCGGTTTGATAGTACTTGAGTTGCCCATTCCTGTTTCGTGGCCTACAAATGTATTAGCCCCTTGGTTAGTCCCACTTGCATCAGACCATCTTCCTGCCCTCACTCCAAGAAAAGTTGAGTTGTTTCCGTATCCTGCTCCCCCGGGAACATATACCCCGCCGTTATCCTCTCCAATACCTGTTGTTAAGGGTGTCTGAACAACCTGCCCAAACGCCGTACCGGCAATAGCCAATACTCCTGCAATAAATAAATTTTTTGTTTTCATAAGGTAAATTATTATGTGGTGAAATTTTTAAAATAAATCTTGAATGCGTAAAGTAAAATGAGGCTGCCCTAAATGGACAGCCTCCTATATTAGTCCTTCATCAGTTTCTGCGATTCGGTTTTACCGTCGGCAGTTGTGATGTTTACAATATAAATACCTTTTCGGTATTGGCTCACATCAACATCTTGCGATGTCTCTTTACCGGAAAGTTTAGTACTGTACATCAGCATACCTTCTATTGAAGAAATGGTTACTGTTGTAATGCCTGCTTCGGCAGAAACAGTCAAGCGGTCATGCGCCGGGTTGGGGTACATGGTAAATAGGGCTTTTTTATACATATCAGGATCACTTGGTGATGACATACGTGCAGTTGCCATTTCAATAACACTCCCCTCTTCACAATCTTCAATCTTAGCCAGCGCAAGAGACCCCGACTTAATATGCGTATTAGGTTTCATAACCACAAATGCACCAGCTTTCATTGTAATGTCATTCCCTGAGTTAATAGTGTACGTATTATTGGTCGTTACACTGTTAGACGCTTGGTATACATGATTTGAATTGGTTTCAGGTACGCTAAGGGTAATATCCGGAATACAACTTTCTTCTTGTGAAGGTATTAATTGCGGGAAAGGCGATATACCTCCACCGTTTAGTGATATGTGATTAACCTTTACTGCAGAAGTTAAATAAGAATTTGGATTTTCAATTTTATGCAGATATGTGTTCCTTCCCGAATTTGTATATGTGGAACCTACAAGAACATTGCCATACTTGTCTTTTTGAATGAATGAAAAATATGCTGATGGAGTGGTTGAACTGATTTGTTCATATAAAAGTCTTGGGGCGGTACCTGAGGTAAGATCTTTTGCAATTACTTCACCATCATTGCCTGTGCTTATGTGAGGACGCTTGTAGGTGGCAAAATATGCTGTTTGTAAATCTGGGGAAAGCTCAAAATTATAAGATACACTATTGCTATATGAAAGTGGAATTGAATTATAATTACTAAACATCCCCGTTAAACTATTAAATTCTAAGCTGTAAAAGCGTGCATATTGACTAACCGGATCTGTGTTAGCATTTTGGAGGCTTGATGATTCAAGACCATATAATTTAGAAATTGAGGGATTTTGAGCTACCCTTATCATGCTCCTGCGTATTCCACTATAAGTATTTTGTGTTGGATAGTAATTGCCATAATTATATATCTGATTTGATGTAAACGATGAAACTACAGGTGTGAGGTTTAAACCGGAACCATCAATTTTGTAACTTAACATACTGTTTTCATCTTGTACAACAACCCAATAATTACCATCAGAACTTCGTGCAGCTGTAAGTGGTGCATAACTACCTTTATGTTCAATGTATGAACCGGCATTTGATAACATTTTTGTTGTTGTCAACTCTGCCATAAAGGGAGTGGAATTGATATTAAGCACTTCACCAAGACTATTATTTGTAAAATCAACTATAGAATACATGTAATGCCCAGGAGGATCAACCCCGACGCAAAGACATATGTATTGTTCATTTTTTACAATATAATATTTATTGCTGTCACCTGGGTGCGGAATGATTATGACAGGTTGTGTGAAGTCTGGATAATAGCCAATTGTTCCATTGGCCATAACAGTATGATTTTTATTCCATACTTTTTTACCATCAGTATAAAACAACAAGTTACCATTGCTATCGCTTATTGATGCATAACCTTCATTATTCACTGCGGCCGGCACTACATTTACAGTATTGGGATTTGTTGAAAAAGTTAAATCTGAAGATTTTAACTGCCAGTGATTATTATAATCCTGCCCCAGGCAATGTATGCTAAACAGCATAAAGAGCCCAATGTATAAATATACGTTTCTCATGTTTTTATATTTAAGATTAAACGTATAATTATTGTTTCGCCATTAAAGCCTTCACTGCTGCTTTAAGTTCGTCAATTTCTTTTTGCTGCTGCTCCAGTTTTTTAGTTTGCTCTGTAAGAGTAATGGTTTGCTCTGTAAGCTGTTTGTCCTGAGCTATGGCATATAGCGTGAGTTCCTCAATTTTTTCCTGCTGTATGCGGGCCATGTCGCCAAGCTCTATACCGTCTTCCTTAACCTGTTTGGCTGATGGTACATTTGGCAGGTGGCCGTTTGCAGCTATGTATTTTTCAACTTCCGGAAGGGTTGCAAGCTTATAATCACCAGCAAAAACATAGTCGGCCCATGTGTTGGCAAGGCTTACGCGAACTTCTTCAGTAAGTATTCCGCCTTTCACAAACAGTTTATACCCACTTACATTTACGCTGCCAGCTGTTGAAGGAAAACCATCAGCAGAGCCTGAAGGGTGGGCCGTACCGCCAATACCTACTTTACCTGCATTAAAATCACCATATATAAGTGGTGTTGTAGTATTACTGTTTGCTATATATAGTTTGTTGCTGGCAGTTTCATTCTGACCGGCATCAACACCAAGAAAAACATTTTTAGAACCTGTGGCATTACGGCCTGCCGACTGGCCTACGAATACATTTTGATAACCTGTAGCGTTTAAACCTGTATTGCTGCCTACCATTATATTACCAAAGCCTGTGATGTTCCCTGCCCCTGCAGCATGGCCCACAAATACATTTTGGCCGTCGCCAACGTTACCTCCGCCAGTATGATTGCCTATAAATACATTGTATGAGCTCCCTCCGGCATTAATACCTGACTGAAATCCCATAAATATGTTCTCAGTACCTGTAGTATTTGAGCCGGTGTTTATCCCAATAAAAATGTTAGAGTCACCCGCGATGTGGGCTTGGCCTGACCCTCCACCGATAAACGTGTTATTACTACCTTGGTTTTGAAAACCTGATGCACTTCCTAAAAATGTATTATTGATACCTGAAATGTTAGCCCATCCTGAAGCATTACCCACAAATACATTAGCGCCACCTTCTGTATTAAATCTTCCTGCTTCATTACCGAAAAATGTATTTGTAGAACCAGAAGTTATTTCTGAACCTGCCCTAAATCCGACAAAGGTATTAAGTGTTCCCGTGTTTTTCACCGTTGCAATTCCGCTTCCCGCTAGTGTACCCATAAACGTGTTCTGTCCGGCACCAGTAGTACTTGCATATCTTCCCGCTTCTGCACCTATGTAGGTAGAACTGTTGCCTGATGCTGGTGTTAAGAATGAAATCGCTCCGTTATCAGTACCCAAACCTGTGGAATTGTTTGTTTCTCTTAGTTGCCCAAACGCACTTCCGGCAATAGCCAATACTCCTGCAATGAATAAATTTTTTGTTTTCATAAGATAAAATGATTAATTGGTTTGAGTTAAACCTACAAATATTTATGAAGTATTTTATGAAGACTTTATTAAGAAAAGATGAAATAACCGATATAATCGATTAACGGTGCTAATATTAACTTTTTAAATCCAGTTAATTATAACGTAGATATAAATTTGTAAATACTACATTAACTTAATCTCGTAGAATTATAACACCTGCTATGATAACAATAATGTCAACAAGCATATCTTGTATGAAATTAATTGAGTGAAGAATTTCACACTGCAAAGGTCGGTACATTTTTTGGTAGATGGATTACAAAACCCGTTCAAAAAACTACCGTTCATCGATTATTTTCTTAACATAAAAAACGTTAAATGCTGTACTGATCTTTCCCTGTAAGTCCGGCTAAAAGTGTGTATATTCGTATAAATTCAGTCATAATGAGAAAAATTAACTTTTTGTACGTAGGCATGTCATTGTTAACGATTTCATTCACAATGTTTTACAATATAAAGCCTAATGTTGAAAACGAGAAAAATACTATTCACTCACTGCTTGACCAGTGGCATGCCGCTGCAGCAAAGGCCGATCACGCTACATATTTTGGGATGTTAAGTGCTGATAGCCATTACATTGGCACCGATGCTACCGAAAATTGGGACAAAAAAGCTTTTGATGCATTTGCGAAACCGTATTTTGAAAAAGGCCGCGCCTGGGATTTTAAAGCTGTTGAGCGAAATATTTATTTTTCGAAAGATGGAAAAGTGGCCTGGTTTGATGAACTTCTCGACACCTGGATGAAGGGCTGCCGTGGCAGCGGCGTGCTCGAAAAAGAAGGAAAAACCTGGAAAATAAAACATTACGTCCTTTCTATGACTGTGCCTAATGAAGTGACAGACAAAGTTTTGCCTTATAAAGCACAGTATGAGGACGCCGTTATAGAAAAGCTTAAATCCGGTAAAAACTGATTGGAACGAAGATGACGCGGATTTAGCGGATGACCGCAGATTTCTTAAGCTAAACCTCTTTTGAGTGAAGCTAAATTCCCCCTTCGGGGGCTAGGGGGCTAGATGCTCCAGCATGTCCGCCGTCATCTTTTCTAAATCAAATTCATGCTGCCATCCCCAGTCTTTACGGGCGTTGTCGTCATTTATGCTTTGCGGCCAGCTGTCAGCGATCTTTTGGCGGAAGTCAGGGGCGTAATCAATTGTGAAACCCGGTATGTGCTTCCCGATTACCTCAGCTATTTCTTTGGGTGTGAAGTCCATAGCTGAAAGATTATATGATGAGCGTATCTTTACGCCCTCAGGTTTTGCCTGCATAATTTCAACGGTAGCTCGTATCGCATCATCCATATACATCATCGGCAGCCTTGTTTCTTCCGAAAGGAAACAAGTGTATTTGCCATCGCTCAGGGCTTTGTGGTAAATGTCTACAGCATAGTCGGTTGTGCCGCCGCCAGGTGGTGTGCTCCAGCTTATCAGGCCGGGGTAACGTATGCTCCGCACATCAACACCATACAAATTGTGGTAATATTCACACCAGCGCTCACCTGATTGTTTTGATATTCCATATACCGTACTTGGCTCCATTACAGTATATTGCGGAGTATTTTGCTTAGGCGTTGTAGGCCCGAATACGGCAATGCTCGATGGCCAGAATATCTTCTTGATCTTCCCGGCTTTAGCAAGGTTAAGCACGTGAAAAAGGGAGTTCATGTTTAAATCCCAGGCAAATGCCGGATTCTTTTCGGCAGTGGCTGATAATAGCGCTGCCATCAGGTACACCTCATCAACATTGTATTTTTCAATCACATCCTGCACCTGGTTAAAGTCAAGCGCATTAACCACTTCAAACGGCCCGGCTGCCACAAATGCTGCATCGCCCTTACGAACATCTGATGCTATTACTTTGTCACGCCCGTATGTTTCACGAAGTTTTTTGGTAAGTTCTGTTCCTATTTGCCCGCAGGCGCCAATGATTAGAATATTGCCCATAAGTTGTATTGTTGCGCAAATATAACGTTTTAGTATTACAGAATTTATTCTTAAACAAGGTTTATAAAACAGTTTATTGCCAATTTGTGATAAACAGCAGTATTTTTATGCATTATCTTAATGAATACATGCTAAATAGCAATGCGTTAAGTTTTTGTAAGCCTGATGCCCTGTTTGGCGCAACATTTGTAACTTTGTGAGCAATCATTTACTACATGAAATACATCAGCATCATAATAGCAGTTACGTTTGCAGCCACTCTTTTTTCCTGCGAAGAAGATGACAAGCAGCGCCGCATTGATACCATCCGCGCCGAAAAACATAATGACTCTATATTGAAAATCATCAGCAATAACTGGAGTTTTGAGGTGGCTCCGCCAACGCCGGCAGTACAGCAGCGCATTATGACCTGGTCCGAATGGAACCAGCTTATGACAGAATTAGAGCAGAAGCCTAAGGGTGGCATAAATGCTTACAAGCAAAAAACCAAAAACCTGGTTGACAAGGCCGACAGGGTAAGGCAAAACCTCCCTTCAATGTTTGCAAAGCCACAGGTATACAGTCGCCTGGGCGTATTAGTCACAAAAATAAAAGATTTATACACTTACCTGAATGTTGATGTAATACAGGATAAAAAAGTGCTGAAGCTGATAGCCGACACACGGCAGGAGATTACTTCTGTACAGAACCAGCTTGACGAGATAATCCGTATAAGCCAGATACCAAAAGAACAGGGCGAAGAAGAAATGCTGCGCGCGCTTGATACCACCCGCATGGCTAACCCTGACAGGATGATGCAGCCCGAACAAGTTACCCCTGCCCCCGGAATGGCCATGCCCGACCGTAACCGTACTTTTACTAAACCCTGAAACCTGAAGATTGAAGCCCGAAGTTTTAGATAAATACAGCCAGTCAGCCAAAGTTAAAGAAATTGCTGCCGCGTTACAAAAACGTGAGGCAAAGCTCCACGTGAAAGGCCTTATAGGCTCATCATTATCATTTCTTGTTGACCCTCTTTTCCGTGAGAGTGAGCTTCCTTTTCTTTTTATCCTGAAAGACAAAGAGGAAGCCGCCTATTACCTTAACGACCTTGAGAAACTGATTGGCGAACAGGATGTGCTTTTTTACCCGGGTTCTTTCCGCCGCCCATACCAGATTGAGGAAACAGATAATGCCAGTGTTTTGCTTCGTGCTGAAGTGCTTAACCGCATTAACTCACGTAAAAAACCCGCTGTCATAGTTACTTATCCCGAAGCGCTTTTCGAGAAAGTGGTGACCCGCCGGGAGCTTGAGAAGAATACGCTGAAAATTGCAGTGGGCGACCAGGTATCTATTGACTTTATTAATGAAGTTTTGTTTGAGTATGAATTCCGCCGGGTAGATTTTGTGACTGAACCGGGCGAATTCTCCGTACGAGGTGGTATTGTAGATGTATTCTCTTTCAGCAATGATAACCCATACCGTATAGAGTTTTTCGGGAATGAAGTTGACAGCATCCGTACTTTTGATGTCGCTTCGCAGCTGTCGCTCGACAGGCAGAAGAAAATCACGGTTATTCCCAACGTTGAGAATAAATTCCTGAAAGAAAGCCGTGAGAGTTTCCTTGAGTACATCAGCGAAAAAACTGTACTTTTCATACAGAACACTGAGGGTTTGCTGGGACAGCTGGATTTGCAATACAATAAAGCCATTGAGGCTTTTGATAACCTTTCAAAAGATATAAAACATGCTGAGCCGGGAGAACTTTTCCTGAACCAGCAGGCGTTTTTAAAGAAAGCCCTTGATTTTACCGTGGTTGAGCTCTCATCAAAGCCAATGTTCAAAACTGAAAAGGCTTTTGAATTTGCAATGCAGCCGCAGCCACCCTTTAACAAGCAGTTTGACTTATTGCTGAACAACCTGAGCGATAACCATGCGCGCGGGTATAAAAATTATATTTTCTGCAGCAACGAAGCCCAGGCACAACGCTTCCACGATATATTTGAAAGCCTTGACGAAGCCAATCATGAGAACATAAGGCAGCAGTACCAAACGCTTGTTTTTCCGCTGTACGAAGGTTTTATTGATGACGAAAACAGGGTGGCCTGTTATACCGATCACCAGATCTTTGAGCGTTATCACAAGTTCAGCATAAAAAACGGCTATTCTAAAAAGCAAACTATTACGCTGAAAGAACTGAACTCGCTTTCAGTTGGCGATTATGTCACACACATAGATCATGGTATTGGTAAATTTGGCGGCCTGCAAAAAATACAGGTGGAAGGCAAAACCCAGGAAGCCATTAAATTGGTGTATGCCGATAATGACATTGTGTATGTAAGCATTCACTCACTGCACAAAATATCAAAATATAACGGCAAAGACGGTGCACCGCCAAAGATTTACAAGCTGGGCAGCGGCGCCTGGAAAGCCCTGAAACAGAAAACCAAAGCACGCGTAAAGCACATTGCTTTCAACCTTATTCAACTGTATGCTAAGCGCAGGCTTGAGAAAGGCTACCAGTATGCGCCAGACAGTTACCTGCAGGCAGAGTTGGAGTCGTCTTTCATTTATGAAGATACGCCCGACCAGATTACGGCCACCCGCGATGTAAAAGCCGACATGGAAAGCGAGCGCCCGATGGACCGACTTGTTTGTGGCGATGTGGGTTTTGGCAAGACTGAAGTGGCCATACGCGCGGCCTTTAAGGCTGTTGATAACGGCAAGCAGGTAGCAGTATTAGTTCCTACAACCATATTGGCCTACCAGCATTTCCGCACGTTTATTGAGCGTTTAAAGGATATGCCGGTAACTGTTGGCTACGTAAACCGCTTCCGTACTGCGAAACAAAAATCGGAAACGTTGAAAAATCTTGCCGAAGGTAAACTCGATATCATCATAGGCACACACCAGCTTACTAATAAAAACGTAGTCTTTAAAAACCTTGGCTTACTTATAATTGACGAAGAGCAGAAATTTGGCGTAAACGTAAAAGATAAGCTGAAAACCATTGCGCAAAATGTTGACACGTTAACACTTACAGCTACACCGATACCGAGAACACTTCAGTTTTCACTCATGGCCGCGCGTGACCTATCTGTTATTACAACGCCGCCGCCCAACCGTTACCCTATTGAATCGCATGTGATCGGGTTTAACGAAGAGACTATACGCGATGCTGTTTCCTACGAGATTCAGCGTGGTGGGCAGGTATTTTTCATACACAACCGCATTGAGAATATCAAGGAAGTTGCGGGAATGATTCAGCGGCTTGTACCGGGGGCTAAAGTGGGCGTAGGCCATGGCCAAATGGAAGGCAAAAAGCTGGAAGAGCTTATGCTTGCTTTTATGGAAGGTGAATTTGATGTACTTGTGGCCACAACCATTATTGAAAGCGGCCTTGATGTGCCTAATGCCAATACCATCTTCATCAACAACGCCAATAACTTCGGGCTTAGCGACCTGCACCAGATGCGCGGGCGTGTGGGCCGCAGCAATAAAAAGGCGTTCTGCTACTTCATTGCGCCACCCTATTCTGCCATGACGGAAGATGCCCGTAAACGCATACAGGCCCTGGAGCAGTTTAGCGAGCTGGGCAGCGGCTTCAACATTGCAATGAAAGACCTTGAGATACGGGGTGCGGGTGACCTTTTGGGTGGTGAGCAGAGCGGTTTCATAAACGAAATAGGTTTTGAAACCTATCAGAAAATTATGAATGAGGCTATTGAAGAGCTTAAGGAAAACGAGTTTAAAGACTTATATGATGAAGAGGAAGATGCGAAAAAAGAATATGTAAAAGACATACAGATTGACAGTGATTTTGAGCTGCTTTTCCCGGATGACTACATCAATAACATTACTGAAAGGCTGAACCTTTACAATGAGCTGGCTACTGTAAAAGATGAAGCGGGGCTTACAGCTTTTGAACAAAAGCTTGCCGACCGTTTCGGCCCACTGCCAAAGCAGGCTCAGGCCTTGCTTACCAGCATGAGGATTAAATGGGCAGCAACAAAAATGGGTATTGAAAAGCTGGTTTTAAAGCAGGGTAAAATGGTGGGCTATTTTGTGGGCGACCAGCAAAGTGACTATTACCAGAGTGGCAGTTTCAGGCAGGTGCTTACATTTGTACAGAAATACCAGTCACTATCTAAAATGAAAGAAAAACAAACTAAAAACGGCCTGCGCCTGTTATTGACGTTTGAAAATGTAAAATCTTTGAGCAAGGCTTTGGAATTGCTTGAAAAGGTGTTTGAGTAATTATATTTTTCATTATTTTTCGCAAATTTAAGTAGTTACTATACAACTTGTTACGCAAACGATTTCGAAAAATAGGGCAAAAATGTTAATTGCGGATATTCCGTAATCTGCATATTTATTTAAAATATAATTTTGCCACTCGAAAAATAGATACACACGCCTTGAAAAACACTTTACATGTACTCGCGATTGATGACCACGCAGTTGTGCTGCAAGGCTATTTTTCTATTTTTAAACATCTTGAAAATCCATATAAGTTTAATTTAAAAAAAGCGTCTGATTGTAAAACAGGCCATGATATAATACTTCGGCACCGTGACACACCTTTTGATATTGCAGTGCTGGATTACAGCATACCTGCATACCCGAAGCTTGGCCTGCACACCGGTGAAGATATGGCTGCGCTGCTGCGCCGTGAAATGCCGGGCTGCAAGATCATAATGATGACGATGCACCGCGAGTTTGAGATACTGGGCCGTATTATACAAAACATTGCTCCGGAAGGCTTTATAAATAAAAGCGACTGTACTACCGAGGAGCTGATGGAAGGTTTCCAGGCGGTAATAAAGGGAGATACATTCTATTCAAATACCATACAAAATTATATGATGCGCCTTGAAAAAGGCATTATGCTGGAGGAGGTTGACCTGCGTATTCTCTATCTTTTGGCAAAGGGTATTAAAAATAAAAACCTTATTAAGTACATCCCGATGTCTGACAGCGGCATCGAGAAGCGCAAATACCGTATAAAACGGCTGCTGGAAGTTGACGGCGATGATGAAGTGCTTATAGACAAAGCCCGCCGTATGGGGTATATATAATACACATTTTAAATAAAAAGGCTGCCTGATCAGGCAGCCTTTAAACATTAAAAAAAACTATTTACAATTCGGGTTGCAGTACCCTGTTTACACCATGAATTACACCATTTGAAGCCTGTACGTCAGCCTGGAAAACGCGGGATAGATTGTTAGCAGAATCTCTGATATCCACATTACCGCCACCTAAAATTACTGTAAGGTTTTGAGAAGGCTGTGTAATAGTTGGTATTGACTGGTTGTTCTGTAGCTGAGTTGAACGTACGTTACCCGCAGCAGAAACGTGATATTGCAGCACTTTGGTAACTTGTGCAGGAGTTGCACCAACTGCAAATCCTGAACCTGTTGTTGCAGCTGTGAAAGCAGCATTGTTAGGCGCAAATACTGTTACAGGAGCTGATGCAGTAACACTGTTAAGAGCATTAAGTACGGCACTTTGGTCGCCAAATGCACCTGATGTACTTGTAACCACAGCCTGCAGCGTGTCAAAATCAGGGTTTGCCACTACGTGGTTTACAATTGTTGGTATCGCAATAACGTTGTTAACCGCATGTATAACACCGTTGCTTGCATCAATGTCTGCAGATTCGTTTATTACCGTAGTACCGCCATTTGCAGCGCCACCATTAATAGTGATAGTGTTGCCTGATTTGTTGATGTACATGCTGATCATTGGTGAGTTTGCCATTGTACCCATTGGTGACATAGTATTAACATAGCCTGTTGTAACAGCGCTGCTCATAACTTCTGCACCAATAACGTGGTTTAGCAGAAGGTTTTTAAGTGCAGCAACAGGTACTTCATTAATATTGTCATAAGGAGTTGTGTCAAGATATGCATTAAATGCTGCATTTGTTGGCGCAAATACTGTAAACTGGCCTGCACCGTCAAGTGTTGCTGTAAGCCCGGCACGCTCAACAGCCTGAGCCAGAATTGAGAAGTTGCTGTTTGATGCTGCAATGTCTACAATAGAATTTTGTGGCATTGTGTTGTTGTTGTTGTCATCATCGCTGCATGATACCAGGCTTGTGCCTGCAATAAACAACAAAAGCGATAGTTTTAATAAAGTCTTTTTCATATTTTAATTTGTTTTGAATGAGTAGACTAAATTAAAACATCACTTTTTTTGTTAAAAGATTTTTATTAAAAGTTAAACAAATGTTTACCTAAAAATAAACATTTTAAACACTTTAAAATGTAAGTCTTTACTGTATAAGTTAGGAAAGTTCAAAAATAAATGTCAAATTAAACTTAAGTCAGATTAAACAAAACTTAACGAAATATGCTGTTGGCAACTCTGTAGGTGTTTGCATGTGCCTCAATAATAGTTTTAATATCAGGGCTATAGCCCCCACCCATACTGCATTGTATAGGTATGCCTAATCTTTTACATAATGATAAGACGATTTCGTCTCGCCTTTTACATCCATTTAGTGTACAGCCAAGCTTGCCTAGTTTATCAGTTGCGAGTATGTCAACGCCGCTGAGATAGAAGATAAAATCCGGCTGTTGTGAATCTATGAGTGAAGGCAAAGTTTCCTGTAAGATGGCGAGATATTGATCATCACTTGTATTATCAGGCAGGGCAATGTCAAGATCAGATACTTCCTTTTTAAACGGATAATTACTCTTACCATGCATAGAAAATGTGAAAACCGCATCCTCCTTTGCAAAGATTTCGGCGGTGCCGTTACCTTGGTGTACATCAAGGTCAACAATAAGTATTTTTTTAGCAAGGTTTCTATCAAGCAGGTATTGTGCTGCAATAGCCTGGTCATTCAGGAGGCAAAAAGCTTCTCCATGGCCGGAATATGCGTGGTGGGTACCACCTGCAATATTAAAGGCTATGCCTTGCTGCAACGCCTGCTCACAACCCCATATTGTCCCCTGCGCTATGCGAAGTTCACGCTCTACCAATTCAGAAGATAGCGGAAAGCCAATTTTACGCACTGCCTTTGCATCGAGGGTAAGATTCAGCAGCGAATCAACATACTCTTTATTATGTACCGCAAGTACATGCTGTATGTCAGGTAATTCAGGTGCATGAAAGTCGCTTTTAACTGCTGTACCTTCATACAATAACTGTTCCGGTAAAAGTTCGTATTTTGCCATAGGAAAGCGGTGACCCTCCGGCAATGGATGTTTGTATATAGCGTGATAGGCTATTGGCAGCATTAGATTAGATCTGTGTGGGGGCATTTAGTTATAGTACAACTTTTTGCTAATTTAGCCAATAACATCTAATCTGAATATATAATGAATATGATTGCTGAAGAACTTGCAAACAGGCTGAGAGAAGTCATAATTAATGGGTTGTGGATTGCAAACACAAATTACAGAAAGGAATTGTCAGATTTATCATTTGAAGACGCCAATACAAAAATCGGATCTCTAAATACCATTGCTGCCCTTACGCAGCATATCCATTATTACATTTCAGGAATTTTGCAAGTGTTTAATGGTGGGAGCCTTGACATAAAAGACAAGTACAGCTTTGATTTTCCTGAAGTTACGTCACAACAGAGTTGGGAAATAATAATTGAGAAATTATTTGATGATACCGAAAAATTTGCCCTTATAGTTGAAACAATACCGGAATCAAAACTCAATGAATTCTTCGTTGATGAAAAATATGGAAGCTACCGCCGCAATATTGAGGCAATGATAGAGCATAGCTACTATCATCTTGGACAAATTGTACTGATAAAGAAATTGATTTCAAACGAATAGATGGACAGAGGTTTACGCTACTTTTTTTTATATTTGAAAACTCAAAACCACTTATTATGGAACTGAAATCTAAAAACCCCTTTTTAAAGAACAAGGCATTTGACCAGACTACCACCGTATATGATGCTGAAGGCAACCCTGTGCAGGTAATAGATTATAACGATGTAATGACGGTAAGCGGAGCTATCAACAAAAGCTTTATCCTGCTGCTGCTGCTTGTTGCAAGCGCAGGCATTACATGGACAATGTTCTATAATGGCTCAAATGCAATGGGTTTAACTATAGCTGGCGCTATTGCAGGTTTTATTGCCGTGCTTATTACAGTTTTCAGGCCGCAAACATCACGATATCTTGCCCCGGCATACGCAGTATTTGAGGGATTGTTTATTGGTGGTATTTCAGCATATTTTGAAGCATATTACTATCCGGGCATTGTAATTCAGGCCGTTGGCGCCACGTTTGTTACTTTCCTGGTTTGTTTTCTGCTATACAAATTTGAGATTGTAAAAGTAACAGAGCAATTTAAGTCAATAGTTATTGCATCTACGCTTGCCATTGGCACTTATTATCTAATTACATGGCTGCTTTCAATGTTCACCAGCTTTGAGCCCGTGCATTATGGCCATTCACTTATGAGCATCGGTATCAGTGCATTTGTAATAATTATTGCAGCAATGAATCTTTTCTTAGATTTTGACCTGATTGATGAGAGTGCAAAAAAGCGCCTGCCTAAGTATATGGAGTGGTTTGGAGCCATGGGCCTTATGATAACCCTGGTTTGGCTATATATAGAATTTTTGAGGCTATTCGCGAAGCTTTCAAGCCGGGATTAATAATCCCGATATAATTTAGAGCTGCCTCCGGGCAGCTTTTTTTATCCTGAAATTTAGAAATCAAATTTCAGCTGTACCGCCACCTGTTTTACTGCCTTGTTCTCAATGTCTGTATTAAGGTTAGCCAGTGAAATACCCAGCAAGCGTACCGAATCTTTTAAGCGTTCCTGGTATAATAATTCTTTTGCGGCTTCCAGTATGAGGCTTTTGTCTGAAATGAAGTACTGAAGCGTTTTACTCCGTGTTTGCAGGGTAAAATCACTGTATTTAATTTTCAGGGTAACCGTTTTGCCGGCAGTCTTCTTTTTCTTCAGCCGGCGGTCAAGTTCACCCGCAATCTGGTCCAGCTTTTCCTCCATAAAAACTTCGCTTACCAGGTTTTCACTGAATGTATGCTCTGTCCCTACTGATTTTGCTATCCTGTCGGGCTTTACCTCACTTGTGTGGATGCCGCGCACCACATAATAATAGTATGCGCCAGATTTGCCGAAATGTTCCGTAAGGTATTCAATGGTTTTTTCCTTAAGTTCTTTGCCTGTAAATATGCCCAGCTGGTACATTTTTTCCTCAGTAACTTTACCCACGCCGTAAAACTTCCCAATCGGCAGGTTTTCCAGAAACTCAATCACCTCATCAGGGTTTACGGTTTTCTGCCCGTTGGGTTTATTGTAATCGCTGGCTACTTTGGCAACAAATTTATTTATGGATATCCCCGCAGAAGCCGTTAAGCCGGTCTCTTCCCAAATGCGCTGGCGTATCTCTTTCGCTATAAGGCTTGCGCTTGGGTTGCCTTTCTTGTTTACCGTTACATCAAGATAGGCTTCATCCAGCGAGAGCGGTTCTACCAAATCGGTATAGTCATAAAATATTTTCCGTATCTGCTGTGAAACCTCTCGGTACTTATCAAAATTGGTCTTTACGAAGATAAGGTGGGGGCATTTCTTTTTGGCGAGGTAGCCGCTCATGGCACTGCGTACACCAAATTTACGGGCCTCATAACTCGCGGCCGATACCACTCCCCTCCTTTCACTTCCGCCCACGGCTATAGCCTTACCCCGCAATTCCGGGTTATCACGCTGCTCTACCGATGCGTAAAAGGCATCCATATCTACATGAATGATTTTGCGTTGCGGCATCGGTGTTTCCATACTGCAAATTTACTCAAATCCCTTATCTTGCAGTAGTATTACATAATGATTATGATTGAGACCGAACGTAAATTTCTGGTGAAAAGCGATGCTTATAAACATGAAGCAAGGACACAGAAGAAGATAGTACAGGGCTATCTTTCAACCGACCCTGAACGTACAGTGCGCGTCAGGATCAAAGGCGGGCAGGGCTATATTACAATAAAGGGTAAAAGCAATGACTCCGGCCTTAGCAGGATGGAATGGGAAAAAGAAATTACTGTTGAAGATGCTGATGCACTGCTGGCGCTGTGCCTACCCGGTGTCATTGATAAAGTACGCTACGAAATAAAGATGGGCAACCATATATATGAGGTAGATGAATTTTTTGGTGATAATACCGGCCTTACTATTGCGGAAATTGAATTATCATCTGAAAATGAAACGTTTGAAGAACCTGACTGGCTGGGTGATGAAGTTACAGGAGATAAGCGTTATTATAATGCTTACATCAGCAGCAGGCCATTTAGTAAGTGGTGATTAGTTTTCAGTCTCAGTCGGCGGTTCTTATATTCCTGAAAACCGAGACTGAGACTGCCAACTAAAAAGACTAAGCTGCTCACCCTTTGTACCGTCAAAAAGGTTGCATGCCAAATCTGGTATTCCTTTATCTGCAAAGTATTTTTGCCTGGCGATACGAAAGGTAGTGTGAATCATCTCGGCAATGTTACCTTCTCCTTTTTTACGTTTCGCTACGCTTTTTTCGCCCAGCTTACCACCATGCATTGATGCTATCTGGTGCAGCACTTTTTCTTTTCTGTCGGGGTAATGCTCATCCAGCCAGTCAACAAAAACAGGCTCAACGGTATCATTTAGCCTTACCAGGGTATAGCCAAAATCTTTTGCCCCACGTTCAGAAATTTCCTTTACAATATTGATAATCTCCGGTGTGTTTAGGCCCGGTATCATAGGCGCCACCATAATGTGTACAGGTATGCCGTTTGAAGAAAGCTCTTCAATAGCCTTAAGTTTATTATTTACAGAAGATGTCCGGGGTTCCAGTTTACGCCTCAGGTCTTCATTAATAGTCGGGATGCTTAAAGACACACACACCAGGTTTTTTTCAGCCAATTGCTTCAGGATATCAATGTCCCGCGTTACCAGCGCATTTTTGGTGAGTATGTCAATCGGGTGCCGGTATTCCAGGCACACCTCCAGCATGCGGCGGGTAATGCCCAGCCTACGTTCTATGGGCTGGTAACAATCGGTATTTCCGCTCATCAAAATCGGTTCAGCTTTATAGCCTCTTTTAGTGAAGAATTTTTCCAGGAGTTCCGGCGCATTTTTTTTCACCAGTATCTTCCTTTCAAAATCAACCCCCGCGCTATAGCCCCAATATTCATGAGTGGGCCTTGCAAAACAATAGGCACAGCCATGTTCACACCCCTGGTATGGATTCATGCTATATGCCATAGACAGGTCCGGGCTCTTAACCGGATTCACAATACTCTTCGGGAAAACCTCAAGTATTTCAGTCTTCGCTACTGTTTCCTCAAAATCATCATCATATATCGATTTCTCATACCGATTCTTCAGGAAATGATTATGTATGTTTTGTACTGCCCCCTGCCCTTTTATCGTTTCCTTCTTCATTGCACATCATTTCCAACAAAGATATAAGTTATAAGATTATTTTCTTAATTGTTAAAAGACTTTTATCAACAAA
This sequence comes from Flavobacterium sp. J372, assembly GCF_024699965.1. Classification (NCBI taxonomy): domain Bacteria; kingdom Pseudomonadati; phylum Bacteroidota; class Flavobacteriia; order Flavobacteriales; family Flavobacteriaceae; genus Flavobacterium; species Flavobacterium sp. J372. The sequence continues at coordinate 422,539 of NZ_JAJOMZ010000004.1, forward strand.
TTATTGGAATACTGCAAATCAATATACGTAAAAGACGCATACATTGTTCATAGAAAAATCTGGGACTGTGACTGTAAACTAAATTTATTATTTTTATCTCATGAAATCAACATTCAACGTTAACCGCGTGAGCCGCCAGGTATACGATCGTTTTTTCGACAACTACAGTACAGAGCAACTTAACAAGATACCACCGGGCTTCAGCAATAACCTTATCTGGAATATTGGCCATATCATAGTATCGCAGCAGATGCTGATGTATCTTGCTTCAGGCAATACGCCTAACGTTTCAATCGAAATGATTGAGCGTTACAAACGCGGCACCCGCCCTGAAAGCGATGCTTCATCAGAAGAAATAGCGGAAATACGCAGCATGCTTTTTACGCTGGTTGATAAATCGGAAGAAGATTATAATGCAGGAGTCTTCACGACTTACACCGAAAGAAAGACAGAATTGGGTTTCACGCTGACATCAATTGAAGACGCGATTGAATTCAACAACTATCATGAAGCCACACACCTTGGCATAATGATGAGTTTGAGGAAGTTTGTATAGAAAGTAAACAGTCTCAGTCCCGGTTTTCAATTGCTTCCGGCATTGATAAAATAGTGGCATAGACTGAAAACCGGGACTGGGACTAAAAACTACCTAACCTTCAACAAATCCCCCAGCTCTGCATAAGTCAGCATTATTTCTTTTTGCTGCTCGGCATAGGAAGCTACCTCGTATGGATTGTAGTAAAGCAGCAGGCCTTCATCAGTATAAAAAATATTCTGCGGGAGAATAAATTTATCATCCGGGAAAAAATAGCCGGTAGCATTAATATTCTTACCTGCCGGAATTTTATATTTCTCACGAAATTTCTTCTCTGCCATGGCTGCTACTGCCTTCTGGTCGGTAAACATTTCAGCATAGTTTAAAGTTGTTCCGGTTTTTGCATTGAATATAAGTGAACGCAGCCCAGAATAGCCATGCGCACCGCCGGTAAATGTGTAATTTTCAAGCTTGATATTGATGATGTTATCCGTTTGATAGCCGATCCTGCCATTAATCTTTGCTTCCCAGGGCGCCATCTTTTCCTTCGGGAATTGCTTTCTTAAATCGTCATACGATTTAATGAAAGTACTCATTATGCCTTCATAGTCTTTGGCATCTGAAGGTTTCTCTCCAAAATATACAATGCCACGCACCGTATTGAATATCTTATTGTTAATGCTGTCTTTAGCTGGCTGGCTTATATTCTCAGCCACCGGTATGGTTATTGAAACATTCGTGCATGCATCATTACACGGCAGAGTTGTTTTCTGCTCATAGGTTTTAGAGGCAAAGGCCGGGGCAGGTTTTTCTGTCACAGCCTCTTCCGTTTCAACCTCCATTTCCTTTTTCTCTTTTGGCATGCTGTAAAGAGAGCCACCGCCAAAATCATGCTTAAAAACCGCTTCATAACGCTAATTGTTAGGGTTGTGATAAATAGCTGCGTGTGTGCCGCAGTACAACCAAATTACACTAAATTTGTTTCTCAAATTTATTCTTACAGATTATTATATGAAATTTAACACGAAAACCATACACGGCGGCCAGCACCATGACCCATCTACAGGCGCAGTGATGCCACCGGTTTACCAGACTTCAACATACGTACAAAGCAGCCCGGGTGTACACTCGGGGTATGAATATAGCCGTGCGGCAAACCCAACCCGTACCGCACTTGAAAATGCTTTGGCAAGCATTGAAAACGGAGCACGCGGGCTTGCATTTTCTTCGGGCCTTGCTGCTACTGATTGTGTTTTGCGCATGCTGAAAGCCGGTGATGAAGTTATTGCTATGGACGACCTGTATGGCGGCACCTACCGAATGTTTACAAGAGTATATAAAGACAGCGGCATAAAGTTCCATTTTGTAGACATGAATGATTTGGCAAAGTTCGAGTCGCTTTTCAACAACAACACAAAGCTGGTTTGGGTGGAAACACCTACCAACCCATTGATGAAGCTGGCCGATATTGAGGCTATCGCTAAAATTGCGAAAGAGAAAAAAGTCCTTTTTGCGGTTGATAACACATTTGCTACTCCATATTTACAGCGCCCTCTTGATCTGGGTGCCGATATCGTGATGCACAGCGCCACCAAATACCTTGGCGGCCATAGTGATGTTATAGCCGGAGCACTTATAATTAAAGATGCCGAACTGGGCGAACGGATGCATTTTTTACAGTTTGCCACCGGCGCCACTCTTGGCCCGCAAGATTCGTTTTTAGTGCTTCGTGGTATAAAAACGCTACACCTGCGCATGCAGCGCCATTGTGAAAACGGCGCTAAAGTTGCGGAGTATCTTGAGAATCATCCCAAGATAAAAGCGGTATATTATCCGGGGCTTGCAAGCCACCCTTTCCACAGCCTTGCCCAAAAGCAAATGCAGGGCGGTTTTGGCGGAATGGTGTCATTCACGTTCAAATCCGGTGCAAAGGCTGACGCCATCAAATTCCTTGAAAGCCTGAAAGTATTTACATTGGCAGAATCGCTTGGCGGCGTTGAGTCGCTTGCCAACCACCCGGCTTTGATGACGCATGCGTCAATTCCTGAAGACAAGCGATTGGAAATAGGAATAAGCGATGATCTGGTTCGTCTTAGCGTAGGTATAGAAGATGCTGAAGATTTAATTGCAGACATAGAGCAGGCACTTTCTTAAAGAAATGTTAAATGCTTCTCAATGTTGATTTGTATTTACGTCGATTCGTTAATTCGGATTTGGAACTCAAATTGACAAATCCACGAATCTACAAATTAACAAAAACATTATATTTGCCTCGAATTACGAAAACGTTTTCACTACAACTAAACCATTAACAACATGAGTGATAGCTTACAGTCTTTTATGGACATGGTTTCAAAAAGAAACCCAAATGAACCCGAATTTTTACAGGCAGTGCACGAAGTAGCCGAAACGGTGCTTCCATTCATTGAGCAAAATAAAAAATACCAGGGCAAAATGCTGCTGGAAAGGATGGTAGAGCCTGAGCGCGTAATAATGTTCCGCGTTACCTGGCTTGATGATAACGGAAACACGCAGGTAAACCGCGGCTACCGCATCCAGATGAATTCTGCTATCGGCCCATACAAAGGCGGGCTTCGCTTTCACCCATCGGTAAACCTGAGCATCCTTAAATTCCTTGCTTTTGAGCAGACTTTTAAAAATAGCCTTACAACATTGCCAATGGGCGGCGGTAAAGGCGGCTCTGACTTTGACCCGAAAGGAAAATCAGACAATGAAATCATGCGTTTCTGCCAAAGTTTTATGACAGAGCTTGCCAAGCATATTGGCGCTGACACCGATGTACCTGCAGGAGACATAGGTGTTGGCGGCCGTGAAGTTGGCTACATGTTTGGGCAATATAAAAGGCTTCGCAACGAATTTACAGGTGTACTTACCGGCAAGGGCATAAGCTTCGGTGGGTCGCTCATCCGTCCTGAAGCTACAGGTTACGGCTGTGTTTATTTCGCGCAAAGCATGCTTGAAACGAAAGGCCAAAGCTTTGAAGGTAAAACTGTTGTAATTTCAGGTTCAGGTAACGTGGCGCAGTATGCTGCTGAAAAAGCCATGCAGTTGGGCGGCAAGGTTGTAACCTTCTCTGACTCATCAGGATACATTTATGATGAGGCAGGTATTGATGCTGAAAAACTGGCTTATGTTATGGAAATCAAAAACGTAAATTATGGCCGTATCAGCGACTATCTTAACAAATATCCTAATGCCAAATATGTGGCCGGGGGCAAGCCATGGGAAGTTAAATGCGATATCGCACTGCCATGTGCAACCCAAAACGAACTTAATGGTGATGAGGCTAAGCAGCTTATAGCAAACGGATGTATTTGCGTAGCTGAAGGCGCCAACATGCCAAGTACGCCTGAAGCTGTTATAGCATTCCAGGACGCAAGGATACTTTTTGCACCTGGTAAAGCTTCAAACGCAGGTGGTGTGGCAACATCAGGCCTTGAAATGTCACAAAACTCACTGCGCCTTAGCTGGACACGTGAAGAAGTTGATGAAAGACTTAAAGGCATTATGGCAAGCATACATGAGTCTTGCATTGCTTTTGGCAAGGAGGCAGACGGCTACACTGATTATGTAAAAGGCGCTAACATTGCCGGTTTTGTAAAGGTGGCCGATGCCATGCTTGCGCAGGGTGTGGTATAAATCTAATGCTTTATAGAAACTAAAGCTCCCCTATTGTGGGAGCTTTTTTTATGCACATATACAAAAAAAGCGATAACTGCGTTTTAGTTATATTTGCCAAATAAATTGCCCTGATGAAGAGAGTTTTACAAGTAGTTGCCCTGCTGGCAGCAATTTGCTGTGCAGCACAAAACAATAACAAGCTGTGGGGCAGCCACTTTTCTTATAATAATATCGTTGACATTTCACAATCTGGCAGCCGCGTGTATGCTGCTGCTGATTTTGCCATGTTCTCTAAAAATGTGCTTACCAATGAGCTGAAAACCATCACATCAGTTGACGGGCTTAAAGCTGAAACCATTACTGCAATTCATCACAGCACAGTCTTTAACCGTACGCTTGTAGGCAACAGTAATGGTTTGCTTCTTGTAATAAATGCTGACAATACCATAGCTACTAAGGTTGACATTATTGCAGAAACAACAGTACAACCCAACAAAAAGCGAATAAACCATATATATGAGCATCAAGGCAAAGCCTATATAGCAACCGATTTTGGAATTGCGGTCTTAAACATTGCTACATTAGAGTTTGGAGATACATTTTACCTTGGGCCAAACGGCGCAGAAATATCTGTAAACCAGGTAACTGTTCAGGGGGGTTATATCTATGCTGCATGTAAAGAGAATGGGTTGAGAAGAGGGCTCATTTCAAACCCTAACCTCAATGATTTTAACAATTGGGTCAACTATAATTCTGGCTACTGGGTATATGCCAGTACCCTTGACAATATGCTGATTGCGGCTGACAATCAAAACATATACAGGCTTGAAGGGAACTCCTTTGTAATAAAAAATTCCACAGGGGCAAATATTGTTGATTTCCGTGTAGTTGATAATAACCTCCTTATAACAACCCCCTCTTTTGTAAAGATCTTTAATTCACAGGTGATGCAGACTGCCGTTATCAATGTGATACCCTGCCTTCCTTTAGGGGAAACGGCAAGTTTTACCTGCGCCACGCTTCTTAATCAGAGACTTTACGTAGGCACTACCGAAAAGGGACTCTACAGTATGCTGGTAAGTAATTTTTCTGTTTGTGAAAATATCACTCCAAGCGGCCCTTTGCGCAGTAATATTTTCTCGCTGGAAAAAACAGCCAATAACCTTTGGGCGGTATTTGGCGGGTATAATATAGATTATAACCCATATATACCTACGCTTAACTATTTCGGCATAAGCAGGTTAAACAGCACCGGATGGCTTAACATACCCAACAGCGATGTTTTTGGCGCAGCTGCAATAGTAGATATTATAGCTACACCCGCAAATGAAAATGTATTATATGCAGCCTCTTTTTTAAATGGCCTTATTAAAATAGAAAACAATGTGGGTGTGGAGCAATATGATGCAACACCTCCTATACAAAACGGACCCGAAACCGTCGCTCCGGGAGGGCCAACAGTATGGATCAACAGCCTTGCTTATGACAGGGAAGGCAACCTATGGATGACAAACGCCCTTACGGTAAAATCAATTAAAGTTCTGAAAGCTGGCGGCGACTGGGCAGCATATTCTTTACAGGGGATAGTTCAAAATCCGGAGCAGGGGCTTTATGGAAAGATGGTGATAGACAAAAACGGGACGAAATGGATTCCCTCTCGCGATAATGGGCTTATCGCTTTTAATGAAAAGCAGAACAACAGGTTTGTCATCCTGAAAGATAATTCAAATCTCCCTGACAGCTATGTGCGCAGCCTGGCTATTGACAACAGAAACCAGCTCTGGATAGGAACCAGGCGCGGTTTGAGGATTTTACCGTCAGTAGACAGGTTTCTTACAGAAGATGCATTGGTAACCAATGATATTATTATACTGGAAGACGGGCAGGCACAGGAGCTGTTATACCAACAGGATATAACGGCAATAAAAGTTGACGGCGCCAACAATAAATGGCTGGGCACAGCCACTGCAGGCGTATTTTTAGTTTCGCCTGACGGACAGCGCACCATACACCACTTTACAATATTAAACTCACCGCTGCCAAGCAACCAGATTAATGATATCGCCATAGATGCTGCCACGGGCGAAGTGTTCTTTGCCACAGATAAAGGCATGGTCTCCTTTAAGGGTACATCTACAAAAGCATCAGATAATCTTGATAATGTATATGTATTTCCTAACCCTGTAAGGCCGGGCTTTGAGGGTGATGTAAACATAAGCGGGCTTATTAACAGGGCCAATGTAAAAATTACTGATATTGAAGGCAACCTAGTACATGAAACCACAAGTGAAGGCGGCACCATACTTTGGGATACCCGTGCTTTTGGCAAGCATAAGGTAGCTTCGGGTGTTTATATGATATTCATTACCGGTGAAGACGGTACGCAAACCAAAGTGAAAAAAGTAATGATTATCCGCTGATGCAGGTAAAAACGAGAGGGATAGTGCTTAGCGCATTGCGCTATCAGGAAAAAAGCCTTATCGTGAAATGTTTTACCGAGGCTGACGGGCTTAAGTCATACTTTGTTCGCGATGCATTTTCAGGTAAAAAAAGCGCCAGTAAAATTGCCTATTTCCAGCCTTTAACCATTTTAGATATTGTAGCGGTACATAAAAATAAGGGCACACTTGAATACTTTAAAGAAGTGAAGCTTGGCATACCCTACCAGACCATTAATGCCGATATAAGGAAAACCACGATAGCAATTTTTTTGGCCGAAGTGCTGCACCACAGCATCCGTGAGGAAGAGAAAAATGAAAGTCTGTACCACTTTCTTGAAACAGCTTTGATGTGGCTTGACGGACATGATGAAATAGCCGATTTCCATTTGCTGCTATTGCTTGAAGTAACAAAGTTCCTTGGTTTTTACCCTGAGAGAAACATTAGTGAGAATTTATATTTTGAAATGACGGATGGTGTGTTCGTTCCGTTCGAATCTACCACATGCCTTAGCGCAAAAAATACTCACCTGCTGCAGGAAATGATGCAGCTGCGTATGGACGGTGGTACGGCTGCCTTCCATGTATCCGAAAGGCAGGCACTGCTCAATATCCTCCTTGATTACTACGCCCTGCACCTTGAAGGTTTCAGGAAACCTAATTCGCTTGAAGTACTCAAGCAGGTTTTTAGTTGAGTGTTCTCATCATTAAACAATAGCTAAAGTTCAGATTTTATTAGTGTTATAGACAATCATGCAGTAATTTCGAGGAGAAACTATCTTAAACGCTGTATGCCTGCTGTAATTGTATGGTTTAAAACTGATTTAAGGCTTCATGATAATGAGGCGCTGGTAAGGGCTGTAGCATCAGGCCATATGGTTGTGCCCGTATATTGTTTTGACCAGTCGCATTACACCACTACACGCTTCGGGTTCAGGAAAACCGGCGACTTCCGCATTAAATTCCTGCTTGAATCACTTGCAGACCTTGATGCCCGGCTGCGCAGCATGGGTTCGGGCCTCTTGATTGTTAAAGGTGACCCTTCCCTCGCACTTCCTGATGTTGTGAAGAAGTATAATGCTAAAAAAGTATTTGCCAAAAAAGAAGTGGCTTCTGAAGAAAAAGCAACTGAAGAAAAGGTTACAGCGCAGCTATGGAAGCTAGGCTGCTCTTTAGAAACATACAGTACAAGCACACTCTACCATGCTGAAGACCTGCCGTTTTCTATAAAGGACATTCCGGATATATTTACCGATTTCCGGAAAAAAACAGAGAGGGACAGCTTTATACGCCCTGTTTTTGACAAGCCTTCAAAAATCATGTCACCTGTTATCCCTCCGTTAAAACTCCCTGATGTTACTGAATTAAAGGCGGCGCATGTTATTCCTGACACCCGCGCTTCAATAGAATTTAAAGGCGGCGAAACCGAAGCAAGATCAAGATTAGAAGACTTTCTGTTCGGTACAAAATCCATCGCTACCTATAAAGAAACGCGTGACTGGCTTACCGGGCGCGACTTTTCGTCAAAGCTATCACCATGGCTGGCAAACGGATGCCTTTCACCCCGCACGGTCTATAATGAAGTGAAGCGCTATGAAGCTGAATATGGGGCTAATAAATCTACCTACTGGCTGATTTTTGAGCTTTTGTGGCGGGATTTTTTCAGGTTTATGATGAAAAAGCATAAAAGCAAAATGTTTTACAAAGGCGGGTTTAAAGGCAGGGATGTTGAAACAGCAACAATTAATTCCGAAATGCTCTATAAATGGGTTAACGGTCAAACTGGTAATGATTTTGTTGATGCCAACATGCGTGAACTTAAACTTACCGGTTTTATGAGTAACCGGGGCAGGCAAAATGTAGCCAGCTACCTGTGTAATGACCTGGGCATTGACTGGCGCTATGGTGCGGCCTATTTTGAACAGCAGCTTATTGATTATGACGTATGCAGCAACTGGGGCAACTGGGCCTACATAGCAGGTGTGGGCAATGACCCAAGAGGTAACAGACAATTTAACGTAGATAAACAGGCGGCAGATTATGACCCCAAACAACTATACAGGAAATTATGGCTACAATAAAACCAACATTTACACAGCAGGAAACCGACCGGATAATTGAGATGGCTTGGGAAGACCGGACTCCATTTGATGCCATAAAGTTTCAATTCGGCCTCTCTGAAGCCGATGTTAAAGCATTGATGAAGCGCGAACTCAAATTCAGCAGCTATTGCCTGTGGCGCAAAAGGGTTGAAGCCTGCAGTACAAAACATGCCAAAAAAAGGTCAGATGACATAGCCCGGTTTAAATGCAGCAGGCAAAGACATATAACGCTCAACAAAATATCAAAAAGAAAATAATGCAACAAAAAACATACATTTTTGCAGGGGCATCATCGGCAGTGGCTGTGGCTGCCGCATCTTTACTCAAACAGCAGGGACATGTAATTATTGGTATCTCTACCAAACCTCCGCAAGATGTTTACGATAAGGCTTTTACTGTGGCTGAATATGATTTTGATGCATTCCCTAACATAGATGGGCCTATTGACGGCATAGTATATTTTCCCGGCACAATAAACCTCAAACCTTTTAACCGCTATACCAGGCAAGACTTTGTACAAGACTTTAGCATAAATGCCCTTGGGGCTGCTGCTTTTACACAGGCTTACCTGCCTAACCTTAAAAAAAGCAGTAATGCTTCAATAGTATTTATAAGCACTGTGGCTGTAGCGGCAGGCATGCCTTTCCACAGTTCAATAGCAATGGCCAAGGCCGCGCTTGAGGGGCTAACACGCTCTCTCGCAGCTGAACTGGCATCAAAAGTACGGGTAAACTGTATTGCGCCATCACTAACAGATACTCCACTTTCCGAAAAATTCTTAGGCACCCCAGAAAAGCGCGAGGCGGCTCAAAACCGGAATCCGGCTAAGAAAATAGGTTCGGCAGATGATCTTGCCAATGCTATTATTTTTCTTTTAGGCAGCCAATCTGCATGGATTACAGGCCAGGTGCTCGCTGTTGACGGCGGCATGGGCAACCTAAAGCCTTAACTTGTAGTATATGTAACGCCATTTACTCATCACACTAAAAAAATCCTTACTTTCGCAATCTATTTTTAGCATACGATTGATGAGCACTAAATTTACTGAATATAAAGGGCTTGACTTGCCAACTGTGGCAAGCGAGGTACTTGATTTCTGGAAAAAAGAGAACATATTTGATAAAAGCGTTACCACCCGCGAGGGAAAACCGCAATACGTATTTTTTGAAGGTCCGCCGAGCGCCAATGGCCTCCCGGGAATTCACCATGTGATGGCACGTGCCATTAAAGACATCTTTTGCCGCTACCAGACTCAGAAAGGCTTCCAGGTAAAGCGTAAAGCCGGTTGGGACACCCACGGCTTACCGGTCGAGCTGGGCACTGAGAAAGAGCTTGGCATCACTAAAGAAGACATCGGCACTAAAATCACCATTGAAGAGTATAATGAAGCTTGTAAACGCACGGTAATGCGCTATACAGACGTGTGGAACGACCTCACGGAGAAAATGGGCTACTGGGTTGATATGGAAAACCCATATGTTACTTACAAGCCAAAATACATGGAGTCGGTTTGGTGGCTGCTGAAACAGATTTATGATAAAGGCCTGCTGTACAAAGGCTACACCATACAGCCTTATTCGCCAAAGGCAGGAACAGGGCTTAGCTCACACGAAGTGAACCAGCCGGGAGCATATCGTGATGTGACGGATACTACGATTGTAGCGCAATTCCGCACGATTGCCAATACATTGCCGGATTTTCTTAAAGGTTTTGGCGATGTAGATATTATGGCCTGGACAACTACGCCATGGACTTTACCAAGCAACACGGCTTTGACAGTTGGGCCAAATATTGACTATGTATTGGTAAAAACGTTTAACCAATATACCTTCCAGCCGATAAATGTTGTGGTGGCTAAAAATCTTGTAGGTAAGCAGTTTGGAGGTAAATACTTTGCAAGTGAAGATGATGCTGATTTTGCCAATTACACCGAAAGCGACAAGAAAATTCCATATAAAATATTGGCTGAAGCCAAAGGGAAAGATTTAGTAGGCATCCGCTATGAGCAGTTGCTGCCATTTGTATTGCCGCACCAAAACCCGGAGAATGCGTTCAGGGTGATATCGGGTGATTTTGTAACTACTGAAGATGGTACGGGTATCGTTCACACCGCGCCTACTTTTGGTGCAGACGATGCCAAGGTTGCGAAGGAAGCCTCTCCTGAAGTGCCGCCGATGCTTGTACTTGACACCAACGGCAACCCTGTACCGCTTGTAGATATGCAGGGCAGGTTTACATCACATTTAGCACACCTTGACAACCCTAACGGCAAGGCGTTGGAACTCGCAGGTAAATATGTCAAGAATGAATATTATGACGCAGGCACAGCTCCTGAAAGATCTGCCGATGTAGAGATATCTATCTATCTGAAAGAAAACAATAAAGCTTTTAAGGTAGAGAAATACGTGCACAGCTATCCGCACTCATGGAGGACGGACGAGCCGCTCCTATATTACCCGCTTGACAGCTGGTTCATCAGGATGACTGATGTAAAAGAGCGTATGTTTGACCTGAACGACACCATCAACTGGAAGCCTAAAGCTACAGGCGAAGGGCGTTTTGGCAACTGGCTAAAAAATGCCAATGACTGGAACCTTTCACGTTCGCGTTATTGGGGCATCCCACTGCCTATCTGGAGAACTGAAGATAAGACAGAAGAGATGATCATCGGTTCTGCGGAAGAGCTATACAATGAGATAGAAAAAGCTGTTGCTGCCGGCGTTATGAGTGAGAATCCGTTTGCCGGATTTGAGCCGGATAACATGAGCGAAGAAAACTACGATAAGATTGACTTGCACAAAAATGTGGTGGACAGGATAACGCTGGTATCACCATCCGGTAAGCCGATGAAGCGCGAGGCTGACCTGATAGACGTGTGGTTTGACAGTGGTGCGATGCCATATGCACAGTGGCATTATCCTTTTGAAAATGCAGCACTGATTGACAACAATACAGCCTTCCCGGCAGACTTTATTGCCGAGGGTGTTGACCAGACCCGCGGCTGGTTCTATACCCTCCACGCAATCGCAACACTTGTGTTTGATAAGGTTGCGTATAAAAATGTAGTGTCTAACGGCTTGGTGCTTGACAAAAACGGGCAGAAAATGAGCAAGCGCCTTGGTAATGCGGTAGACCCTTTCACTACGCTTGCTGAGTATGGCCCTGATGCCACGCGCTGGTACATGATAGCCAATGCCAACCCGTGGGACAACCTGAAGTTTGATATTGAAGGTGTTGCCGAGGTGCGCCGCAAGTTCTTCGGTACACTGTACAACACGTACTCGTTCTTTGCGTTATATGCTAATATTGATGGCTTTAACTATTCAGAGCCTGAAGTTCCGTTGAACGAAAGGCCTGAAATTGACCGATGGATATTGAGCGAACTGAACACGTTGATAAAAGATGTTGACGGCTATTATGCGGATTACGAGCCTACACGTGCTGCCAGGGCAATATCTGATTTTGTGCAGGAAAACCTGAGTAACTGGTATGTGCGCCTGTGCCGCCGTCGTTTCTGGAAAGGTGAATATGCACAGGATAAAATTGCCGCTTACCAGACGCTTTACACCTGTTTGGTTACTGTTGCCAAGCTAAGCGCGCCAATTGCACCATTCTTTATGGACAGGCTTTATATAGATTTAACAAAAGCTTCACAGGCAGAGAAATTCGAAAGCGTACATTTGGCCGATTTTCCTGCGTATGCTGATAACTTTGTTGATAAATCGCTGGAAAGCAGGATGCAGAAAGCGCAGACTATATCATCACTGGTGTTATCACTACGTAAGAAAGAGATGATTAAAGTACGCCAGCCGCTGCAAAAGGTAATGATTCCGATACTTGACGCGAAACAGAAAGAAGAAATTGAAGCTGTTGCAGAGTTGATAAAAGCCGAAGTTAATGTAAAGGAAATTGAGCTTCTGGATGATGCAAGCGGTGTTTTGGTGAAGCAGATTAAGCCTAATTTTAAAGCCCTGGGTCCCCGTTTTGGAAAAGACATGGGGCTGATAGCCAAAGAGATACAAGGTTTTTCTCAGGAGCAGATTGCAGAGATAGACAGAGCAGAAAGCATAGATGTTGTTGTGTCAGGAAAAAGTGTTAATTTAACATCTCAGGATGTGGAGATTACTTCACAGGATATCCCGGGCTGGCTGGTAGCGAATGCTGATGGCATAACTGTTGCACTTGACATCACGATAAGTGATGAGCTGCGTAAAGAAGGAATAGCCAGGGAGTTGGTGAACAGGATACAGAACATCCGTAAAGACTCAGGCTTTGAAGTGACAGACCGTATAACGGTTTACCTTCAGGACAATGCAGTACTTGAAGAAGCGGTGAAGGCGAATGAAGATTATATAAAGTCTGAAACGCTTACAGATGAGCTGATTTTTAAAGATAAAGTATCAAACGGGACAGAAATAGAATTTGACGATATAAAAACCTTAGTATTAATTTCAAAATAGAAGACGATGGTAGATGAGCAAATACGATACTCAGACGCCGATTTGGCAGAGTTCAGAGAACTGATCACTAAAAAGATTGAAAAGGCAAAAGCCGACCTTGACCTTATAAAAAGCGCTTATATGAACGACCTTAACAATGGTACAGACGACACGTCGCCAACGTTTAAGGCATTCGAAGAAGGCAGCGAAACCATGAGCAAAGAAGCAAACTCTCAGTTGGCCATACGCCAGGAGAAGTTTATCCGCGACCTGAAGAATGCACTTATAAGGATTGAGAATAAAACTTACGGCATCTGTAAAGTAACCGGAAAGCTCATCAGTAAAGAAAGGCTTAAGCTTGTTCCTCACGCCACAATGAGCATTGAGGCAAAGAACATGCAGCGATAAGCATTGCAATAACAATTTAAAACGCTCTTTACAGGGCGTTTTTTTATTTAAATTGAATTACTTTTGCCCTTAAATTTTTTACGATGTCATTAAAGAAAGCGTACCTGCTTGCCATTATAATCCTGATTATAGACCAGGTTTCAAAAATATACATCAAAACCAACTTTTACGAAGGTGAAAAGGTGCATGTTTTCAGTTGGTTTCAGATATATTTTGTGGAAAATGAAGGTATGGCATGGGGCGCTGAAATTCCCGGCACATTTGGCAAATTATTCCTTACATTATTCAGGATTGCAGCTGTCGCCGGTATTGCCTGGTGGCTGCATGATTCGGTAAAAAAGCACATGTCGCCTTATCTTATTGTATCAATATCGCTGATATTGGCCGGTGCTTTCGGTAACATTATCGACTCGGTATTTTACGGAGTAATATTTGACCATAGCCTTAATGGTAATGTAGCAACGTTGTTTTCAGACAAGCCATATGGTACACTCTTCCACGGAAAAGTGGTGGATATGTTGTATTTCCCGATATGGAGCGGCAACCTGCCTACATGGCTACCGATATGGGGCGGTAAATTCTTCACATTCTTCAACGCAATTTTCAACATCGCCGATGCAGCTATTTCGGTAGGTGTGGGGATATTGATTGTTTTCAATAAAAAGGCGTTTCCGAAGAAGTAGTCGCAAGTCGCAGTAACAGTTTTCAGTCTGTGATGCGCCTGCTTACTGTGACTGTGACTGAAAACTGTAAACTAGCTCCGGAGTAACGCAATAGTCTAGTGGCACATCTGTCTCGTTGGCTTCAATAGGTTTGCTCTCTGCTTCGAAAAACGACAACCCAACGGTAATTACATCTTCCCGGCATTCGTTCAGGAAACGGTCGTAAAAGCCCTTTCCGTAGCCTACGCGATGGCCTCTTTCATCAAAAGCAAGCAAGGGGACAAAAACCACATCTATCTTTTGTGACGGTACTTCAATCCCTTCAACCGGTTCGGGTATGCCGTAAGCGCTTTTTACAAGACGGGTGCCGTCTGTAAGCAGGTAATGCACCATCGTCATCGTTTCAAAATCAGACCGCGACACCACCACTTCTTTGTCTTTCCCACCCAATATATTCAGGATAAAATCAGTGTGTACCTCTTTTTGCTCCACCAGCGTAAGAAACAGGTGGTAGTACTTCTTATCCCAGATTGGCAAACCGAGCAGTTTGTTGGCAATAAGCAGGCTTTTATCCTCAATCTCATTTTGGGATAATTGCTGGCGTAGGGCCTTATATTTTATGCGGAGTTCTTTTTTGGTCATCCTTGTAAAAGTAAAAAATCAATCATTAAAGGCAAATTCGTTTTTGTAACGATTTAAAACTAAATTTGTTTGAAACAAACCTGTTCAGGATGGAAGAGATACTTAAAGCATTAGAACTTAAACAGCAATTGGACAATCTCCGACCTTTAGAAAAAGAGCAAGAGGCAAGGATAATGCAGAAATTCCGTTTGGACTGGAATTATCACTCCAATAACCTTGAGGGAAACTCGCTCACATATGGAGAGACCAAAGCACTGATTCTATTTGGTGTGACGGCGCAGGGGAAGCCACTTAAAGACCATTTTGAAGTTACAGGGCATAATGAAGCCATCAACTGGGTATTAGAAATTTTACAAGGTGACAGGCCACTAAATGAAAGTTTTATAAGAGATGTACATAAACTTTTGTTGAAAGAATCATATGAAGTTGATGCTCAGACTCCTGACGGCAAGCCGACAAAGAAGAAAGTGATTGTTGGAGATTACAAAAAAATGCCCAACCATGTGCTCACCAAAACAGGCGAAATGTTCTATTTCGCGACACCTGAAGAAACACCTTCCAAAATGGGTGACCTGATGGCCTGGTATAATGAAAAAATCGCTGAAGCAGACATCAATCCGATACTATTGGCGGCTGAGTTCCATTATAAATTTATCCGCATACATCCGTTTGATGATGGTAATGGACGTACCGCCCGTATATTGATGAACTTTATATTGATGAAGTTTGGGTATCCACCAGTTATCATAAAAACTGAAGATAAAGAAAACTATTATGCTGTTTTACGCCTTGCAGATGCTGATAATTTAGAACCCTTCATTGACTACATTGCCCAAAATCTGAACCGCTCTCTTGAAATTATGATTGCCGGCGCAAAAGGTGAAAGCATTGAAGAACCTGATGATATTGATAAGGAGATTGCGTTGTTGGAGAAGAGATTGCATAGTTTGGGGCAAAGTTCCAAAATTGGTAAATCAAGAAACAGTGTCTTGTTTACTATTGACCAAGTAATAAAAAAAATAAACGACAGAACTTTAGACAAAAATTCTAAATTAAGTAAATTTTATCTGAAATTACATTCTGTACTCAAGATTAGTACTAATCCAATTATCGATTTAGACTTTGACAACATAAAAACTATGAATGTTGAGAATTTTAAGGCTATTTCTATCAAAATATTATTCCAAAAATTTTCACTTGTAGGTTATGAAGATTTTGATTTTGAGATGTTATTCTACTTTAAGCTACTTCCAACATATTATGAAATTCATGCAAATGGCGTGTTTGTAGGCATGAAGCCATATGGAATAAAACTGACAGATTTAGAAGTAGATGAAATTATTAACCCGGAACTTAAACGCCACAAAGACTTTATCGAACAAAAAATTGCTGAAAAAGAAAAAGAGCTTTAATTCAGCCTAGCCTGAAACTTTAAACCTGAAACAAATAACCTCACTGGCTTATATGAAAAATCGCATCGCCCTGAAACACAATTGGTGCATCATTGGCATTGATGATATAACCTGAGTTTGGCGCTTTTACCTTCTGCTCAAATTTGCCGAAAGGGTCAGTAATGCAGGCAATGACCTCACCTTTTTCTACAAATTGCCCGGCTATGGCCTTATTCTGGAAAAGGCCGCTGTGGCGTGCACGTATCCAGCCTGATTTTTCAATATAGATAGTCGGCATGCCCGGTTCTTTGGCTTTCTTTTTCGGGCTCAACATGTCAAAGTGTTTCAGAAAACGCTTGGCGCCGTTCACACCTTCCTGTGTAACTTCGTCATTAATGTCGAGCGATTTTCCGCCTTCAAACAGCAGCATTTTTACCCCCAGCTTATCGCAAGATGAACGGAAAGACCCGCTAATGTTTTTTGAGTACAGCGTAAAAGGAGCATTAAAAACATCAGACAGTTGTTTCAGTTCACCATTGCCGGGTACTATACGTATCTGTGGAGCGTTGAAACGGCTGGCGCCACCGGCATGGAAGTCTACACAATAGTCTACATGCGGGATAACTTCTTTTAAAAGATAATACGCAAAGCGGCTGGCCAGCGAGCCCGACTTACTCCCCGGGAAAACGCGGTTGAGGTCGCGCCCGTCGGGAAACTCCCGGCTTTTGTTTACAAACCCGAAAACATTGATGATGGGTATGCAAATTATAGTTCCAATTTTCGGCTTGTTTATCTTCCTTACAATAAGCTGGCGTACAATTTCAACACCGTTTATTTCGTCACCATGCAATCCTGCCGTGAAAAGCACTACCGGGCCATCAACCTTGCTGCGTTCCACAATAATCGGGATTTTAAGGCGGGTCATAGTGTGCAGGCGTGCAATCTCAAGATTAATGGTTTTGCTTTCGCCGGGCTTTACGGTTTCTTTTAAAATGGTAATGTCTTTATGGTTTGCCATATATATTGAAAGCATAAAAATAGAAATTATACAGCAATTTCTGTAATAAATCAGTATCTTTTCGGTTGATTGATAACCATTTGATAATTGCCGCTCTTGGCGTAACTTTGCAGTATGCAAACTCCCCTTGAATTACAGATACAGACTTTGCCCGACAGCCCGGGTGTGTACCAGTATTTTGATAAAGACGAAAGGCTGCTGTATGTAGGCAAGGCCAAGAACCTGAAGAAGCGTGTAATGTCTTATTTCAACAAGGTAAATGAAAGCGGGCGCATACGCGTTATGGTTCGGAAAATCAATACCATAAAGCACATAGTGGTACCAACTGAAAGTGAAGCATTGCTTTTGGAGAATAACCTTATAAAAAAACTTCAGCCGAGATACAATGTTCTGCTCAAGGATGATAAATCATACCCATGGATTTGCATCAAGAAAGAGCCCTTCTCCAGGGTTTTTTCGACTAGAAATGTGATAAAGGATGGGTCGGAGTATTTTGGCCCGTACACATCATTTAAAACGGTTTACACGCTTCTTGACCTGATAAAGGAATTGTACCCCCTGCGCACCTGCAACTACGACTTAACCGAAACCAATATACGGTCAGGAAAGTACAAAGTTTGCCTGGAGTATCACATAGGTAATTGCAAAGGCCCATGCGAAGGGCATGATACATACCAAAACTACCAGGACCATGTAAACAAAATACGCGAAATTTTAAAAGGCAATTTTAAAGAAAGCCTTCGTGATTTTAAAACCTTGATGCAGGAACTGGCCGCAGAGATGCGGTTTGAGGAGGCGCAAAAGATAAAGAATAAGATAGATATACTGGAAAGATACCAGGCCCGTAGCACGGTATTTAACCCGCGAATAAAGAACCTCGACGTATTCAGTATCATTAGTGATGAAAGCATGGCATACGTCAACTTTATACAGGTATCACATGGCGCCATCATCCGCTCACATACCATGGAAATCAAGAAAAAGCTTGACGAGCCGGATGATGAATTGCTGGAAATTGCGATAGTAGAATTACGTGACCGCTTTAACCTGACTTCAAAAGAAGTGCTGGCATCGCACCCTGTTGACCTTGGTGAGGGTGTAATTGTAACGGTACCTAAATTGGGAGATAAAAAGCAGATACTTGACCTGAGCGAGCGCAACGCCCGTTTCTTCAGGATGGACCAGCTGAAGCAAATCAAAATTGTAGACCCCGACAGGCACACAAACCGCATCATGGCCCAAATGAAGAAAGACCTTCGCCTGACTGAAGAGCCACGTCATATTGAGTGCTTTGATAACAGTAACATACAGGGTACAAATCCGGTTTCGGCATGCGTGGTATTTAAAGACGGCAAGCCTAGCAAGAAAGATTATCGGCATTTCAATATAAAAACTGTAGAAGGCCCTAATGACTTTGCCAGTATGGAAGAGGTAGTGCACCGCCGGTATAAACGCCTCTTAGCTGAAAATGAACCATTGCCTCAGCTTATAATCATTGACGGTGGTAAGGGGCAACTGTCATCAGCATTGAAAAGCCTGGAAGAGCTAGGCCTGCGCGGGAAGATAACCATTATCGGCATTGCCAAGCGGCTGGAAGAAATTTACTACCCGGGAGATTCTGTGCCAATGTACCTTGACAAAAAAAGCGAAACGCTGAAAATCATACAGCACCTGCGCAATGAGGCGCACCGTTTCGGTATTACGCACCATCGTGACAAGCGCAGCAAAGGCGCGTTGCAAACATCGGTTGTTTCTATACCGGGTATTGGTGAAAAAACAATGATAACGCTGTTGAAACATTTTAAATCAGTTAAAAGATTGGCAGCCGCACCCGAAGAAGAAATTATAAAGGTGGTTGGCCCGAGCAAAGCCAAAAAAATTACCGACTTTTACAAGCCGAAAGAATAACAATGAGAAACTGCCTCATAGCCATACTGTTACTAATCTTTAGCGCCGTGATTGCACAGGAGCAGAAAACAGCTAAGCCTAAAGTTGGCGTGGTATTGAGCGGCGGCGGGGCAAAAGGCCTGGCACATATAGGTGTACTTAAGGTACTTGAAGAACAGGGCATTGAAGTGTCTTATATTGGCGGTACCAGCATGGGGGCTATCGTTGGCGGGCTATATGCTGCAGGCTATTCGGCTAAAGAACTTGATTCTATCTTCAACAGCCTTGATGCTGATGCACTGCTGCAGGATTATACCCCTCGTGGCTCTAAAAACTTCTTTG
Organism: Flavobacterium sp. J372; assembly: GCF_024699965.1. Lineage (NCBI taxonomy): Bacteria > Pseudomonadati > Bacteroidota > Flavobacteriia > Flavobacteriales > Flavobacteriaceae > Flavobacterium > Flavobacterium sp. J372. The sequence goes on from NZ_JAJOMZ010000004.1 coordinate 442,045, forward strand.
AAAAAAGGAATGATGAAATTTATGCCCTGACACTTCCTTTCGATAAGTTCCGGCTTGGTTTCCCTACGGCATTGTCAAAAGGATTGTATAACTATACTACCATCAACAGGCTGACTGACCATGTGCGCCACGTGCGTGATTTTGATAAGTTGCCCATACCTTTTGTATGTATTGCCACAGATATAGAAACCGGTGAAGAAGTGGTACTAAAAGAAGGTATACTGCCTGATGCTATCTTAGCCAGCGGGGCTTTCCCATCACTTTACTACCCGGTAGAAATAAACGGACGCCTCTTGATTGACGGGGGCGTTACCAACAACTACCCGATTGAGGAAATCAGGAAAATGGGCGCGGACATTATTATTGGTGTTGATGTGCAGGACGGCCTGAAAACGCGTGACCAGATACGTGGCGCTACAGGTGTGCTTGTACAGATAAACAACTACCAGATGATACAAAAGATGGATGAAAAGCGTAAGCAGACCGACATCTATATAAAACCTGATATTGAAGGGTATACCGTGATTTCATTTGACCTGGGTAAAAATATTATTGCCAAAGGCGAAGAAGCTGCCCGGGCAGCAATTGATAAACTTGCACCCTTGGGTGATGGTGTACTTAAAGAAAAAGCGAAGATACGGCTAAGCGATACCATTAAAGTAGAGTATATCAACATCAACCGGCTCAATAATTTTACACGATCATACGTGATTGGGAAACTTAAATTTAAGTCAGGCGCTACCATCACGCAAGACCAGCTGAGCAACGGAATCAATAACCTGAATGCCACCCAGAACTTTAATTCAATCAGCTACTCTTTCCGTCAAGGTACGCAGGGAGGTGATGTGCTTGACCTTCAGTTAAAGGAAACGCCAACAAACCGTTATCTTAAATTCGGCCTGCATTATGACGGATTGTATAAAAGCGGGATACTTGTAAATCTTACCCAGAAAAACCTTTTCCTTCGTAATGATGTTGCTTCGCTTGATGTGGTTCTGGGCGATAACTTCCGGTATACTTTTGACTATTATCTTGACAACGGATTTCATCTAAGTTATGGTTTCCACTCCTATCTAACACAATTCAATCGTAATCTTTATGCCGACTACTCTGTTGGAGAGCTAAAGGAAATTTTTGGTATAGAATCCATCAACTTTGATTACAGCGACTGGACAAACCAGATTTATATACAAACGCTTTTTGCACAGCGCTTTATGCTCGGTGCAGGGGTTGAGCTGAAGCATATGAAAATCAAATCAGATACATTTCCGGGTCTAACTCCGGTATTTGACAATAGCGACTATTTCTCGGCTTATGGGTATCTTAAATTTGATTCGTATGATAACAGATATTTCCCTTCTGAAGGATGGTATTTTGCAGGTGAAGGGAAGCAGTTCCTTTATTCGTCAGATTACACCGGAGACTTTAGCAGGTTCAGTATCTTAAAAGGTGAATTTGGTACAGCTAAACGGCTTTATAAAGGGCTTGTTGTTGAACTGCAGGCTGAAACAGGTTTCACTATAGGCGATAACACAGTACCAACATTTGATTTTATCCTTGGGGGGTATGGTTTCCAGGTAACCAATGGCCTGCGCCATTTCTACGGCTATGACTTCCTCAGCATTTCAGGCAACAGTTTCTTAAAGGGTGTACTCACGCTTGATTATGAAATATACCGTAAAAATCATATAAATTTCAGCGCAAATTTTGCTAACGTAGGATATGACCTTTATGATGAGGGTGAAATTTTATCAATACCGCGCTATAGCGGTTACGCATTTGGCTACGGTATGGAAACCATCATTGGCCCTATCGAAATAAAGCACAGCTGGTCTCCCGAAACTAAAGATCATCATACCTGGTTTAGCGTAGGCTTTTGGTTCTAGTGTTGATTTGTCTATTCGTTAATTTGTTCATTTGGAATTAATAATTTATTCCCTCTGAAGCCGAATCAACGAATTGACAAATCAACAAATCAACCTATTAATTCCTAAAAACATTAAAATTTTCATAAAAACCCTATATTTGGCATTCTAATACCAAACTAAATACTATGTCCAAGTGGAGAGTTAAACCCGTGTCGGCCTTTGAGGCAGACATGAAAAAGAGTGAATTAAAGCGCGTACTGGGCAAATGGAGCCTTACGGCCATAGGCATTGGCGCTATCATTGGCGGCGGTATTTTTGTACTTACAGGTACAGGCGCCTATTATCATGCCGGGCCTGCACTGGCAATATCTTTCATTATTGCAGGTATTGCGTGTGTTTTTGCTGCGCTTTGCTATTCTGAGTTTTTCATCAATCCTTCCTGTTGAAGGTTCTGCGTATGCGTATGCATATGGTACAATAGGTGAGATATTTGCATGGATTATTGGCTGGGGGCTTATATTAGAATATGCCATGGGCTCAATGACGGTCGCCGTATCATGGTCGGGGTATTTTAATAAAATGCTCAAAATGTTCGGGATAGTATTACCCGAATATCTTACAACCGACCCTGCAAGCTATACCGGTGAAGGTTTCTCAATGAACCTGCCTGCATTCCTCATTGTTTTGATAGTAATAGGTATACTTACCCGTGGAACATCAGGTGCTGCAAAAGCAAATAACTTCATCGTTATTTTAAAGGTTTCAGCGGTAATATTTGTAATACTCGCAGGCCTTTTCTTTGTAAACATTGAGAATTGGACACCATTTATCCCTGAGGCTACAACAATTGTAGATAAAACAACAAGCCATGAAGCCTATGGTGTCGGCGGTATTATATCCGGTGCTGCGGCCATTTTCTTTGCTTACGTAGGTTTTGATGCTGTTTCAACTCAGGCAGGTGAAGCTATCAACCCTAAGAAAGATGTGCCTTTTGCCATTATTGTATCGCTATTGGTATGTACGGCGCTTTACATAATGGTATCGCTAGTACTTACCGGTATGATGAACTATAAAGATTTTGACCCGCTTGGTCAATACCCTGAAGCTATTAAAGCCCCGGTGGCCTATGCTTTTGATATTGCAGGCCAGGCCTGGGCAGGCTACATTATCACTATAGCTGCAACAGTAGGTTTGATATCTGTACTTATGGTGATGATTATGGGCCAGTCAAGAATATTCCTCGGGATGTCTAAAGACGGGCTTATACCGCCGGTTTTCTCAAGGATACATGCTTTATCAGGCACACCAAAGAGAAATCTTATTATTTTAGGTACTTTTATATCAATTGTAGCTGCGTTTACACCAATTAATAAGCTGGCCGATATGACGAGTTTCGGTACGCTGTTCGCCTTTACTATGGTTTGTATAGCTGTATGGATACTAAGGGTAAAACAGCCGCATCTTGAGCGTACATTTAAAGTGCCTGCATTGCCGGTAATTGCAACGTTGGGAATCATAATCAATATTTACCTCATGATAAACCTGAGTGTTGATGCGCAGCTGTTGTCACTTTCTTGGCTTGTGGTAGGCTTCTTGGTTTATTATGCCTATGGTAAGCGTAACAGTAAAATAGGCAAAGGGCCATTTGCCCCTGAAGAATAACATTTCATTTAATAATATAAATCCCGTTGAGCTTCAGCGGGATTTTTTATTTAAAATATGATATGTTGTTTTTTTCTCAAAAAAACCTGCCGAAAATTAATTTTTCCGATATTTGTAGGGTATGAATTTGCATTGGACAGATTTGTTGGCACATCTTAAATTCCTCATCAAGAGAAATCCTGAATGAGCGGCATTTACCTGAACTGTTTTATTAATTAATACATTGAGACACTATGCCGATATATCATAAAGTGGGTAATATCCCTCATAAAAGACACATTCAATTTGAGAAGCCGGACGGCGGGCTCTACTATGAGCAGCTTTTCGGTACTGAGGGCTTTCATGGTCACTCTTCTTTGCTATACCATGTGCACAGGCCTACGCAGGTAAAAGAGATTAAAAAATCATACTCGGTAGAGCCAAAAATTGCCATAGATAAGAATATAAAATCTTTGCTGCTGAAAGGTTTTGAGCTGAAGCCGCAGGATGATTTTCTTGACAGCCGTAAAGCCATGCTGGTAAACCGCGACTGTATCATCGGGCTGGCGGCGCCCCGCAAATCGCTTCGCAGCTATTTTTATAAAAATGCTGATGCTGATGAAATGATCTTCATCCATAAAGGCACCGGTACGCTGCGCACATTCATGGGTAACATTCCGTTTGAATACGGAGACTACCTTATCATTCCGCGCGGCATGATTTACCAGATAGATTTTGATACTGAAGATAACCGCCTATTTTATGTAGAGTCTATAGCGCCATTCTATACGCCAAAACGCTACAAAAACCAAAGCGGGCAGCACCTTGAGCATTCGCCGTTTTGCGAGCGCGACTTCAAGCTTCCGCACCAGCTGGAAACTTATGACGAAAAAGGCGATTTCCTCATCAAGATTAAAAAAGAAGGCATAATGCATGAGGTGGTGTATGCCACACACCCGTTTGACGTAATAGGCTGGGACGGTTATAACTTCCCGTACGGCTTCAGCATACACAACTTTGAGCCGATTACAGGCCGCGTGCACCAGCCGCCTCCGGTACACCAGACTTTTGAGACATCTACTTTTGTAGTGTGCTCTTTCTGCCCAAGGGTTTATGACTATCACCCTAAAGCTATACCTGCGCCATATAACCACAGCAATATAGATAGTGATGAGGTGTTGTACTATGTTGATGGCGATTTCATGAGCCGCAATAACATAGAGCAGGGGCATATAACACTTCACCCTAAAGGTATACCGCACGGCCCTGCACCGGGAGCAATGGAACGCAGCATTGGCCAGACAATTACCGAAGAGCTTGCCGTGATGGTTGATACCTTCCGCCCGCTGATGGTGACTGAAGAGGCAATGGGCCTTGATGATGGCAAGTATTATAAATCGTGGGTTGAGTAAAAAAAGCCTCTCCCTAGCCCTCTCCCAAAGAGAGAGGACAGCTTCACTCGGAGGAATGAAGCGGATCAAATAACTTAAAAAAAACAACAATGAGCAACGAGATAAAGAGCGTAGAATACGGACTTGAAAAAATATTTGAAGGGGCACAGGATTTCCTGCCGCTTCTGGGTACAGACTATGTTGAATTTATAGTGGGCAACGCCAAGCAGGCGGCACACTTTTACAAAACGGCTTTCGGCTTTCAGTCGCTGGCCTATGCCGGATTGGAAACAGGAGTTAAAGACCGAGCATCATACGTGCTGAAACAGGACAAAATACGCATTGTGCTTACAACGCCGCTTAAGGGAGATTCGCCTTTAAATGACCATATCGTAAAGCATGGTGACGCCGTAAAGGTAGTGGCGCTATGGGTTGATGATGCACGTAAATCTTTTGAAGAAACAACTGCACGTGGCGCAAGGCCTTACATGGAGCCAACAGTTGAAACTGACGAGTTTGGTGAAGTGGTTCGTGCCGGTATTTATACCTACGGCGAGACGGTGCATATGTTTGTGGAGCGAAAAAACTACAACGGCACTTTCCTTCCGGGGTATCGTGAATGGAAATCTGACTATAACCCTGCTCCTGTTGGCCTTAAGTACATAGACCATATGGTTGGCAACGTAGGCTGGAACGAGATGAATGTATGGGTTAAGTGGTATGAAGAGGTAATGGGCTTTGTAAACTTCCTTTCGTTTGATGATAAGCAGATCAATACCGAATATTCGGCGCTTATGAGTAAAGTTATGAGCAATGGCAACGGCCGCATTAAGTTCCCTATCAATGAGCCTGCTGAAGGTATAAAGAAATCGCAGATTGAAGAATATCTTGATTTTTATGGCGGGCCCGGCGTACAGCATATAGCTGTGGCTACCGATGATATTATCAAGACTGTGTCAGACATGAAAGCAAGGGGTGTAGAGTTCCTTAGCCAGCCACCCCAGGCTTATTATGATGCCGTGCCGGAAAGGCTTGGTGCGCACCGCGGAGCATTTAAGGAAGATATCCTTGAAATTCAGAAGCTTGGTATAATGGTTGATGCTGATGAGGAAGGATATCTGTTACAGATATTTACTAAGCCAGTAGAAGACAGGCCGACACTTTTCTTTGAAATTATACAGCGTATGGGCGCCCGTGGTTTTGGTGCCGGTAACTTTAAAGCGCTGTTTGAGAGCATTGAACGTGAGCAGGCATTAAGAGGTACATTGTAAAAGCGTATTATTTTTAAACATAATATAATTTTGAACCGCCAATATATGTGTTTTTTGAATTAAGTGTGTTAAACTTAGTTTTTTACAGATAATAATTCAAAAATTGTAAATACATTTGCACCGCAAAAAAGGAGAAGTCATAAACCTCCTTTGGAAGCAAGTAAATTTTCATAATTTATAGTTTTTTGGTTGGTTAATAGCATAAAAACCCGGTCATTATTTTGACTGGGTTTTTTTGTTTCTTACTTTTGGAACAGAAATTGCATTTCCGTTGGTAAGAATACCAAAACATAAAAAACGAAATGAAAAAATTACTTGCGTTACTTATACTTTTTACCGTTGGCAATGCATATTCGCAAGGAGCTTTCACTACAGGCGAATTCTTTAAATTCCGTATACATTATGGTGTTGTAAATGCAGGCTACGCGACCCTTGAGGTAAAAGAGGCCGTGCGCAACAATAAGAAAGTGCATCATGTTGTAGGCAATGGCTATACTACCGGTATGACCAAATTTTTCTTCAAAGTTAAAGACGATTACCAAAGCTATTTTGACAAAACCACAGGCAAGCCTTACCAGTTTGTCAGGAAAATTGATGAGGGAGGCTACACCAAGAATCAGGAAGGGTTTTTTAATCAGGCAGCTAATACTGTTACTGTAAAAGATTATAAACACAATACTACAAAAACATTTACGGTAACAGAAGATGTGCAGGACATTGTGTCAACTTTTTACTACCTGCGGAATCATCCGCATGTTGACAAAATGGCGGTGGGTGAATCTATTGCTGTCGATATGTTTTTTGATGATGAGGTTACAAAATTCAGGCTTAAATATATCGGCAGGGAAACCATACAGACAAAATGGGGCAAAGTGCCGTGCATGATATTCAGGCCTTATGTACAGGCCGGCCGTGTTTTTAAAGAGCAGGAGAGCCTTACGGTATGGATAAGCGATGATGACAATAAGGTACCTATCCGTATAAAAGCGAGCCTTGCCGTTGGATCACTAAAGGCTGATATTGATGAAGTTAAAGGATTGAAATATCCTTTAAAAATAACAGGAAAATAAATGGAATTCACACCTGATATACTGCAAAAACTTAATGAAATTGATGAACGTTTCAAGTCGCTGAACCAAAAGACGGAAACACATCTTGAAGGCTTGATTTATTCTAAACCAATTACATATTGGGATTACATACAAACCGATGCCTTATTGAATTTGCAGATACAGCGTACAGTGCTGCCTGACGAGATGGTGTTCATAATGTATCACCAAATCAATGAGTTATTGTTTAAGATGATGCTTTGGGAGATTGACCAGCTCTGCCATACCGAAGTGCCGTCAACAGATTTCTTTACAGAAAAACTGATGCGCGTAAGCCGGTATTTTGATATGCTTACCACATCTTTTGACATCATGCGTGACGGGATGGATGTAGAGCAGTATATGAAATTCCGCCACAATCTTACCCCCGCAAGCGGTTTCCAGAGCGCACAATACAGGTTGATTGAGTTTGCATCTACCGACCTTATCAATCTCATAGATTACCGCTACCGCGCCACTATTGACAGGAATACGCCTTATGAGCATGCGCTGGAGCACTTGTACTGGCAGGCAGCCGGAAAGGATTACAAAACGGGTGAAAAATCATACCTGCTGGCTGAATTTGAAAGGAAATATAAAAAGCAGTTTCTCGATTTTATGGAGGAATACAACACTATAAATATCTGGCGTAAGTTTAAGCAGCTGCCTGAAGAAACTCAGAATGACCCTAAGCTCATAAAGGCCATGCGCCATTATGACTATACAGTAAACGTTACCTGGGTGATGGGGCATTACAACACAGCTAAAAAATATATTGAAAGCGTTGACGGCCCGCAGGAAGCTACAGGTGGCAGCGACTGGAAAAAATATATGCACCCGCGTTACCAGCGCAGGATATTTTTCCCTGAACTATGGAGTGAGGAAGAACTAAAATCTTGGGGAGAAAACGTATAATAAAGGGAAAGGGATATAAAGGTTGAGATATATTGCTGTCATACTATTATTGTTCACGCTTATTGCCTGTAATAAAGATAAGGAGGGTGTAAAGCCAAAGCCGGCCGTAAAAAAGGAAAAGATTGTAAAGGAATTCGGCTTTACGCTAAATGATTTTAAAGTAATTAATGATACTATAAAATCAGGCGATACATTCGGGAAGATACTTGAAAGCGAAGGCTATGGTGCAGCAGCCATCCATAATATCACAGAAAAAGTAAAAGATTCGTTTGACCTTCGTGACATTCGTGCAGGTAAGCCTTACACTCTCTTGAAAGATAAAAAGTCTGATTCTCTTAGGGTTTTTGTTTACCAGCCTGATAACATGAGCTATTATGTAGTTGACCTTAGAGATTCGGTAGTGGTCTATAAAAAGCAGCGCCCCGTAAGCATAAAACGCAGGGTGATAGCTGCTGAAATTGAAGGTTCATTGTCAGAAACCCTAAGTAATGCAGGTGCAAGCCCCGCCCTGGCGCATGAACTGTCGGAAATATATGCATGGTCAATCGACTTCTTTAAAATACAAAAAGGTGATAAATTTGCTGTTGCTGTAAATGAACGCTACATAAGCGATACAGTTTATGCCGGTATTGTAAATATAGAGTCATCTTTCTTTGAATACAAAGGAAAACGTATTTATGCATTTCCGTTCAAACAGGATGAAAATGCGCGCAAATATGATTATTATGATGAGGAAGGGAAAGTGCTGAAGAATATGTTCCTGAAAGCCCCGCTTAAATTCATACACATCAGTTCGCGATTTTCTGCAAGGCGTTTCCATCCTGTACAAATGCGTTGGAAAGCCCATAATGGCACTGACTATGCCGCCCCGCACGGCACACCTATCATGACAACCGCAAGCGGTACCGTTGAGCAGACGGGCTTTACATCTGGCAATGGCAATTATGTAAAAGTAAGGCACAACCGTACCTATGCCACGCAATACCTGCACATGAGCAAAATACTGGTACGCCGTGGGCAGCGCGTGAGCCAGGGCGATATTATAGGGCGTGTAGGCAGTACGGGCCTGGCAACCGGGCCGCATGTTTGCTACCGTTTCTGGAAAAATGGCGTGCAGGTTGATGCGCTTAGGCAAAAACTGCCAAATAGCGAACCGATGGCCAAAAAGCACCTGCCAAGGTTTATAGCCCATATGACGCCACTTAAAAAAGAACTTGACAGCATAGCACAAATAAAATTTAAAGAATAATGGCACTGGAAAACACCAACCCGACAGGAACAGCCGCATGGCAGCAACTACGTAAACATTTTGAAGAAATGCAATATGCATCAATGCAGGATATGTTTGCAACAGATGCCCGCAGGGCTGAAAAGTTCCATATACAATGGAATGATTTTCTGGTTGATTATTCTAAGAATATCATAAATGAAACGACGCTGCAAATCCTCAATTCACTTGCGGAAGAGGTAAACCTTAAAGGTGCCATAGAAGCATATTTTGGCGGTGAGGCAATAAACAGGACAGAGAACAGGGCAGTACTCCATACAGCGCTCAGGGCGCCTGAAAACGCTTCTGTAGAGGTAAACGGGCAGGATGTAATGCCGGAAGTTTATGCTGTAAAGGCTAAAATGAAGCAGTTTTGTGATGAAATAATTGGTGGACAGCGTAAAGGCTATACCGGAAAGCCATTTACTGATGTGGTGAACATAGGAATTGGCGGTAGTGACCTCGGTCCTGATATGGTAGTACAGGCGTTGAAATTCTACAAAAATCACCTTAATGTACACTTCATATCAAACGTTGATGGTGACCATGTAATGGAAAGCCTGAAAGGCCTTAATCCCGAAACTACTCTGTTTGTAGTCGCTTCAAAGACTTTTACTACTCAGGAAACCCTTTCTAATGCTGAAACGGTAAGGTCATGGTTCCTGCAAAATGCATCGCAGGATGATATTGCAAAACACTTTGCAGCCGTATCAACCAATATTAAAAAAGTTACCGAGTTCGGCATAGACAAAGACAATATTTTCCCGATGTGGGACTGGGTTGGCGGCCGTTTTTCTTTATGGAGCGCAGTAGGCCTCTCAATAAGCCTCGCCGTAGGTTTTGATAACTTCGACAAGCTGCTGAAAGGCGCCAATAGCATGGATGAACATTTCCGTACAGCATCTTTTGACAAGAATATACCTGTTGTGCTCGCGCTTTTAAGCATTTGGTATAACAACTTCTTTGGCGCTGAAAGCGAGGCGCTTATACCATACACACAATACCTGCAAAAACTTGCGCCATACCTGCAGCAAGGCATTATGGAAAGTAATGGCAAGAGTGCAGGCCGTGACGGTTATCCTGTAAATTACCAGACCGGTACAATAATCTGGGGTGAACCGGGTACAAATTCACAGCACGCGTTCTTCCAGCTTATACACCAGGGCACAAAACTAATTCCGACAGACTTTATAGGGTTTAGCCAGCCATTGCATGGTAATACCGATCATCATGATAAACTCATGTCAAACTTTTTCGCGCAGACTGAGGCGTTGCTTAACGGTAAGACAGAAGCAAAAGTGATGGCCGAGTTTGACAGGGCCGGTGTGGAAAAGACTGAAGCGGAATACCTTTTGCCGTTTAAAGTGTTTAAGGGTAATAAACCAACAAATACCATTCTTATCCAAAAATTAACCCCTGAAACATTAGGCGCGCTTATAGCAATGTATGAACATAAAATATTTGTTCAGGGCGTAATCTGGAACATTTTCAGCTATGACCAGTGGGGCGTTGAGCTTGGCAAACAACTTGCATCATCAATCCTCAATGAGATGAACTCTGGCACTGTAAATGAGCATGATAGCTCTACATCTCTATTGCTCAAAACTTATTTAAACAACAGGCTGAAAGCAAATTAACATAACTTTTTACGATTTTTCGGGCTGCATGTTTTATATTTGTTACCCCAAACAAATTTTGAAGCATGTATACAACGGTTTTAAACCTGCATTCTTACTGGGCCTTTGCTACGCTGGGGCTATTACTTATTGCCGTACTTAACGCGTTGGCAGGCCTGTCAAAAAAACGTGCATTCACGGCAAACGACAGAAAAATATCGTTAATAGCACTAATATTTTCGCATGTACAGCTTTTGCTTGGGCTATTGCTTTTGTTTTCATCGCCTTACATGCAGACAGCAAAAGATTTAGGTATGGGCGGTGTAATGAAAAATGCAGATTTAAGACTTGTGCTGGTTGAACACCCGCTTACCAATCTTATTGCCCTCACACTGATAACTATCGGGTGGTCAAGACATAAGAAGGATATGAACGACACTGGTAAATTCAAGAAAATAGGTTATTTATATTTAATAGGTTTAATATTATTATTGAGCAGAATCCCGTATAGCCAGTGGCTATAATTCAGTAATTCAGCCGTTTATGCAGTTGATGATTGCAAAATGGCACCATGTTTGTTAACTGAGTACGAACTAAATGAGACAGTATGAAGAAAGGCATCACACTTTTTAGCGCAATTTTGTTGATTTTCCTTGCATCAGGTTTTTCTAACGGAGAAATTAAAAATGTACGTATTGCAAAAGTAGCTGAAACCAAATCAGATACAATTGAAGAGAAAAAACCGGAGGCTGCACCTGCACCGGCGGTAAAAGAAACAAAGCTTACGCTGTATAAAAAAGATGTGCTTGCAACATACTACGCAGACAAGTTTAACGGGCGCAAAACTACCAGTGGTGAGCGTTTCCACAATAAGAAATATACAGCAGCCCACATGAAGCTGCCATTCGGCACAAAAGTAAGGGTGACTAATGAAAAGAACGGCAAGTGGGTTGATGTGAAGGTTAATGACCGCGGGCCTTACAGCAAAAAGCTTGAGATAGACCTGACCAAACAGGCATTTATGGAAATAGCTTCCAATAAAGGCTCAGGCACCTTTAAAGTAAAAATCGAGATAATAGAAGAATAACGCATGCGTAAAATTGCTGCGGTATTGTTGATATTCACGATGTTAGTAATTGCATCGTGCGGTTCGTCACGCAGTGCTGCCGGCGGAAAGGTCTATGATAAGAAGGCAGTGGCATGTTATTATGCCGATAAATTCAACGGTAAAAAAACTGCCAGCGGCGAGAAGTTCAGCAACAGCAAATATACTGCGGCCCACAAAAAACTCGACTTCGGCACCAAAGTCAGGGTTACTAACCTAAAAAATAATAAGTCCGTAGTAGTAACTATCAATGACCGCGGCCCTTTTTCACGCGGACGCGACATTGACCTATCTAAAAAAGCTTTCATGGAAATCACCGACAATAAGAATCATGGTGAGATTACCGTAAGAATAGAAGTTTTAAATTAATACATCCCGTTTCCCTGACGGGATTTTTTGTGCAGTGAAGCGATTAACACTTTCTTAACAAAAAATTAGTTCGATTAGTTCGGTTGTAAACGAACTAATATTTACCTTTGCACTCTCAAATAATAGAAAGGTAAAAACATGTCAGATTTACAGAAAGAGAAAGAGGAGTTGATCGAGATGTTTGGCATCCATTTCGAAACACACCACAACCTGCCCCCGCTCGGCTCACGAATACTTGCAACATTAATTCTTGACGGCTGCCGCTGCGGCATTACATTCGAAGACCTGGTAGAACGTATGTCGGCCAGTAAAAGTTCAGTTTCAACAAACCTCAACCTGTTGCAAAAACTGGGCAAAATAACCTATTACACGCTTCCCGGTGACAGGAAAAAGTATTTCAAACCGGCGCCTTTCAGCGAGCGTATGGGCAACTACATGAAAATGCTCCAATTTGAGAAAGACATCATCGAAAGGATGCTTTGTTACCGTGAAAAGAATATTTCGTGCCGTGAAGAACAGATTAATTATGAAAATGTTCAGGCATATAAACAGCATGTACTTGAGATAGAGATACTCCTGCAGAAGACTATTGAAAAGTTTAAGCAAATTGAACAACAAAAAACAAATACCATCAATCAGAATAATAACAATCAGTAAAACAATGAGAAAAACAATCATCCTAAGCGCAATAGCCGCTTTAACAATACTGGCATCATGCGGAAAAAAGCAAGAACAGCAGGCCCCGCCGCAAGGCCCGATGCCTTTCCCGGTGCAGACTGTTGAAAGGCAGGACGCCACCACTTATGAAGAATATACTGCCAATCTTGAAGGGCAGCAGAACGTAGAGATCCGCCCGAAAGTTGACGGCTTCATCCAGAAGATATATGTTGACGAAGGCCAGCAGGTACGCAAGGGCCAGCTGTTATTCAAGCTCGAGACACAAACGCTTAACCAGGATGCAGCTGCTGCCAGAGCTAATGTAAATGCTGCGCAGGTAGAAGTTGACAGGCTCGCGCCGCTGGTAGAGCGCAACATTATTTCTAAAGTACAATTAGAGACTGCCAAAGCCCGCCTTGCGCAGGCAAAAGCTGCCTATGCTTCAGTTGCGGCAACTATAAGATATGGTACTATAACCTCTCCTGTAAATGGCGTGATAGGCACACTCCCGTATAAAGAAGGTAGCCTTGTAAGCGCTAACAGCCAGATGCCATTGACAACTGTAAGTGACAGTAAAATAATGCGCGCCTACTTTGCAATGAATGAGAAGCAAATGCTCAACTTCACAAAGACTTTTAAAGGCGCAACGCTTCAGCAGAAATTAAGCAACGTGCCCCCGGTAAGCTTACTGTTGGTTGACGGTAGCGAATATGACCATAAAGGTAAGCTGGAGACCGTGAGCGGACTTGTAAACGAAGGTACGGGTACAAGCGACTTCCGGGCGGAATTTGCCAATCCTGAAGCAGTTTTGAGAAGCGGAAGCACAGGTGTGGTACGCATCCCGATTCAGCGCAAAGATGCCATACTTGTACCGCAAAATGCTGTGTTTGATATGCAGGGCAAACAAATGGTTTATGTAGTGCAGAAAGACAATACGGTAAAATCTAAAGTAATTACAACGGCCACGACTTCAGGACTGAATTTCGTGGTAAGTGAAGGCCTTGAGGCAGGAGAAGTTATCGTGACGGAAGGAACATCAAAGCTTAAAGATGGTATGGCTATAGTTCCGCAACAGGCTGCCAAAGCAGAAACCGCGACACCTGCTAAAGATACTGTAACAACGGCAACAACCAAAACAACAACCGTTACCAAAAAATAAGAATTTAAAATGCTTAAAACTTTTATAGAAAGGCCGGTACTCTCTACCGTAATTTCAATACTTATAACTATTTTGGGTGTACTCGGGCTTATGGCATTGCCTGTAGAGCAATACCCCGAAATCGCGCCGCCTACAGTACAGGTAAACGCCACGTACACAGGGGCAAACGCAACTACCGTACTTAACTCTGTTGTTATTCCGCTTGAAGAAGAAATAAACGGGGTGGAGGGTATGACCTACATGACATCAACCGCAGCAAATGACGGTACGGCATCTATCTCGGTATTCTTTGAGCTTGGTGTAAACCCTGATATCGCTGCCGTAAACGTACAAAACAGGGTATCACGTGCTACCAGCAAATTGCCTCAGGCTGTTATTCAAACAGGTGTAACAACACTAAAAAGCCAGACAAGTGCACTGATGTTCCTGTCGCTTTATTCAAAAAACAAAGAATATGACGGAACATTTGTGCAGAACTATGCCAAGATTAACCTGGTGCCGAAACTGCAAAGGGTTAAAGGCGTAGGACAGGTAAACGTATTTGGTGGTAAAGATTACTCAATGCGTATATGGATTGACCCGGCTAAAATGGCGGCATATAACATCGCGCCAAGTGATATACAGGCAGCGCTTCAAGAACAGAACGTAGAGGCTGCACCGGGAAAATTCGGTGAAAATGCAAAAGGTATCTATGAATATGTGATTAAATACAAAGGTCGCCTGAGCAAGGTTGAAGAGTATGAGAATATCGTAATAAAATCAACCGGAAACGGCAATTTCCTTCACCTGAAAGATGTGGCAAAGATTGAGCTCGGCGCATTCAACTATGGGCAAAAGAATTACGGTATGGGTAATGATGGTGTGGCCATTGGTATTTTCCAGACATCTGGCTCAAACGCCAACGATATCATTGATGAAGTAATGTCAATCCTGGAAGAAGCAAAACCGGGCTTTCCTGAAGGTATTGAGTATGTAGTGCCATTTAATACTAAGACATTCCTTGATGCGTCGATAGATAAGGTTATATCAACGCTTATCGAAGCATTCCTGCTCGTATTCGTGGTGGTGTACCTGTTCCTTCAGGATCTTCGTTCTACACTTGTTCCGGCCATTGCCGTTCCGGTTGCAATTGTGGGTACATTCTTCTTCCTGAACATTTTCGGGTTCTCCATAAACCTGCTTACACTTTTTGCGATGATCCTTGCTATCGGTATTGTTGTGGATGACGCTATTGTTGTGGTCGAAGCCGTACACGCCAAGCTGGATGAGGGCGCAAAATCAGGTAAGGAAGCAACGCTCTCTGCCATGAGCGAAATTACGGGTGCCATTGTTTCGATAACACTTGTTATGGCTGCGGTTTTTATTCCTGTATCGTTCCTTACAGGGCCTTCAGGGGTGTTTTACCAACAGTTTGCCATCACACTGGCGGTTGCTATCCTTATTTCGGCAGTAAACGCTTTAACGCTGAGCCCTGCGCTTTGTGCGCTGTTCCTGAAACCGCATAATGCAGAACATCACCATAAGAAGAAAAACCTGAAAGAACGTTTCTTTACGGCATTTAATGCCGGTTTCGATTCCATGAATAACAAGTACAGCCGCTCACTGGGCTTCCTTGTCCGCAAAAAATGGATAACTGCGCTTGCCCTCGTGGTTTTTGCAGGCATCACATGGCTATTGTTCAGCACTACCCCGGCAGGTTTCATACCGAATGAAGACAGGGGTATCATCATGGCAGATATTACCATGCCGCCGGGTACAACGCTTGAAAAAACTGAAAAGACTGTAAAACAGCTTGACTCAGTACTTGCATCAATGCCAACCGTTGAAGCGCGTATGAACATTGTGGGCTTCAGCCTTCTGAACAGGGTAAACGGCGGTGCATATGCCTTTACGGTAATCAGGCTTAAAGACTGGAAAGAGCGTAAAGAAGCCAACCAAAGTGTTGATGCTATTGTGGGCGAACTTTTTGGCCGCACAGCAGGATTTAAGGATGCCAAGATGCTGTTCTTTACCCCGCCGAGCGTACAGGGCTTTGGTACGGCTGACGGTTTTGAGTTTAAGATACAGGACAAAGGTGATGACGACTGGGCAACCGTAAGTAAAGTGAGCAACGAGTTTCTTGCCGAGCTTGCCAAAAGGCCCGAAGTGCAATATGCCATGACCAACTTTAACCCTAACTTCCCGCAGTACCAGATGGACATTAACGTGGAGAGAGCAAAAGATGCAGGCGTGTCGGTTAGTGATATTTTCAATACTATGCAGGGCTATTACGGCGGATTGTATACTACTGACTTTAACCGTTTTGGTAAGCAGTACCGGGTGATGATACAGGCAGAAGCCAATGAGAGAGCTGATGAACAATCCATCAACAAGATATATGTGCGCAACGCATCAAACCAGATGATACCTATAAGCCAGTTTATCGATTTCAAGAGGATATATGGTCCTGAAGCAGTATCAAGGTTTAACATGCTGAAAGCCGTGAACGTGAACGGTAAGGCAAACCCGGGCTTCAGCTCAGGTGATGCTATCAAGGCCATACAGGAAGTTGCCGAGCAGCACCTGCCTAAATCTTATACCTATGAATTCTCGGGTATGACCCGTGAAGAAATCATAGCGGGAGACCAGGCAATGGGCGTATTCCTTCTAAGTTTGATATTCGTGTACTTCCTGTTGAGCGCGCAGTATGAAAGTTACCTTGTACCATTTGCGGTAATCCTTTCTCTTCCCGTAGGTATTGCAGGTGCTATCGGATTTGTGAAGCTCATGGGGCTTGAAAACAACATATACTTCCAGGTAGCGCTTATCATGCTTATAGGGCTCCTCGCCAAGAATGCCATCCTTATCGTAGAGTTTGCCATGCAGCGGCGCAAGCACGGCATGAGCCTGTATGAGTCGGCAATTGAAGGTGCAAGAGCACGTTTGCGCCCAATTTTAATGACCTCATTCGCCTTTATCTTCGGCCTTCTTCCGCTGGCATTGGCAAGTGGTGTAGGCGCCGTAGGTAACCGCTCAATAGGTATGGGCGCCGTAGGCGGGATGCTTATAGGGACGATATTCGGGGTGTTTGTAATCCCGGTATTGTTCGTCATCTTCAAGGCATTACAGGAAAGGATATCGGGTAAACCTGAAACACAACAACCGGAAAATACTGTAGCATAACATGAAACAGAATATATATAAAATATTGGGTATGGCAGCCATAGCGCTGTTTGCCCAAAGCTGCTTCACAGCAAAAGAATATACAAGGCCTGAGGTAAAGGCGGAAAACCTGTACCGCGAACAGGCTGTAGCGCAGGATAGCGCATCACTGGCCGACATTAGCTGGGACAAACTGTTTACCGACCCGATTTTGCAGCAGCACATCAGTACAGGCCTGCAAAAGAATTTTGACATCCGTATCGCGATGCAGAACATAACTATTGCCAATAGCAGCCTGAGGCAGGCAAAGGCGGCCTACTTCCCTACTGTAAATGCCGGAGCCGACTGGACACACCAGGAACTGTCTAAAAACAGCCAGCTGGGAGCGCTTTTCAGCAGTGCATCCGGTGGCGGCAGGGTAAATGTTGATCAATACCAGCTAACCGCCACATTGGGTTGGGAAGCTGACATATGGGGGCGCATACGCAGTGGGAAGCGCGCGGCAAATGCAGCATACCTGCAAAGCATTGCAGCCAACCAGGCAGTAAAGACAGAGGTAATCACCAACATTGCTGCGGCCTATTACCAGCTGCTTTCGCTTGATGCACAGCTGAAAGTTACAGAGGCTACCCTTGTAAACCGCAACGAAAGCGTAGATGCGATAAAGGCTTTGAAAGATGCCGGTACCGTGAATGAAGTAGGCGTAAAGCAAACCGAAGCGCAGAAGTATGCTACTGAAATTATCATTGAAGACCTGAAGAACAATATCACGCTGATGGAAAACTACATCAGTATACTTACAGGTGAATCGCCGCACGCTATTGCACGCAGTACTTTTGACGCACAGGTCCCTAACCCGGAGATTAAGACAGGCTTTTCTGCTTCATTGCTTAAAAACAGGCCAGATGTTGTAGCTGCCGAATATGAGATGATAAACAGGTTTGAACTAAAGAACGTAGCCCGCGCCGCATTTTACCCAACGTTAAGGCTTACAGCCACAGGTGGTTTGCAGACAATTGACATCAAAGAATGGTTCAGCGTGAACTCAATATTTGCCAATATAGTTACAGGTATTGCCCAGCCAATATTTAACCAAAGGCAGATACGCACACGTTATGAAATTGCCGAAGCTGAGCGCATGCAGGCTTACATACAGTTTGAGCAGGCGCTTGTAAATGCAGGCCGTGAGGTGAGCGATGCTTTGGCTAACTATAACAATGAGACAAAGAAAATTACCATACGTGAAAACCAGGTTGATGCCCTTAAAAAAGCAGCAGGCTATAGCGATGAATTACTTACTTACGGTATGGTAAATTATCTTGAAGTACTTGTAGCTAAAGATGATGCCCTTAATGCCGAACTGAGCCTTATTGATAACAGGTACAGGCAGTTTGAAGCAATCATCAACCTTTATAAAGCCTTAGGCGGCGGCTGGAGATAAAAGTTAGTTTAAGATTACTTGTTTGTTCGTGAAAACCACATTTGCAGTGATGCAGGTGTAGATGTTAGATAAATAGTTTAGTCGCAGTTATAGTTTACAGGCCGCTACTGCCCTGCTTCTGTAACTGCGACTTTTTTTATCTTTGAACCATGAAAGCAATATTCTACCTCAAAACCTGCGACACCTGCCGTAAGATACTGGCCCAACTTCCGAACACAGAAAATTTTAAGCTTCGGGAAATCAAATCCCAACCTATGACTGAAGCTGAACTTACCGAAATGCACCGGCTCGCCGGCAGCTACGAAGCACTGTTTAGCAGGAAGGCAACGCTGTATAAAGAGCGCGGGCTTAAAGACAAGGCGCTTACCGAAAATGATTATAGAAACCTGATCCTGGAACACTATACCTTTTTGAGCCGCCCTGTTATTGTTGATGGTGATTCAATTTTCATCGGTAATAATAAAAAAGTGGTTGAGGCGGCTGTTGAGCATCTGCAACAAAATACTGCGTAACAGTCCGTTTCTTTTTTCACTAACTTTGCAGCCTTAATATTTTTGCATGATACAGTCTATGACAGGGTTTGGCAAAGCATCACTGCAGCTACCCAATAAAAAAATAACTGTCGAAATAAAATCGCTCAACAGCAAAGGGCTTGACCTGAGTGTCCGCATGCCGTCGGCTTTCCGCGAGATGGAGCTTGGCCTGCGCAACCGCATTGCTCAAAAACTGGAGCGCGGCAAGGTTGACTTTTCCCTTTTTGTGGAAGTTACCGGCGAAGAGACATCATCAAAAATAAATGTGCCGATAGTAAAGGCTTACATCAACCAAATGAAGGAGGTAATTGCCGATGCGGATGAAACGGAACTGATGAAAATGGCGGTACGTATGCCTGATGCCCTTAAAACAGAGCGTGATGAAATTGATATTGACGACTGGAAAGAGATTGAAAAAGTGATTGACCAGGCGCTTGAGAACATTCATAACTTCCGCGTGACAGAAGGTGTTGCGCTGGAGAAAGAATTTTTGCTGCGTATTTCATCTATACTCTCGCTGATGAATGAAACCGTAGCGCTTGACGGTGAACGTATACAGACCGTGAAGGACAGGCTGCACAACGCCATTGAGGAGCTAAAGGTGAACGTAGATGAAAACCGTTTTGAGCAGGAGCTTATCTATTATCTTGAAAAGATGGATATTACTGAAGAGAAAGTCCGTCTTGAAAACCACCTTAACTATTTTATAGAAACCCTTGCAGGAACCGAGGCCAACGGGCGTAAGCTGGGCTTCATTACCCAGGAAATGGGGCGCGAAATAAACACCATGGGTTCTAAAAGCAACCACGCCAAGATGCAGAAGCTGGTGGTACAGATGAAAGATGAGCTCGAAAAAATAAAAGAACAAGTGCTTAACGTTTTATAGTTTACGGTTTACTGTTTATAGTTGCCTACTTAACTACAAACCAACAACAACAAACAATACAAAAACACAACAACACAACTAAATGAACGGCAAACTTATAGTATTCTCGGCGCCATCGGGTTCGGGAAAAACAACCATAGTACGGCATTTGCTGGCACAACCCGAACTTAATCTTGAATTTTCGGTATCGGCTGCCACTCGTGAAGCAAGAGGAACTGAAGAGCATGGCAAGGACTACTACTTCATGTCTATCGAAGAATTTAAAAAACACATAAAAGCGGAAGATTTTGTGGAATGGGAAGAAGTGTACCGCGACAATTTTTATGGTACGCTAAAAAGCGAGGTTGAACGTATTTGGGCGCAGGGCAAGAATGTGATTTTTGATATTGATGTTGCCGGGGGCCTGCGCATCAAGAAAAATTCCCTGAAGAAACGTTGGCTGTGTTTGTAAAGCCGCCAAGCATTGATGAGCTGAAGATTCGCCTTAAGAACCGCAGCACAGAAAGCGATGATAAGATAAATATGCGCATCGCAAAAGCATCGGTAGAGATGGCTACAGCGCCGCAGTTTGATACCATCATCAAGAATTATGACCTTGAGACGGCCAAGCAGGAAGCGTATGAACTGGTAAAAACATTCGTAAGCAAATAGCACGATGAAAATCGGATTGTACTTCGGCACGTTTAACCCCATTCATATTGGCCACCTTGCTATTGCTAACCACATGGCAGAGTTTTCGGGACTTGACCAGATATGGCTGGTAGTTACGCCGCACAATCCGCTTAAAAAGAAAAGCACGCTGCTTGATGACCACCACCGCCTGCAGATGGTTCACCTGGCTACGGAAGATTACCCAAAGCTAAAGCCAAGCGACATAGAGTTTAAACTGCCGCAGCCTAACTATACAGTGAATACGCTGGCAAATCTTCAGGAGAAATTCCCGCAGCATGAATACGCTTTGATAATGGGCGAAGACAACCTGAACTCATTGCATAAATGGAAAAATTATGAGCACATCCTTCAGAACCATAAAATTTATGTTTACCCGCGTGTAAATACTGAAGTGATTGACGAACATATCGCGGCCCATAACTCAATTAACAGGGTTGATGCGCCGATTATGGAAATTTCGTCAACCTTTATCCGTGACTGTGTAAAAGCCGGAAAAAACATCCGCCCGCTGCTGCCTGAAAAAGTGTGGCAATACCTGGAGCATAACCTTTTCTACAGGAAATAAATTTCAGATTAACACTACTTTACAATTTCAGCCCGGCGCATTCAGTATCTTTGGTAAAGATAAAAGGCATTGAGGAAGATTCCCAATGCCTTTTAAAAACACCAAAAACAAAAATTTTAACTAACCTGAATGTAATCGTATGTGGAATTGATTCATAACTACAACGGTGATTTTACAGTTAAAGTATGTGCCGGTGAAAAATTAACATTTGTTGCAGTATATGGTGTGATTGATTGCCATTCTTACAATTTTAAGTACTTTTGGACTTCAAAAAACCGGATAGAACGACATGAACGAAACTCCTAAGTTCGCAGTGATAGGCGGCGGAAGCTGGGCAACGGCAATCGCTAAAATGCTGTGTGTAAATGTACCTGAAATTGCATGGTACATGAGGAATAATGATGCCATTGAACATATAAAGCTGCAAAAGCACAACCCCAATTACCTGAGCTCTGTTGAATTTGACACTAAAAAGCTGAGGCTTACAAGCGACCTGAATGAAGCCGTAGCCTATGCTGACTATATCATCTTTGCAATACCATCAGCATTTTTAAGCGGTGAGCTCGAGAAACTTACTGCAAGCCTTGACGGTAAGATAATTTTTTCGGCAATAAAAGGCATAGTGCCCGAAACCAGCCTGATTGTGGGTGAGCATTTTCATGAGAGGTATGACATCCCGTATGATAATATCGGCGTAATAACCGGCCCATGCCACGCAGAAGAGGTTGCCCTTGAAAAGCTTAGCTATCTTACCATTGCCTGCGGTAATGAGAAAAAGGCAAAGATTATGGGTAAGCACCTCAACAGTTATTACATACGCACTAAGATTACTGATGATATTGTAGGTACAGAATATGCTGCCATGCTTAAGAATATCTATGCCATTGCAGCGGGTATTGCACACGGCCTTGGCTATGGTGATAATTTCCAGGCGCTACTTATGAGCAATGCCATACGCGAGATGAAGAAGTTTATAAGAAAAGTGCATAAGATGAAGCGTAACATCAACAACTCTGCCTATCTGGGCGATTTGCTGGTGACGGGTTATTCTGTATTCTCACGCAACAGGATGTTTGGCAATATGATTGGCAAAGGCTATACCGTTAAATCTGCCATGATGGAGATGAGTATGGTGGCTGAAGGCTACTATGCCACCAAAAGCGCCTATAAGCTCAACAAAGAGTATGGCGCTAAAACGCCAATAATAGACGCTGTACACGATGTACTTTATGAAGGCAAAGATGCAAAATCAGTATTCAGCAAACTAACCGAAAAACTGGACTAATACTATGGACCACCTTATAAACCACCCGGGCGTACTGCTTGCTTTTGGCATTATAGTTATTGTAATGCTACTGCTGGACCTTGGTGTGTTTAACAAGCACAGCCATGTGGTTTCAAACAAAGAAGCCCTTGCCTGGAGTGTGGTCTGGATATCGCTGGCAATGATTTTCAGCGGGGTAATTTATTATTTTTTGGGCTTTGAACAATTTACTCAATTCCAAAGCGCCTATTGGATAGAAAAGGCGCTGTCTGTAGATAACCTCTTTGTGTTCATTCTTGTTTTTGGGTTTTTTAATGTCCCGAAGCATCTGCACCATAAGGTATTATTTTGGGGAATTATTGGTGCACTGCTGTTCCGTGCCATATTTATTTTTACAGGGGTTGAGCTTATCAACATGACCTACCTGCCAACGATGAATATCTTCGGATATAATGTGCGCATTAATGCTGTACTATCAATATTCGGGCTTTTCCTTGTATTTGCGGGTATAAAATCGTGGTTTGCCAATGACGATGACGACGAGGAAAAAGATTTCTCTAAGAGCCCGGGAGCACGCCTCATTTATAAATTTTTCAAGGTTACCAAGAATTATGAAGGCAGCCGCTTTTTTATAAAAATTAATGGTGAACTCATGGCAACGCCTTTGCTTGTGGTTGTCGCTGTAATTGAGTTTACCGACCTGATTTTTGCTGTTGACTCTATACCCGCAATTTTTGCTATAGCGCCAAACGACCCTTTCATACTTTACACCTCCAACATATTTGCCATACTTGGCCTAAGGGCGTTGTATTTCCTGCTGGCTAATTTTATGCATATGTTCAGCAGGCTAAAGTATGGCCTTGCCATTATCCTTGCATTTATAGGTATAAAGATGCTCATAAACCCGTTTTACCACATTTCTTCACCAACTTCACTAATAGTTGTAGGCGGAGTTTTATTGCTTGCCGTGGCTGCGTCACTGCTATTCCCTGAAAAGCAGAAACAATAAATTTCTATGTTTTTTCACTGCCATGCAACCTTTTTGGCTTTGCATGCGTCTACCTTATATCAATCACAATCAAAAACACTTTCCGCCGGGAGTAATCAACCCATCAAAGCGGAATCAGCATTAAAAAAGCCAACCTTATCAGTTGGCTTTTTTGTCTGTTTTAGGTATTATTTCACCAATATACCATCTTTAAAGATAACCGGGATTTCAGTTACATTACCTTCGCTAATCGTTCCTGCTTTAAAGATAAAGTTCTTGTCATAAAGCGTATTCCCTTTAAAGAATGTCACCATGAAACTGTTATCAAGCGCCAGTACACTCTCTTCAATCATTTCAATCTTTACAGCTGTCTCGGGCAAAACTTCTACAAATGCATGGCGCAGCATGCTGGTTTTGCGTTCTTCACCATTAAGGATTCCTGATGCGTTTGATACCACTATAACCGTCTCCAGCTTTTCATAACTGTCATTTATCAGGTAGGCATACCATGTCTTTTCCATGAAATCATCATTCCATTCCTGAAGGGCAGCTACATAAACATTTTCGACTTTTGGGATTATTATATCTTTTTTCATTTTCTTTGTTTTAAACTTTAAACATAGCTAAACCTAAATAAAGATTTACAATGAAACTACCGCATATTTTATGCATTGCTGCAATAACATTGCTAACAGCCTGCAAAAATGAGGAAAAATCGGGCGGCAGCCAAACAACTGATGCTGATGCAACAACATTTGCTGATACTACCGAAACAGCTAATACAACCGCACCGGTAAAAAAACCTGCAATACCTATAGTAAAGACAGCCTCATGGCACGGTAAATATTCCGGTGTATTGCCCTGTGGCGATTGCAAAGGCATCTTTACCCTTATAACAGTAAGTGGCGACAACACCTATAAGCTTATTTCTAAAAGGGTTGGAAAAGGCGAAAAAGAAGCTGTATATGACGGGACTTACCATTTTGACAGCGCCAAAAACATGATCACTCTTGATGCTGAAGGCGACCACCTTAAATTCGAAGTGAAAGACGGTATGCTTATAAAGCGTGATAAATTTGGCAATCCTGAGCAAGGTGGTGAGGAAGCACGGTACTACCTCCGCCCCATTAAATAAAAAAATCCCGGTTAATGCCGGGATTCGTTTTTATATGCTTGATTTGAACTGTTCCAGAAAGCGGACATCATTTTCATAAAACATCCTGATATCGCCAATTTGGTAGAGTAGCATAGCAATACGCTCAATACCCATACCAAAGGCAAAGCCATTATATTTTGTGGCATCTATTCCGCAGTTGGTGAGTACGTTAGGGTCTACCATGCCGCAACCCATGATTTCAAGCCAGCCGGTGCCTTTCGTTATACGGTAGTCGGTTTCAGTCTTGAGTCCCCAGTATACATCTACCTCAGCACTTGGCTCGGTAAAAGGGAAGTATGAAGGGCGCAGGCGTATCTTGCTCTTGCCGAACATCTCCTTAGTGAAGTATTGCAGCGTCTGCTTAAGGTCGGCAAACGATACATCTTTATCTATATATAACCCTTCAATCTGGTGGAAGATGCAGTGCGAGCGTGACGATATTGCTTCGTTACGAAACACACGCCCCGGCGAAATAGTCCTGATAGGCGGTTTGTTATTCTCCATATAGCGCACCTGTACTGATGATGTATGCGTACGCAGCAACACATCAGGATTTGTCTGGATGAAGAACGTGTCCTGCATATCGCGCGCAGGGTGGTATTCTGGCAGGTTAAGCGCAGTGAAGTTATGCCAGTCATCTTCAATCTCAGGCCCTTCGCTTACGTTGAAACCAATATTTGAGAAAATGTCGACAATCTGGTTCTTAACGATAGATATCGGGTGGCGCGACCCTACCTGAAAGGGTTCTCCCGGGCGGGTAAGATCGCCGTAAACACCTTTACTTTCTTCCTTGTTTTCAAGGGCTTCCTGTATGGCATTAACCTTATCCTGCGCCGCATTTTTAAGCGTGTTAATAACCTGCCCAAACTCCTTTTTCTGGTCGTTCGGTACATTCTTAAACTCCGCAAAAAACTCATTTAGCAGGCCTTTCTTCCCAAGGAATTTTATCCTGAAGGCTTCAAGTTCTTCTTTAGATGTACCATTAAACGCTTCGGCTTCGGCAATATATTCCTTTATCTTATCTATCATTTCTTCTTATGGTAAAGTGGTGCAAATTTAGCGATTTCGCTTTGCAAATGCATCAAAAAATTGTTGCAGCGTCTTATTTTATCAGTCCTTTTTCAAGGAAGTAATTCACGATGGCATCCTTCATCAGCACGCTTTGTTCACCGGCCTTAAGCGGTGGCAGTTCTTCTTTTACCGTGTAATGCGGCCAGCCGTCTTCATCAAAAAAATCGAAGGTATAGTAGCCATAGGGTTCCAGTAGCCTGCAAATGGCTATGTGCATCAGGTTTACCTTTTCGTCTTTCTTGAATTTACGGTTGAATTTTCCCAGTTCCTGCACGCCTATAAGATAAATTATGGCATCAAGGTCAAGCGTGTCACCATCGGCAAAACGGTCAGATAATATAGTAACAAGCTGCTCCCAGCGTTCTTTCAGTTGTTCGTCTCTTGACATTTGTCTTGTTTAAGCCTGCAAAGATACAACTTGAAATTTAACGGCTGTTGCCTACCTTTGCGCCATGACTGGTATCGATATCATTTTGGGCGGACTCCTTGCTTACGGCTGCGTAAAAGGCCTTTGGAAAGGTTTGGTTAGCGAACTTGCAGGCGTTGTCTCACTTTTGCTGGGCATCTTCATCGCGATAAAATTCTCAGGTTTTGTGGGGAGTATGTTCAGCGGAAACATTAATGAAAATCCCAGGCATGCTGCCATCGTAGCATTTATCATAACATTTGTGGCTGTTGTAATAGGTGTTTCAATTTTATCAAAAATCGTTACAAAACTGGCTGATTTTTCAGGATTAGGATTGGTAAACCGGTTGCTTGGCGGGCTGTTCGGCGGCATTAAAATGGTATTGATGCTTAGCGTGATATTGCACTTTTTCCTGAAGATTAACAGCAATCACACATTTGCCGAACAGGAAACGCTGGACAATTCGCTTTTCTTTAACCCGATTTTGAAAGTTTCGAACCTGATCTTCCCAACTTTGGAAGAATGGTTTGGGGAGTTAAAAAAGTAAGCTACCTCAAAAACCGCAGCGCAGTACTTTCAATCCATCCTTGCCTGTTGTCAGCAAGGCGTATTTTGCACCAATCCATTCCTTGGTCTTCAACCTGTACTTTTGTGCCTTCGTGCAGGGTAAAGGCATCTTCGGACTCGGTATCGGGATCAGTCTTCACAGCGACAGTTTTGCTGAAGACTATAGCAGGGCTGTCATCCATCGCTGCTGAATATAAAAATGCTGCTGAGGCGATGCTTATGATAAACAATACTACCGACAGACACAGCCCTGCAAAAAACAAGCGCTTATGTTTTTCCTTTTTCAGAAGATAATAACCCGCAAAGCCGATAAGCGACAAGAATGCAAATGTTACCGCGGCCCAAGCCCATGAGTCGTAATGATAGCCACCTGCCCAGCTTTCTACCAATCCGCTAAGGCCGGGTTTTGGTAAGGGCGTGATTTTATCCACCAGCTTCTGTTGCGCAAAATCAAGATTATTTTTTACATCGGCATTGTCAGGGTCAAGAATCAGGGCTTTCTCATAGTTGTAAATAGCAGGCGCGAGTTCGTTAAGCTTATAATACGCATTGCCTAAATTGTAATACAGTTCCGGCGACTCCTTTTTTGCGGCAATGATAATGCCGTAGCCCATCACAGCCTCTTTATATTTGCCTGCTGCATATTGCTTATTGGCCATCTCAAAAACATCACGCTCATTATTTGACGGGATCTCTCTTACTTGAGCAAAGGAAACTGAACTTATCAAGAGCAATATGTATAGCAACGTCTTCATTTTACAGCTGTTTTTCAAGTGAGTTCATTACTGTCCCCGCCAGATCATAATCCTGCTGCATGGCCGCATCGGTTGATGGCGCATAACGTGCAAACTCGCAGTTATTCATAATCATCAGGAAGTTATCAATAGTACCTGCATCTACATTTTTAGACGCCAGCAGCTCACGGATATTCTGTTTGCTCATATCGGCAGTTTCAATGCTTAGCTTAGCCCGAAGGAAATTGTGCAATGCACGCTCCAGCGCGATGTAAAACAGCTCCTTGCTGCCAATGTTTGCTTTTGCATCGCCAAGATATTTCTTCGCAAGTTTGCTCGTCTGCTTTTTCCTGTTGCCTTCGATATCGCTGTCAATTTCTTCTTTTCTGCGGCGAGCTATGATGATTACCGGAATCAAAGTAAACGGCAATACCATTAACACGTAAAACAACACCGACCCAAAGAAGTCTTCGCTATCCATCCTGCTGAAACGCGTATCCGTTGCATTGGCCCTGAACTGTGGTTTGTTACTTTCAGCCGAAGCAGCTGCAGCCAAGTCTTCTGCGGAAGCGTCGCTCAATACATTTACCGTAAACTCTCCTGACGTTATGGTTTTGTAGCTGCCTGTTGCCGGGTCAAAATAGCTGAAAGAAATGGGCGCAATAGTATACCTGCCTTTCTTCTGTGCGATGATGCTGTATTTATCGGTAATTCTTCCCTGCATGCCGGAAAGCGGAACATCAACCTCTTCGGTATGCGCCGGGTCATATGCTTCAAGGCCCTCCGGAACAATTGCCTTCGGCAGCTGGAAAAGTTTCAGGTTGCCACGCCCTTCTGAGGATAATGTCAGCTCAATGGCCTGCCCTCCTGAAACGGTAGTTTTAGACGGTACAACCTTAAAATCAAAGCTGCCGACAGCTCCCGTAAAGCTCGCTGGCCTGCCAGCGTCAGGCAGTGCTTTTACATTGATGATTTTCTTATCGGCACGAAGTATCTTTTTCTCCTGCCGTACAATCGGGTCGCCAAAGAAATCTACCTGTCCGGTTGGGACGTCCAGAATTATCTCCAGAGAAAGCGGGTCAATCTCTAATGCGCCGCTCTTTTGCGGGTACAGGACTGTAGGCATCAGTTCTACATAGTTGTACTCCTGCCCTTTGTATATTCCGCCGGTGTGTACGCGGGTATAGTCGCTCTCCAATCGCTGGCTCCAGAAGTCGTTATATTTTGGTGTCTCTGCAATGGAATAATTCCGTACATCCGCCTGGTAACCTACGTATAGCCTGTACACCACGCTCACTGCTTCATTCACGTACGGGTTGGTCTTATTCACTACTGCCACAAGGTACAAGCCTGCGCCGGTTTCGGGCTCAACAACAGGCACCGATGGCGCAGCATCTGTCACCGTGACCTTAAATGGCGCTGTTTTATAACGCTTGTTGTCTATCTCTACAAATGCCGAACCTATAGTAAACGTACCCTTCTTCCTGGGTTGAAGGATAAACGTGTATATCTTGCTGTACGAATGCTTGTTGTTAACCCAATAGTTCCTAATGTTGATCATAGGTCCCGAAGCATCAAACCCCGTGAATGACGGTGCCACAAAATCATCACCGTCACCATTCATGGTAAAGTCTATACGCAGGCGCTCATCAAGGCCAAGAGTGGTCTTGTCAGGTTCAGCCGTAAACTGAACCTGGGCGTACAACCCCTGCACAAATAATACTATCAGTAATAAAAAACGTTTCATTGCTGCTACCAGTCTTTTTCCTGTCTTGCAGGCTGCCCCTGCACTTTGCCTTTATTTACGCGTTCCTGTACTTTTTTCTCCTCATTATCCATAGCATCCAGCAGGTTTTGTATACGCTGCTGTGACGGGCCCTGCTCTGCCTTCTGCTCTTTGTCATTGCCGCCTCCGCCTTTGTTCTGGTCTTTATTTTCACCTTTGCTTTTTTCCTGGTCAGGGCGTTGCTTCTGGTCGTTCTGCTGGCCGTTAGGGTCGCTGTCAGGCCTGTTTTGCTTATTGTCATTACCATCACCTTTGTTCGGGTTTTGGCTCTTGTCATCACCTTCTTTCTGCTTGCTGTTGCCCTGCGACTGGTTCTCTTTCAGCATCTTTTTCGCCAGGGCATAGTTATAGCGCGTCTGTTCATCAGCAGGGTTATTACGCAACGCTTCCTTGTATGCCTCCACGGCACGCTGGTAATCTTTCTCCTTCATAAGCACATTGCCAAGATTGTGCAAAGCCATGTGTTTTTGCTGCTTTGTTTTTGCATTCTTAATGGCCTTTGCGTAAGAACCTGCCGCTTCAATTGGCGAACCCTGCCTGTATATGGCGTTGCCCAGGTTATATGCGGATGCAGATTTAGTCGGTGCGTTGGATGAAGACACCCTGTACTCCGCCTCCGCAGAAGGATATTCTTTCTTTACGAATTTCTTGTTGCCTTCCGGCAGGTGCGGGTCTTTATCCTTTTTCTTTTCCTGGGCGAAAACAGCAACCGTCAGGAAAAGCAGGCAGTAGGTCATCAGTCTTTTCATTGCTCCTTTTCGTTAAACAGGTTAAGCTTCTTTATCCAGGCGGTCTTTCTCTCAAGCAGGAAAAAGTCTAATATCAGCAACAGCAAAGCCGCAGCCAGGAACCACTGGTACTGCGAATCATATTCTGCAACGCGGCGCGATTCAAATCCGGTTTTTTTGCTGCTGCTGATTGTGTTTTTCACATAATCTGTAACAGCCTTGGTACTTTGCCCGGAAATATATCCTCCGCCCGTGGCCTGCGCCAGCGCCTGGAGAGCCTCGGGGTAAAGCTTCGTTGTCACGGTATTGCCTTCGCTGTCCTGCTTGTAGCTGTAGATGATGCCGTTGCGGCGCATCGGGATAGGACCACCCTTGGTTGTCCCTAAGCCTACAGTAATAATTTTAATGCCTTTTTCCTTCGCACGTTCAGCCGCAGAGATACTGTCTTCACCGTGGTCTTCACCGTCCGAAAGAAGGATAATGAGCTTGCTGCTGTCAGGGTCATCAAAAAAGGTTATGGCCATATCAATCGCCGCGCCAATAGCAGTCCCCTGAGACGACACAATATCGGTATTCACCCCCTCGAGGAACATCTTCGCTACGCCATAGTCTGTCGTTATTGGCAGTACCGGGTAGGCTGCACCGGCATAACCCACTATACCTATCCTGTCGCTGCCAAGGCCGTTTATTATTTGAGACACTATCTGCTTGCTGCGTTCAAGGCGGCTCGGGGCCATATCTTCGGCCAGCATACTTTTCGATACATCCATTGCAAATACAATGTCAATACCCTCACGCTTCACGGTCTCAACCTTTGTGCCGATTTTAGGGTTTACGATGGCTATTATCACACAGGTTATTGCCAAAAGCAACACTGCCCACTTAAGCGCCTGCTTGAAAACCGAACGCTCCGGCGCCAGTTTCTCAACCAGCTCTGCATTGCCAAATTCTCTTTGCTTCTTGCGGCGCCAGTACACTTCATACAGGTACAGGGCCACGAGCACCGGCACGAGCGCTAAAAGGTAGAGGTATATGGGCTTATCCAGTTCGTACATTATATAAAGCTTCTGTATAAGGTTTTACGCGCTAGTGCTTCTAAGAGCAGCAGGCCCAGCGCCAGGAACACAAACGGCCTGAACCATTCGGTATAGCTATAGTAGCGTATATCATCAAGTTCCGTAGTTTCCAGTTTATTTATATCTGCATAAATGCTTTTCAGGCTGCTGTTATCCGTTGCGCGGAAGTACTGCCCGCCGGTCTGCTTGGCAATGCCTTTTAATATTTCTTCATCAATCTTTACCGGCTGCATCTGGTAGCGCAGCTTCCCATCCGGGCCCAAAGCGTAAGGGAACTCAGCGTTGCCATTAGTCCCGATGCCGATGGTATATACTTTAATATTGAACTCCTTTGCCAGGCCGGCTGCTGTAAGCGGCTCTATCGTTCCGGCATTGTTCACACCATCTGTAAGCAAAATTATCACCTTGCTTTTGGCCTTGCTGTCTTTTATACGGTTTACTGCCGTTGCCAGGCCCATGCCTATTGCCGTACCGTCTTTTAATATTGTATTGTCAAACCTGATAGAGCGTATCGCTTCCTTTAGCAATGCTTTATCACTGGTAATCGGCGTACGCGTGTAGCTTTCAGCAGCGTATAATACCAAGCCTATACGGTCATTTCTTCGGGCATCTGTAAAGTCGGCCGCCACTTCTTTTAGGGCCGTGAGCCTGTCGGGTTTCAGGTCGCGCGCCAGCATACTGCCCGAAACGTCAATTGCCATAACAATATCTATCCCTTCCAGTTTGCGCGAACGGCTGTCGGGGTCCATAGTCCTCGGCCTTGCCAGCGCTATTATCATGAATACCATTGCAGCGATACGCATCCAGAACAAGGCAGGATACAGCCTCATCCGTAAAGAAGGTGATGCCTTAAACCCCTGTACCGAACTTACATTAAGCACAGCGCGATTCCGGCCTTTCTTTATAAAACGCCAGGCAACTATTGCCGGGATAAGCAGCAACAGCCAGAAGAAAGCAGGATTTAAAAATGATATGCCGCCCATCAGTTAAGTTTCTTAAATTCTATCGATTCTCTTATCCTCTTCACTATTTCAGCTCCGGCGGCATCACCTTCGCGGTGCATCATGATAACCTGCTGCAGGCCATTAGGCTGCTTATAATAAATCGCTTCATAATACACCCTGCCGCCTTCATCATCACCCTGCGCAGGGTAGCGCATTGTCCCGGTAGCCTTAAGCCCCTGAGTGCCATCTTTAACTGTAAAGGGATCCTGCTTAACCGAGATATTTGTCATACCTTGTTTCTCCCATAATTGCACGGTACTATCAAACGCTTGTGCCAAATCAGCATCACCCGGCTGCTTGTACAGCATGGTGGTTGCACTGATAACAAAATCGCCTTTTGCAGTGCCGAACGCAAATACTGCTGTTTCCTTGTTTTTCTCAATGATTTCTTTCGGCAAAATCTTCTTGGCATCTTCGCGCAAGAGTACTTTCGGGGTTTCCATTACTATTCCCGGCACACCGTATTCACTCTTCACCCACTCGCCCTCAAGCAGTTCCTGGGTTGTGTTACCTATGTAATTATCCCTTATGTACCTGCCTCCGAAGAACACACCAACTAATAGCAACAGGAATGCTGCTATGCCGATGCCGGTGTAAATCTTCCTGCGTTTTGCATCGCGCAGCTGTTTTTCGCGAAGCGCCATAGCCATTTTATCTTCCTCATCGATTACATCAACCGGAATGGCTTTTTCAATGATGATGATGCTCTGTTCTATCGTCTGCCTGTCTTCCGCAATGGTATTTTCAGGCGGAATAGCCTTCGCAAATTTCACCATGTCAGCTGTACGCAGCACCTTTTCAAGCTTTGCAAATATTTCTTCCGAAAGCCGGATTTTTTCTTTTGCGTAGTTTTCTGCATCGCCTCGATGAGCTCGCCTGTAGTGCTCTCCATCGCCGGGATTTCAATGGCCTCTTCAATGTAAGTACGGGCAATATCAGTCAGCTCACTGTAGTATTCTTTTACCGCGCCTTTTTGAAGCAACGACTTTTGTTCCAGCTCCTGTAAATGAGTTGTTGCTTTTTCAATTGGCGAAAGTTCGATTATTACCTCGCCTTTCTTCTGCCTTGGTTTTCTTTTCTTATACCATTTCCACCCGAAGTATCCCAACACGCCAACGGCAATCGCAATCAGCACATACAGCCACCAAAGGCTTGGTGCAGGCCCGGCAATTACAGGCTTTATGTCATACATCTTCTGCTTCAGCGTATCAACAACAACATCCTTAACTTCAAGGGTAACGGGCTTTGTATCGACAAGCTTTTTACCGATGACAACCGTAAGCGGCGGGATGGTGTATTTACCGGGATCGAACTGAGTGATGCCATACTTTTTAGATAGTTCCAGCAGTGCACCTTTCTTCACGGTATCTGTCGGGTAAGCCTCAAGCACTTCGAGCATACCGAAAGATTTTCCTGTCGGGAAATTGACTTTTGTGTTGCTGTTTACGGTAGCTTTGATTGTAAGATTAGCCTGTGCCCCTATTTTTATGGTGTCTTTATCAAGCGTTGCGGTAACGCCGTTTTGCTGGGCATAGGATACAAAACCCGCCAGCATTGCCAATAAGATATATAGTGTCTTCAGTTTATACATTCTCAAAAATTCATCAGGCCCGTGCCTTAAAGTAGCCTAACAATTTGGTTACGTAAGATTCATCTGTGCGCACGCTCACCGTTCCGGCACCACTCCGGCTAAAGGTTTCCTTAAAGTTCTGCACCATATCGCGGTAGTACTTTTCATAATTAAGGCGGACTGATTTGCTGCCAGTGTCAACCATCATAGTCTCGCCGGTTTCAGCGTCAGCCATTGGCACAAGTCCCACGTCAGGCATCTTTTCCTCACGGATGTCGTACACGCGCACGCCGGTTATATCATGTCTTTTCGCCGCAATCTTAAGTGTATGCTCATAGCCTGTCGCCATAAAATCACTTATCAGGAATACGATTGCTTTTTCTTTTGCGTACCGCTCAAAAATTGTAATGCCTGCGCCAGGTCGGTTTTTTTGCTCTTCGGCGTAAATTCCAAAAGCTCACGGATAATGCGCAGCACATGTGATTTTCCTTTCTTCGGCGGGATGTACAGCTCTATGATGTCACTGAACAGCAGCAGCCCTATCTTGTCATTATTCTGTGTTGCCGAAAAAGCCATGGTTGCAGCAATCTCGGTAATGATATCTTTCTTAAACCCGTTTTGCGTACCGAAACTCTCACTGCCGCTCACATCTACCATCAGCATCATAGAGAGTTCGCGCTCTTCCTCAAAAACTTTTACGTACGGCTCATTGTAGCGCGCGGTCACATTCCAGTCTATGGCCCTTACGTCATCGCCAAACTGGTACTGGCGCACTTCGCTAAAGGTCATACCGCGCCCCTTGAACGAAGTATGGTACTCGCCCGAAAACACGTGGTCACTAAGCCGCCGCGTCTTAATCTCTATCTTGCGTACTTTCTTTAAAAGTTCTTTTGTATCCATTTTTTGTTTGAATGTTGAAAGTTGTAATGTTTGAAAGTTCTTCGCGATGAACGGTGACCGTCCAACTTTTAAACTTTCAACTTTCTAACTTTTAACTATGGCACCTCAACCTCATTCACAATCTTGTTGATGATATCAACCGATGTGATGTTTTCAGCCTCTGCCTCATAGGTTACACCCACACGGTGGCGAAGCACATCATACACCACGGCTCGAACATCTTCAGGGATTACGAAGCCCCTGCGCTTGATGAAGGCATGGCATTTTGCCGCCATGGCCAGGTTGATGCTACCCCTTGGCGATGCGCCGAAACTGATGAGCGGCTTTACTTTCTCCAGCTTGTACTGCTCAGGGAAACGGGTGGCGAATACCAGGTCCAGTATATATTTTTCTATTTTTTCGTCCATGTACACCTCGCGCACTGCCTGCTGCGCGCGGGCTATCTGCTCCAGCGATGCTACCTGATTTACCGTGGCGTGGCTGCCCTTCAGGTTCTGGCGGATTACCAGGCGCTCTTCATCCATTTTAGGGTAATCGATAACCGTCTTCAGCATGAAACGGTCTACCTGCGCTTCCGGCAACGGATACGTTCCCTCCTGCTCTACCGGGTTTTGCGTTGCCATTACCAGAAACGGGCGCTCCAGCTTAAAGGTCTGCTCGCCAATGGTTACCTGCTTTTCCTGCATGGCTTCAAGTAATGCCGATTGTACTTTGGCCGGAGCACGGTTAATCTCATCGGCCAATACGAAGTTGGCGAAGATTGGCCCTTTCTTTATGGAAAACTCGTTTTGCTTTATGTTGTATATCATGGTACCAACCACGTCTGCCGGCAGCAAATCGGGCGTGAACTGGATGCGGCTGAAGCTGCCATGCACTGCCTGGCTTAGTGTATTGATGGCAAGCGTTTTGGCAAGCCCGGGGACACCCTCAAGCAAAATGTGCCCTTGCCCGAGCAGGCCGATAAGCAACCTTTCTATCATGGTTTTTTGGCCAACAATCACTTTGTTCATCTCCATTGTCAGGAGGTCAACAAAAGCGCTTTCGCGTTCTATTTTTTCATTGATGGCCTGTATGTTTATTGCGGAAGTATTTTGTTCCATTGTTTTCTATTTTGGAGTGTGAATTTACTAAGGTTTTTTGATACTGACAATCCATTGATAAACTTTATACGTGCGCTGTTAATGTATTGTTAAAGAAATAATTTTACTGCACTGGGGTTTACGCTGGCGACAAGTATTTTTGCTATTTTTAACGGCACCGTTTTAACAACGGAAAGTTTACAGATAAATTATTTTGAATACCTTTTTTAATTGATGGAAATAAATTTTTCGCCGATAATTGCCGGCTGTATGAACTGGGGCGCATGGCAGGCTAATTTCACCACAGCCCAGATGGCAGATTTAATGCAAACCTGCGTAAACAATGGAATCACGACGTTTGACCATGCCGATATTTACGGCGGCTACACTACCGAGGCCGAATTTGGCGCTGCCTTTGCCCAAAGCGGAATTGCCCGAGATGCCATCCAGCTTATTTCAAAATGCGGAATACAACATACAGTTGGCAGCAGGCCGAACAAAGTAAAGCATTATGATTACTCGAAGAATTACATTATCTGGTCGGCAGAAAACTCCCTTAAAAACCTGAAAACTGAATACTTAGACCTGCTGTTGCTGCATAGGCCGAGCCCTCTCATGCAGCCTGACGAAATTGCCGAAGCTGTTGAAAAGCTGAAAAGCTCAGGAAAAATCAGGAGTTTTGGGGTGAGTAATTTCACCAACAGCCAGACCGATTTAATACGCTCGCGTACTAAAGTTGATGTTAACCAGATAGAGTTTTCGGCAACGGCATATACCCCAATGCTCGACGGAAGCCTTGACTATATGCAGGTTAACAATATAAAACCGATGGCATGGAGCCCGGTAGGTTCGGTTTTCAAACATGATACGCCACAAACCCAGCGCCTTAACAAACTTCTGATTGATCTTGTAGCAAAATATGAAAGGCCGGCCGATGTTATTTTGTTTGCCTGGATTATGCAGCACCCGGCAGGTATTATCCCTGTGAGTGGTTCTATAAAAGCCGAAAGGCTCATCAATCAGATGAAAGCCAAAGATTTACGGCTTGATCTTGAAGACTGGTTCGCAATCTGGACGGAAAGTATGGGCGAAAAAGTGCCTTAATGAGTTGGAAAGTTAAAAGTGATAAAGTTGAAAAGTTCCACTCAAAACATTTTGAACATTAAACATTTAAACCTTACAGAAATAAAATGAAAACAGCTTTAATTACAGGTGCTACCAGCGGTATTGGCAGGGCGACGGCGCGGTATTTCGCCAAGAATCATTTCCGCCTTATCCTGTGCGGGCGCCGAGATGACAGGCTTGCTGAAGTTCAGGACGAGCTTTCTCCACTCACCATGGTACACACGCTAAACTTTGACGTTCGCAGCAAGAACTCTACCAACGAAGCCATTGCTTCTATTCCCGATGAGCTGAAGAACATTGATATCCTTGTAAACAATGCCGGCAATGCCCATGGCCTTGACCCGATTGAAAGCGGTGATGTAGCCGACTGGGACATGATGATCGACATCAACCTGAAAGGCTTGCTGTATGTTTCTCAGGCTGTTATACCGGGGATGGTAGAGCGCAAAAGCGGACACATCATCAACATAGGCTCGGTTGCAGGCAAAGAAGTGTACCCCAACGGTAACGTGTACTGCGCTACCAAACACGCTGTTGACGCGCTGAACCAGGGTATGCGAATGGACCTGAACCAGTACGGCATACGCGTTGGCGCTATTAATCCGGGTGCGGTTAATACCGAGTTCAGTGAGGTGAGGTTTAAAGGTGACACCGAACGTGCTGCCAATGTTTACAAAGGCTTTGAACCGCTCAAGCCCGAAGATATTGCCGATATCATAACGTTTGTCGTGACCCGCCCTTACCATGTAAATATTGCTGATTTACTGGTATTACCAACGGCTCAGGCGAGTGCAACACAGATAAAAAAGTTTTGAGTTGCGGGCTGCGGGTTGCGGGTTGCGAAGTAAAAGAAGACAAATAACTAATCAAATTTTATGGCTAAAATTCAAAGATTTGAAGATTTAGAGGTTTGGCAGCTTGCCAGGGAAATAAGCGTTGATATTTGGCGATTGATTGAGCAACTTCACTTAGCAAAGATTTCGAGTTAAAAAATCAGATAAGCCGCTCTTCAGGTTCAGTGATGGATAATATTGCCGAAGGTTTTGAGAGAAATGGCAATAGAGAGTTTATTCAATTCCTCAGTATTGCTAAAGGTTCATGTGGAGAAGTAAAGTCACAATTATATAGGGCTTTAGACCGCAATCATATCTCTCAACTGGAATTTGAAGAAATAGTTGCAAAGGCTGACACTGCAAATAGTAAACTCGGTTCCTTTATTTCTTACCTCAATTCAGCTAACTACAAAGGCAGCAAATTCAGTAATCCCGGAACTTTACAGGCTGGTCCCAACGCGCAACCCGAAACCCGCAACCCGCAACAACCATGATCAACAAACGGCTTCTTATCAAGAATCTGCTTGCTCACAATGATGAGGGTACTTTTTATGACAAGAAACGCCAACTAAACCTACACACAAAAGAAGGTAAGGCCAAATTTGTGAAGCATATTTGTGCGCTCTCAAACAGCAATCCTTCTAACAACTCCTACATTGTTGTTGGTGTGGAAGACCATGACAATGAGATAACCGGGACAGATTTCTACGATGACAGCCGCATACAGAACCTGGTAAATGCCTTTTTAGATAACCCGCCGACAATCCAGTACGAGAACGTCCCCTTCCCCAGCCTGCCGAAAGACAGGGTTATAGGCCTGGTGACAATTCATCCTGATGCACGGCCTTCATCTTTCAAAAAAATATTTATACCATACATGCAGGTATGAGCTTTTACAGGCGCGGAAGCAATTCTATTCCGGTTGATGTTCTCCCTGATGCAATTCCGGGAAACGCTGATACCGTTGCGGAGATTGAAAACAGTTCCCGCAACAGCATTGCCCATACGCTTGACGGCGTGCTGGACTTCATCAATAACCGGCACAAAGACATGACTGCAAAACACAAGGTTTTCAAAGAACTGTTTGTGGTGTGCTGGGCCGGGCATAAGAAAGTGGTGAAGGGCCAGACATATTTTTCGCGGGTCGACATAGAGCTTATCAATGAACAGGTGAAACTATTCTATTCTACGCTTGATGAAGTGAGCATAAAGTATGATGAAGACAGTTTTGTGATTACAGAGTATGTCGCACTCGGCCTGAATGACAAAACCAGTTACTACCCGCTGGAAGAAGTGACTATCAGTTTTCAGGACAATGGTGATTACCGGATAAACTCTACGCTGTTGTTTGACCCGCCTCAGTACAACCGCA
The DNA here is from genome assembly GCF_024699965.1 of Flavobacterium sp. J372. Lineage (NCBI taxonomy): Bacteria > Pseudomonadati > Bacteroidota > Flavobacteriia > Flavobacteriales > Flavobacteriaceae > Flavobacterium > Flavobacterium sp. J372. Next base: position 481,289 of record NZ_JAJOMZ010000004.1, read on the forward strand.
AGATGATGCACCACATTTATAACGCCAATCTTGCGCTATTAGAAAAACTGGCAAAAGGTTTGGCATTATCTCCGCGCGAACATAAAGACCTTGAAAACCTGCCATCTACACTTATGCTTTGTTTCCTTAATGGGTTTACTGATGCAAAACAAAAACTGGCCGATGCTAAATCTTTACTAAAGAGTTACACTAATCCCACCGTATACATTTCCTTTAAAGAAGCCATGCGGGTACTGCGGAAGATGAAGTATGCATAGTTTACAATTCTGTAATATTTATTTCTGATATTTTTTGTAAGTTGCGGTATGAGCAGAACCCTTGTTATTGGCGACATCCACGGAAGTTATAAAGCGTTTGTACAGCTTTTGGAGCGGGCAGCTGTCACCAAAAATGACCACCTTATTTTTCTTGGCGATTATGTTGACGGTTGGGGGCAATCGCCTGAAGTGATTGATTACCTTATAGAGCTTAAATCCAGGTATAAATGCATATTCATGCGTGGCAACCATGACGACCTGCTGCTCTCATGGCTACGTGACGGCGAGTATACCGAGCAATGGTTTACCCACGGCGGTAGGCTTACCATGGAATGTTACGAGAGATTGCCGGAAGAGAAAAAGCAATTGCATATCCTCTTTCTGGAAAGCCTTCAGGACTACTATCTTGACAATGATAATCGCCTTTTTGTACATGCAGGGTTTACGAACCTGAACGGTGTGAAACATGAATATTTTACCCGCATGTTTTATTGGGAGCGCACGCTATGGGAAACGGCACTGTCACTCGATATATCTTTAAAGCACGAAGACCCGCTGTATCCCAAACGTTTTACGCTGTACAACGAAATTTTTATTGGCCATACACCTGTAACACGTATAAATAAAACAACCCCGGTAAACAAAGCCAACATATGGAATGTTGATACAGGCGCTGCTTTTAAAGGGCCGCTTACAATTTTAGATGCCGACACCAAAGAATATTGGCAGAGCGACCCTGTTTATACACTATATCCGGAAGAAAGTGGCAGGAATTAGTAAACAGTCGCAGTCTCAGTTTACAGTAAGCATACGAATACTAATTTACCTTTTCTCAACTGTAAACTGAGACTGTAAACTAAGCCTTATCCATCCTCACAATCTTCGGGTGGAATGTTCCTGATAATGATACCAGATCTTTTTGCTGCGCCATAACTTTAGTAATGTCTTTATAGGCCATAGGAGCTTCGTCAAGTCCCGCGCCTAGCAAAGTCACTCCATAGTCTGCAAGCGTTTTATGCAGCTCGCTGTGGGTGATGTTTCTCTTTGCGACTGTGCGCGACATTTGCCTCCCGGCGCCGTGTGATGCCGAGTTAAGAGATTGCTCATTCCCCAGCCCTTTCACGATATAGCCGGGTGCGGTCATACTGCCGGGAATGATACCCATAACATTTTTGCCCGCCGGTGTAGCACCCTTGCGGTGAACTATGAGTTCCTGGCCATCGACTAGTTCTTTCCAGGCAAAGTTGTGGTGATTTTCAATTATTGCCAATGGCTTTTCACCCAAAGCGGAAGCAATACGCTTATGTATATCATGGTGGCAGGCTGAAGCATAATCACCCGCAAGGTTCATTGCCAGCCAGTACTCCTGCCCTTCCTGCGTAGCAAGATCAAGCCAGCCAAGGTGGCGCGCTTCTTTAGGCAATGGTGTATGCTTCATTGCAAGATCGGTGTAATGTTTGGCAACATTGGCCCCAAGCCCGCGGGAACCGCTGTGCGACAATACTCCTACATACTTACCCGGCGGCACATTGAAATCATTATCTTCTTCTGAAATTTCTACCAACCCGAATTCTACGAAATGGTTGCCCCCGCCGGAACTTCCTAATTGCTGTACGGCACGGTCTTTCAGCCGTTTTACAACGGGAATCGTCCTGAACTCTTCCCTGTCAAAAATATCATGGGGAGATGGCTTTTTCTGAACTTCATTCGCACCAAACTTTGTATGCTCCTGCAGTATCTTAATATACTTATCCTTGTGCCCCTCAAGGTAAGATGGCGCAATGTCATAAATACTAAGGCACATCCGGCATCCAATATCGACACCCACGCCGTATGGAATTACTGCGTTTTCGGTCGCCAGCACACCACCAATTGGCAAACCATAACCCTGGTGCCCGTCAGGCATAAGTGCTCCTTTACGCGACACCGGTAATGTTAAGGCCGTGTACAACTGGTCTTTCGCCCCTTGCTCTATCTGGTCTTCGCCGTATATTTTGAATGGAGCCCGCTCAGTGTTTAGCGCTCTTGATTCCGTGTGTTTGTTCTCCAGCAAAGCCTTCGCCACCTTGGAAAATGCGTCATGGGTAAGGTAATTATCAGGATACGTTAATACATCCTTAAGCGCAGCGAGCGCTTTGGGTCTGGTTTCTTTTTTATAATATTTTTCCATGGCATCCAGCGCCAGGCTTATTGCCTTAGTCTGCGGATACCCTATATCTTTGAGGTCTTTACCTCTTAATTTTAATTTTGCCATTTTTAATGTTTTTAAAAAGCCGGCGGCGTACCCGCCGGCATTATTAGTGTTGGCATGACTTTTCAAGTATATTCAACAATATTTTCAACAGTATGAAGACGATGATACGCAAAGCCACACTATTTTCAGCCCGTATGGCTGCCCGGACCTGTGCTTCGGGAAGGTTCGCGACACACTCTTCTTCATGGCCAATACCAGAGTTCTCCTTTGCCGCCCATTGCTGCATCACGCTTTCAGCCTCCTCGCACAATTCATCATTATACTTTGCCTGTGCCTGTACAATCCTTCGGGTTTCCAACTGCAACTCAATAGTACCAAGCCTTTCAAATTCAACCTGGCCCTTCATCTGCTTCCGCAAAGAGAAGATGGCGCTGGTACCGTCAAGGCAATCCTGCACATAATCGGCCACACAGTGCGACATCTCGTAGCCTTCTTCATACAACTCCACAGAGTTGGTAAGCTGCACTACCTTAAAGGTAGCCATTTCGGTTTCAAGAGTAAAGTCGTTTAACATTCTCCTATCCCATTCGCGGTAGTTTGCAGCCTCCCTTTTCCGCGCCATGTCAAGGTGCCACGCTCTCGCGTTACGGCAAACTGCAGCCCATGTACGGCCTTTTAATGTGTAAGCCTTATTCTCGGCTTTCATTGCAAAGATGTATTCCCATACTTCGTTCAAATCGTTTATGCCAATTTCAACCCTCACCATTGCGGCAAACCTTATTGCCTCTGCCCTGAAGGTTTCATCTTCAAACGTATCGCTGATGTTTGACCATGCCACCACGTTAGCCACATCTTCAGTAGTGCCGTACGCCAGTGCCTGTGCGCGCCTTATTGCTTCAGGTATAGTAAATGCATTAGTTGTAAGCCTGAAGATATTCTCCATCCGTCCGGTAAATTCTACAGGGAAACCACTAAGTTTTTTTACAGAATCTCCCCTGCCCATCTGCACATACCAAAGCATGTGTATCCTGTTGTTGCAGGCAAAAGCGTACTCCATAAACTCAGGCACCTCGTATCTCGCAAAACAGTGCCTTATCAGCGATGAAAGCTGGCCTTCAGGGCTAAGGGCATCAAGTTTCCATGATGATGGGTCATTCACCATTTTATCGCCAAATACAGAGATATTTGAAACTATGGTTATGAACTCCGGGTTTTGTAACAGCTTGTAACATTTTTTGGTATGCAGCAATAGCAACAAACCTTTGAAAACATCGCGCCTCCATGCCCTGTTCCCCATCCGGGCAAATTCTACCCTGACAGCGCTTTCTATAGTATTTTCATAACCAACAATGCCTGCAGGTTGCTGCGAAGCCCTTTCGACCATCGCCCTAAAACCCATGCTGAACGCATGTGTTGCTGCCGTTTCTTTTAAAGTGTCCATTTCTTTAGATTTTGGCAGCATGCGTACAGGCTGCCGGTTTAGGTTTTACTCATTAAATTTTTGTTGAATTTTGTTCGGATTTGTGTTTCGGGGAAGAGAAGCTTTCCTGCAGAAGAAGCATAAAAAAACCCGGAACATAAGTCCGGGTGATATAACTGTTTCAGATGATCTATCTAAAATTCAGGTACGCACAACCCGGCCTGCAGTACAGGATATCTCCTGCACTTGATAGTTGATGTTTAAACATTATTGGGTTCATTGTGTGCGAATTATTATTTGATTTCGGCGGCAAATATAGAATGATTTCTTACAAAAACAAGAATGCTTTGCTAATTTGTATTTAGAACAAATAACAAAAAAAGAGGACTGCCTCACAGCAGCCCTCCAACCTATTGTAAAAGTAAGATGATTACAAATCAAAGCGTATGCCCTGTGCCAGTGGCAGCTGCGTACCGTAGTTTATGGTATTGGTCTGCCTGCGCATGTAAGCTTTCCAGGCATCAGAGCCACTCTCGCGGCCGCCGCCTGTTTCTTTTTCACCACCGAAAGCACCGCCAATTTCAGCGCCCGATGTCCCGATGTTCACGTTCGCAATACCACAGTCTGACCCTGCGTGTGAAAGGAAAAGTTCCATCTCGCGCATGTTGTTGGTAAATATTGAAGATGAAAGCCCCTGCGGCACACCATTCTGCAGTTCAATAGCCTGCTCGATAGTGCTGTACTTCATCACATAAAGTATCGGCGCAAAGGTTTCTTCCTGTACTATTTCAAAGTGATTTTCAGCCTCAATAATGCATGGCTTCACGTAGCAGCCGCTCTCGTAACCTTCGCCTTCCATCACGCCGCCTTCAACGATGATTTTACCGCCCTCGCGTTTTGCTTTCTCAATGGCATTCAGGTAATCCTGTACGGCACCTTTGTCAATAAGCGGACCTACGTGGTTGTTGCTGTCAAGCGGGTTACCTATCTTCAATTGGCCGTAAGCGCTCTTCAATACTTCGATAGTCTTATCGTACATGCTTTCGTGGATGATAAGCCTGCGTGTGGTTGTACAACGCTGGCCTGCAGTACCTACCGCACCAAAGACTGCGCCTACAAGCACCATATTAATGTCGGCGTTCTCTGAAACGATGATGGCATTGTTACCACCAAGCTCAAGTATTGTATTACCGAAACGCTCTGCAACAGTCTTGCTCACGTGGCGGCCTATGCGTGTTGAACCTGTAAATGATACAAGCGGTATGCGCTTATCATTATTGATAAGGTCGCCGCTCTCATTACCTACCACAAGGCAGCTTACACCTTCAGGCACGTCATTTCTTTCAAGCACAGTCCTTATAATGTTTTGGCAGGCTACTGCACAAAGCGGGGTTTTAGAACTCGGCTTCCAGATGCAAACGTCTCCACAAACCCAAGCCAGCATAGAGTTCCAGCTCCATACCGCCACAGGGAAGTTGAATGCCGATATGATACCCACCGTACCCAGCGGGTGGTATTGTTCATACATACGGTGCATAGGGCGCTCGCTGTGCATAGTCAAGCCATATAGCTGGCGCGAAAGGCCCACTGCAAAGTCACAGATGTCTATCATTTCCTGAACCTCGCCTAAACCTTCCTGAAGGCTTTTGCCCATTTCATAAGAAACAAGCTGCCCAAGAGGCTCTTTAAATTTACGAAGCTCATCACCCATCTGGCGTACTATTTCACCGCGCTTAGGCGCCGGCACCAGCCTCCAGGCCTTGAAAGCATCTGTAGCTTTAGCCATTGCCTGCTCGTAATCTTCTTTGGTAGAAGCTTTTACTTTTGCAATAAGCGTACCATCAACCGGTGAGTATGATTCTATAATTTTACCGTTTGCGTAGTTATTGCTCCCGGTAGATGTACCATCGTTTATTTCTTTAATCCCCAGTTTTGAAAGGGCTTCCTGTATCCCAAACTGGTCTGTCATTGTTGCCATTGTAACTTATTTGTTTGCTTGTGTTATATTTTACAAAGATATATTTTTTATCGGGACTGTCAATTTACCCGTGTTATGAAGTTGTCAGGCTGAGTTTTAGTGGAGCTTAAGAATATTATCCCACATATCTCGGGTCGGTCTCCATAACGGTACCACATTCATCACAGGTGCGCAGCTTTTCTGAATTATAAAAATGCTGGTAGTGCGGAAGGAAATCCTGCTCAATATCATTCAGCTCAAAAAACACCTCGTACAGCTTATGGTTACAGTTGTCGCAAAACCAAAGCAGGCCGTCGGTAAAGCCTTTACCGGCACGCTTTCGCTCAACCACCAGTCCTATTGAGCCTTCACCCCTTACAGGCGAATGCGGTATTTTGCCAGGATGCAGGTACATATCACCGGCATGAAGCTCCATTTCTTTACGCTCGCCTTCATCCTGCACTATGACTTTAATGCTCCCTTCAAGCTGGTAAAAAAGCTCTTCAGTTTCATTATAATGGTAGTCTTTGCGTGCATTGGGGCCGGCTACAACCATCACTATATAATCATCGGCATCTTTATATATATTACGGTTGCCAACGGGCGGCTTCAGCAGGTGGCGGTTTTCGTCAATCCATTTATTAAGGTTGAAGGGCGGTGTAATTGCCATGGCTTTTATTTTAGGAACACTAAGGTAAAAGAAAAAGGCTTCCGCCGAAGTGAAAGCCTTTTGAATATTATTTCTGCTCTTTTATCAGGTAAATATATACGGGGAAGTGGTCACTAAAGCCCACTTCGCCCCGGGCGCTACGAAGCGGGTAGCCTTTGTACTGCCCGGAAGTCTGGGTAAGGAAAGCCTTATTGTAAACACCTGCCTTCCAGAAACGGAATGAACTATAATCTTTACGGATGAGAGGCTCGGTCATCAAAATCTGGTCAAAAAGGTCCCATGCATCACGATAAGCCAGTGAGCCAATACCTTTGGCTGCCATGTCTTCCATAGGGTTGTATATGCCGCCTTTTTGCACCTGCTCTTTTTGGCTTTTGCGCCAAGCACTTTCTTTATGCTGTTATTATACGGCCCGTCATTAAGGTCGCCCATGGTTATCACTTTAGCTTCCGGGTTTATCCTGTATAATGAGTCAATAATCTTTTTGTTAAGCGCAGCGGCAGCTTCACGGAAAGGGCTGCTTCTTTTTTCACCGCCTGAGCGTGATGGCCAGTGGTTTACAATAACGTGTATCTCTTCACCATCAAGCAGGCCCGTTACAAGCAGCTGGTCTCGGGTGTAAACCATACGCGTTCGGGTGTCAACCTGTACTTTGTCGTCACTCTTCTCTTCTGTAGTTTCCTTTTCTTTTTTACTTGTACTCTCTTCCTGAGAATAAATTAAAAGCGGTACATTTTTAAAACTTGTAGGCTTGAAATGCTTTTTCTGGTAAAGCAGGGCAACATCAATACCCCTGCGGTCAGGCGAGTTAAAATGCACAATGCCGTAATCTTTAGGTGCAAGCAGCGGCTGGCTCACCAAATCTTCAAGCACTTTCCTGTTTTCCACCTCACTTACACCAATAATAGTAGGTGAGTTAGTGTTTTCTCCGCTGCCTATTTCTGCAAGCACACGGCTTAGGTTGCCCAGTTTCTTTTTATACTTTTTTAAAGTCCAGCCTTCAGACGGAAGATATTCCTCATCATTAATCGTCGGGTCATTAATAGTATCAAAAAGGTTTTCGCAGTTATAAAATGCCACGGTATGCACTTTAAATTTTTTGTCCTGCGCTTTAGCCCCATAAATTGCGAATATTGCAACGAAAAGGACTACAAAATTTCTAAACTTCATAAAAGGTATATTAATTTAACATCAAGTTTAATACAAACTTGAGGCCAAAAGTAAATAATATTATTAAATGATGTACATTTGCGCCCGTTAAGAAATATTTAACTTAACAAGGAAGAGAACTAATTTAAATTTATTTATGAAAAAACTAGTAATCAGTCTATTACTTGTAATGCAGGTAGTGTGTGCGTGGGCGCAGCAAACCGCTTTGGTAAAAGGTAAAGTTGTTGACAGCAAGTCACAGCAGCCTATGCTGAATGTGGTTGCAACCCTACAGGGCACCAACCAGACGGCCATAACTAATGCCGAAGGTGTTTTTGTTTTTGAAAAAGTGGCCGAAGGAAGCCAGACTGTAACGGTAAGCAGTACAGGGTATGTACCGCAAACTTTCAGGCTTGAGGTTACAGGCGGGCAGGCGCTTGACCTTGGCGTGGTTGTACTTGTTGAAGACATTACAACAGAGCAGCAGCTAAGCCTTATCACCATTACAGAAAATGACCTTGGTGATGACAACAGCGGCTCTGAAAATACTGCTGGACTTTTACAGGCATCGCGCGATGTATTTCAGCAGGCAGCTGCCTTTAACTGGGGACAGGCGCGTTTCCGTATGCGGGGGCTTGACAACCAGTATGGCGTTACCATGATTAACGGTATTACTATGAACAAGATATATGACGGAAGGCCGCAATGGAGCAACTGGGGCGGGCTTAACGATGCTACCCGCAACCAGGAGTTTACAATGGGCTCTGCACCATCTGATTACACTTTTGGAGGTATACTTGGTACTCAGGAGATAAATACACGCGCCTCAATTTTCAGGCCGGGTACAAGAGTTTCTTTTTCAGGAACCAACACCAACTATAGCTGGAGGGCTATGGCTACACATGCTTCAGGACTTGACGCCGATGGGTTTGCCTATGTAATTTCAGCCTCAAGAAGGTGGGCGCAGGAAGGTTACTTTGAAGGTACTGATTATGATGCGAACTCTTATTTTGTAAGCCTTGAAAAGCAATTTGGGTCTAACCACTCACTAAACTTTACAGGTATATATGCCCAAAACAGCCGTGGCAAAAACTCACCTAATACTGATGAAGTTACCAGCATTGCCGGTGAAAAATACAACTCATACTGGGGATGGCAGGATGGCAAAAAAAGAAACAGCCGCGACAAAGATGTTGAAGAGCCAATCTTTATGCTGAGCCACTACTGGAAAATTAATGAAAAGAACAGCCTTAACACAAACGTGGCCTACCAGTTTGGCTCTATAGGCAACAGCAGGCTTGATTTTCAGAATGCACAGAACCCCGATCCAACATATTACAGGAACCTGCCAAGCTACTTTACATCGCTTTACAGCCTGCCCGATGACCCAACCAATCCTGCCAGCGTATTTTTACCGGGAGGCCTTGGTGGCGTAGCTACACCAAATCTTCTTGGCGCTATGAATGCCAACTTCTTTAATAACAGGCAAATTGACTGGGCTGCTATGTACCAGGCAAATTCTGAAGCTATTACAGATGCCAACGGCAATGAAATAGGCAGGACACCAACTGTGAGCAAATATGCACTATATGAAGACAGAACCGATGACAAGACATGGACTGTAAACTCAATATACAGCTCGCAGCTTTCAGACAATATTACCTTCAACGGTTCGGCTTCATTCCGCAGACTTAAAAGTGAAAACTACCAGAAAATGCTTGACCTTCTTGGCGGTACACACTGGAATGATATAGATAACTTTCAGGAAGGAGCTGCACAGCAGGCCGACCTTAACAACCCTGACCGTCGTGTAATGGTGGGTGACCGTTACGGCTACAACTACAACCTGTATGCAAATCATATAGATGCCTTCACACAGTTTAAATTTACTTACCGCAAGATTGACTTTTATCTTGCAAATAACTTCAGCCGTTCAGAGTACCAGAGAGAAGGCCTGTACCGTGTAGGTGTTTATCCTAACAATTCTTATGGCAAAAGTGAAAAATTAATATTTGACAACTTTGGCTTTAAAGGAGGTATCACTTATAAATTTAATGGCCGCCACATGCTTGACGCCAATGGACTTTATATGAGTAAAGCTCCTGTATTGCGTAATGCATTCCCGAATGCCCGCCTTAACAATGTTGTTTTTGATGGCCTTGAAAGTGAAACCATATCAAGCGCAGATCTTAGTTATATCATAAGGGCGCCAAAGCTTAAAGCACGCTTAACAGGATTTTATTCTAAAATTGCCAATACTACAGAAACTTCATTCTTTTTTGCTGAAGGTGTTCTTGAAGGCCTTGACGGTGATAATGGCGACGCATTTGTTGCTGAAGTGGTACGCGGACTTGACAAACTTCAGTGGGGTGGTGAATTTGGTATTGAGTATCAGGTTACATCAACCATTAAAGTGAATGGTGCGGCAAGCTGGGGGCAGTATACATATGCCAACAACCCATTAGTTTACCTGAATAATGACAATTACCTTACCAACAACAACCCGCAGATAATCAATCTTGGTGAAGCTAAGATGAAAAATTACAAGCAGCCGGGTATGCCACAGCAGGCATATTCATTAGGTATAGAGTATCGTGACCCAAAATTCTGGTGGATTGGCGCCAATGTAAACTATCTTGCTGACAATTACGTAGATGTTTCTCCGGTACTTAGGACAAATAACTTCCTTAGAAACCCGCTTGACAGTAACAACCTTAACTTCCCTGAAGCTACAGAAGAGCGCACGCGCCAATTGCTTAAGCAGGAGCGTTTTCAGGATTTTACACTTGTAAACCTTGTAGGCGGTAAATCTTGGAGATACAGTTCTCAAAACAGGAATACATTCGGTTTCTTTGCATCTGTAAACAACCTTTTTGATATTACTTATAAAACCGGCGGATTTGAGCAGGCTCGTAACGCAAACTACAGGCAGCTTAACCAGGATCAGTCAAGTGGCACACCTTCTTTCGCGCCTAAATATTTTTATGGGTACGGCAGAACATATTTCGTAAATTTATACATTAACTTCTAAAAAAAATTATCTACATACTATGAAAACAACATTTTACAAACCGGTGCTATTTACAATGTTGGCGGCAGGTATGCTGGCCAGCTGTATCAATGACGATGATTACGGCATTGTTAATGTTCCGTGTACAGAAACAACATTGCAGAAAAATTTTGAGGTTGCTGATGTACCTGCTGGTACAGTACTGGCTCAATTTACCCAAGATAAAGTTATTGAGGCTTATGTAACCTCTAGTGACAGGAGCGGTAACTTCTTCAAATCTATATCTTTCCAGACACTGAACGGCTCACACGGTTTCAGTGTACCTGTTGATGTATCTTCTACATTCATTAATTTTGAGCCGGGACGTAAAGTTTATATTAAGCTGCAAGGGCTTTATACAGATCGCAGGAACGGAGTGCGCATTGGTGATGTTTACCTGAACGGCAGCGCTGCTGAAGTAGGCAGGCTACCAGAATCTAAATACAGGACTGCTTTACAGCGTTCTTGTACAGTAGTTGACGAAGATGTACTTGCAAGGCCTATGACAATAGCACAGGCGCTTAATGATGCTAACCTTAACACGCTTATAGACCTGCAAAATGTGCAGTTTGAGAGCGGTGCACTTGGAAGGAACTACTATGATGCTACTGACCAGATTGGCGGTGCTACAAATCATGACCTTCTTGATGCTACCGGCGCAAAAATAATTTTCAGGACAAGCAGTTTTGCAGATTTTGCTCCGCGCAAAGTTGCTGAAGGAAGTGGTACTGTACGTGGAGTACTTACTAAATTCAACAACGATTACCAGTTCATAGCAAGATCTGAAGCTGATGTTAATCTTACAGGCGAACGTTTTGCAATAGATCTTTCTGCTCCGGCGCTTACAGGAAATAACATCACTTTTGCAGGTAATTACTCTGAAACTTTTGAAAGCTATGCAGTTGCCAACAGAAACTTCCCGCGTGCGGTGAATGACCCAACTGAAGGTACAAGATATTGGGAGGTAAAGCAATTCCCTGCAAATACCGGTAACAAATACATCGAGATGACATCATTTAATGGTAGCAGCAACCCGGGCGTGCCTGCAAAAGTACTTTACTTTGTACCTGTAGATTTTACAGCAGCAAGTAATTTTACTTTCAAAAAACAATTCAGGTTTATGGCTGGTGCAGCACTTAATGTTTATTATGTTACTGCGGCTAACTATACAGCTGGTGGCCCTGTAAATATGGCTAATTTTGTGCCTATTACAGGTGATTTTAATAACCTTCAATATCCTGCAACAGGCCAGTCACAAAATTCATTTACAACTGCCGGTAATTATGCAATCCCTGCATCACTTACGGGTAATGGTTTCTTTGTGTTTGAATATGTGGGTACAACAACTGTTACTACAACTGTACAGATAGACGATATCGAAATTAACTAATTCACTCTTTGAGAATTATACTATGAAGAAATTTTTAATACTTGGTGTCCTGGCTGTTTCAGGTTGGCTTGTGTCATGCGAGGAAGAAGAAGTGCCCGGGTTTGTGCAGCAGGACTACCTTAAAGGTGATTGGCTTACAAAGCAGGTTGGCGAATTGGTTCCTTTTAATAATGGTACAACTACCGTACAGATTGTAGAATATACAGATGTTGTTAATGATCCTGCCTGCAACGAAGACAATTTTATTCTTAACGCAGACGGTACTTTTGCACTGAATGATTACGAAAACGTTAGTGGTACTTGTGAGAATGATGCCATTAGCGGCACCTATACCCGTACCGACAATCGCATTTATCTAAATTATATGGATGGTGCCACTGAGCGACTAATCATAATGAATATAAGTGTTTTGACCTATACTGAGTTACATGCATCGTATACAATGCCGGGCACTAGTGACCTGGTGTTTGTAAAATTTGCAAAGCATGAAACTGCTAACTAATAAAAACAACTCTATAGATAAGAAAGAGGTTCAGCAATGAGCCTCTTTTTTTATTTACATTATTTACCACTGCGCTGATATTACATTTTAAGGCCAGTATTACAGACTTTCTAATAGCTAGGCTGATTGTGATTAAAAAACGCAACACAGGGCTTTATTTAAAGCCATATGATATGATGGTAAATTATCTTGCAATCATCTTTTCGCTGATGACGTAGCTTGGTGCTTTCGGGATTGTAGCTATGGTTTGCTCATTACAAGACTTAGATGAACGTCTATACACTTTTGTGCGTATGACTGCTTGTAATTACTGCTCTTAACCTTTAACTAGATTGTCATTTTATGGACATCGTTTTATTTTGGATCAATTGTGGGTATCAACTTACGATAAACAAGAATTAATTGCTTAAGCATGTTTGCTTGTAATAGAGATTAGATTCTTATGTGTCTTTATATTGAAGTCCGTAATTCATAAATAAAAAAAGCACCCGTTTTCACGGATGCTTTTAAAGTATTGGGTGGTTTGTAAAGTTATTTCTTCACGATAAGGAACTCTGAGCGGCGGTTCTGTGCGTGCTGCTCTTCGGTACAGTTGTCACCGCATGGTACCTTAGGCTGGCTCTCGCCATATCCCTGGCCTGATATCCTGGCTTTGTTGATGCCGCGTGATATCACGTACTGCACTGCGCTCTTAGCCCTACGGTTTGACAGGTTCATGTTGTACTGGTCACTGCCGCGTGAGTCGGTGTGGCCTTTTACCATAATCACCATGTTCGGGTTGGCTTTCAGCGCTTCTACAAGCTTGTCAAGCTCAAAGGCGCCTTCTTTGGTGATGTTGCTCTTGTCAAACTCAAAGTATACATCGTTCAGCACTACTTCGGTCTCGGTCACAATCTTGGCTATCTCGTTCAGGCTGGCGTCAATATTTACCGTGCCGCCTTTGGTCTTGGCTATCGGGAAGGTGTTGTTCTCATACCCTTCAACTGATGCCTGTACCGTGTAGGCCCTGTCACAGTCTATGGCATAGGTTACCTTGCCGTCTGCGCCTGTGGTGCGTGTCTCTATCACGTTGTTCTTCTCATCAAGTATCGCTACTTTGGCCGAGGCAAGCGGTGCGCCTGTCTTGGCATCGCGTACCATCACGATGGCTTCCACTCCGCATACCGGCGTTGCTGTATAGAGCTGGTCTACCCCGCTGCGGTTGCTGGCAAAGAAGCCAAGGCCTTTCTTTTGGTTGATCGAGAAGGCGAAGTCGTCTTTTGGCGAGTTTACCGGCATGCCTACGTTCATTGCATCGCCGCCTTTGGCAAGGTCTATCACGAAGATGTCCATAGCGCCGAAACCTTTTCTTCCGTCTGAGGTGAAGTACAGCTTGCCGTCATCGGCTATGAACGGGAAGTTCTCTGCGCCTTCGGTGTTTACCTTGGTGCCAAGGTTCTGCGGCTCGCCATAGGTGTTGCCTTCCATTACGGCTACCTTCCAGATGTCTGCCCCGCCTATCGAGCCTTCACGGTCGGATACGAAGTACAGCGTCTTGCCGTCTGCGCTTATCGAAGGGTTGCCTGTTGAGTACCTCTTGTCATTGAACGGAAGCGCTACGGGCTTGCCCCACTTGCCGTTTTCTTTTACTGACCTGTACAGGTATACCTGGCCTTTCTTGAGGTTGTTTTCCCTGTCTCTCTCAAACTTCTTTTCCTTGAAGCTTTCGCTTGAGAAGTACATGGTGTTGCCGTCAGCCGTTACGGCCACAGGGCCGTCATGCCACTTGCTGTTCACCTCGGCCACAGGGGTCGGGGCTGAGAAGGTGCCGTTGGCATTGTAGGTGGCTGTATAGATGTCAAGGTACGGCTGCTCGTTCCACCCGTAGGTTTTGCGGGCGGTGTTGCGTGCGCTGGTGAAGTACAATGTGTTGTCATTGGTCAATACCCCGCCGAATGAGCTGTATTTCGGATCATTGATGTCCATAAGCTTCTCATCAAATAGCTTCTCCTGGTTCCTTAGCTTCGGAAGGTAGTCAGGGTCACGCTTGAAGATGATGGCACGCTGGTCATTCGGGGCTTTGGCCGCAAACTGCTGCATCTGCTTGTTGGCCTCGTCATACCTGCCCTCTGCCTTAAGCATCTGCGCATAGTTGTAGTTAAGCTCTGCATCTGCATTGCCGGCTATGGCTTTAGGGTACCATTTTACGGCTTCTTTTGAGTTGAATACGTTGTAGTAGCTGTCGGCAAGCCTTCTGTATACATACGGGTCTTCGCTCTTTTCGGCTAGCTTCAGGTAGGCGTCTGCAGCCTCTACATATTCCAGCCTCTCATATAGCTTGTCAGCTTGTTCGGTATCCTTGTTCTGGGCGCTTACTGCCATCACCGATAGCAGCATCCCAAGGCTTATATAGATATTTTTCATGTCTTTCTCTGGCGTTTAGGTTAGAAATAACGTGGTGAACGGGATACTTTCTTCGGGAAGTTCAGGTCGAACAGCAGCATCACCTCGTGTGACGATGGCGTGGTCACGTTCAGGTCTGACACAATGTGGTCATACGCATAACCTATCCTCAGGTTCGGGGTGATGGCGTAGTTTACCATCGCGCCGAAGCTGTCATCTATCCTGTAGGTGGCCCCTATCTCAAAACGCTCATAGAACAAAAAGTTGGCCGATACGTCAAAGCTCGGCGAAACGCCAAAGGCTGACTTGAGCAATCCTGATGGCTTGAACTTGATGTTGTCATTCAACTGGAATACATAACCCGCCGTTAAGAAGTAGTGCTGGGTCTCTGAGCCGAACTGCCTCTCCTGCCCGTTGTCGGTTATGTCAAGGTGCTTGCTCTTGAGCATGTTCGGCACCGAGAAGGCTACATAGTAATTCTCTGTATAATAGAAAAAGCCTGCCCCTACGTTGAAATAGGTATTGTTGGTGTTCTCGCTGAAAGCCGGGTCATTGGCATCGGGTACGTTGTTCTGCCCGATATCGGTATACAGGCCTACATCATGAAGCGTTAAGCCTGCCTTGATCCCCAGGGCCAGGCGGTGCTCACCTCCAAGGTTCAGCGTGTAGCTGAAATCGCCGTAAAAATTGGTCTCCTCCACCGGGCCTATCTTATCGTTTACTACCGATAAGCCTAAGCCTACATTCTTGCCTACCGGGCTGTGGCCCGAAAAGGTCATAGTGGTGGGTGAGTCTTCTATGTCTACCCACTGCTTGCGGTATAACAGGCCAAAGGCTAAATTCTCCTTCGAGCCCGCATAGGCCGGGTTGATGACGTTCATGTTGTACATGTACTGCGTGTAGTGAGGGTCCTGCTGGGAATATCCCTCAGCAAAAAAACCCAACGCAGCCAATGCTGCAAAATATAGTTTCTTCATGTTTGTTGGTTAGATTTTATATAAAAGATAAGGGTGCAGCTGTTGCCACACCCTTACTTTTTTGTATTAGTTCTCTTCACGGTTAATGTAAACCCATCCTGTGGCTTTCTCTCCGTTGGCACGCTCAAAGCTGTAGAAATAAGTTCCCGTAGGAAGCTCATCACCGCCTTTGCCCTGGCCATGCCACTGGTCTGTATACGCACCGTAACTAAACACTTCCTGACCGTAGCGGTTAAAGATGCTTATCTTGGTAACATCAAGCGCTGACAGGTTAAATGTGTCGTTCTTACCGTCATTGTTCGGCGATATACCGCGCTGTACCATACAGGTTGTATTATCTACCTGAACCGGTACTGTTACAGCACAAGCGCCCGCAGCATTAGGGGTAACAATAACATTATAAGTGCCGGTTGCAGTAACAATAACCTCACGCCCTGTTTGGGTAAGCGTGTTGCCTGAAGGGTCAATCCAAGAGAAGGTTACCGTATCTTCAGTATAAACATCATCATTGTCAAAGTTAACTTCAAGTACATAATTGTTACCATCACAACCCTGCTCTACAAAAACATCAGGGTTTGCAATTACTGTAATTGTTGCTGTTTCAAAGAATGAAGGACATTCTGTAGAAGCTGCTATGGTATTAGTTACTGTATATGTACCAGGCTCGCTCATTGCAAGGTCAACCTGGCCTGTTGAAGCGTTTATAACAAGCCCTGCTGTTGAAGAGAATGTACCTGCAACACCGTTAAGTGTTGGTGATGCAGTGCCATCATCTTTACAATAAGGCGATGCTGTATAATTGAATGTTGCAACCGGAGCGGCATTGATTGTTACCGTAAATGTATCTGATACAGCAGGACAGCCATTTGCTGCAGCAATAGTATTTGTAACTATATATGTACCCGGTGTACTTGTACCCGGAGTGATTGCGCCGGTTACAGGGTCAATAGTAAGGCCAGGGCCTGAAGTAAATGTACCCGCAGTAGAGCCGCCACCCAACGTTACAGCTACGTTTGCCACATTTTGGCATACAATAGCAGGGCTATAGGTAAATGCCGCTACAGGAAGCGCAGTAACTGTTACTGAAGCGGTAGCTGTAACAGGGTCACATCCTCCGGTTGCAGCAATAGTGTATGTTACAGTATATGTACCTGCAGTGCTTGCACCAAGGTCAATATCACCTGTAGTGCCATTGATTGACAGGCCGGTTGAAGATGTATATGAACCTCCTGTGGTCCCTGTTTGTGTTACCGAAATAACACCACCGTTTGAACAGAATGGACCAGTACCATAATCAATAGTAGCTGTAGCGATTTGTGTAATAACTATTTGTGCTTGTGTTGAAAACGCAGCACAATCTGCTGTGGCTGCTATGGTATAGGTTATATCATATGTTCCAGGTGTACTTGCCGCTATATTAATTTCACCTGTAGCAGGGTCTATTATAAGGCCTGCAGTAGATGTATAGGTACCGCCTGCAGTAGCAGTTTGCGTTACCTGTGCCGTTGTACCGTTACTGCACAATGGTGTGGTATAGCTAATTGTTCCTGACGGAGCTTCAACTATAGTTACCTGAGCAGTTGTTGTAAATTCATCACAGGTAGCTGTTTGGGCAATTGTATATGTAACAGTATATGTACCCGGTGTACTGGCAGCTATATCAACAGCGCCTGTAGCCGCATCAATTGAAAGTCCTGTTGTTGATGAGTAAACACCTCCTGTATCACCTGTTTGTGTCACTGTTCCTGTAGTCTCATTTGAACAGAATGGCGATGATGGATAATTGATAGTAGCCGTAGCAGCTGCGGTTATAACAACCTGCGCCTGTGTTGAAAATGCAGCACAATCTGCTGTAGCTGCTATGGTATACGTTACATCATACGTTCCGATTGTACTTGCCGCTATATTGATTTCACCTGTAGCAGGGTCTATCACAAGGCCAGCAGTAGATGTATATGTACCGCCAGTAGTACCTGTTTGTGTTACCTGAGCCGTTGTACCGTTACTGCACAATGGTGTAGGATAGCTAATTGTAGCCGTTGGGGCTTCTACTATAGTTACCTGGGTAGTTGTTGTAAATTCATCACAGGTAGCTGTTTGTGCAATTGTATATGTAACAGTATATGTGCCCGGTGTGCTGGCAGCTATATCTATAGCACCAGTAGAAGCATTAATTGAAAGTCCTGTTGTTGATGAGTAAACACCTCCTACGTTACCGGTTTGTGTTACAGTTCCTGTAGCTTCGTTTGAGCAGTAAGGAGAACCTGTATAAGATATGGTAGCAGCAGGGGCAGTAACAATATTTACAACAAGCTCGGACGTATCAAAACATGTAGCTGCTATGGCGCTCTCTACTCTTACAAATAGTGACTGGCCGGTGAGCGTAACGGCAATAGCAGGATCTAGAGGGGCTGTACCCGCATTTGCTGCTGCCTGGGTCAGATAATATTCAACAACATATTGTGAAGGGTCAAGCGAGCCCAATACTGTGTTGTTGAAAGTTGGAAGCAATACACTTGCAGTACCGCCTGCTCCGCATACAGATGCAGTGATTTGGGTCGGCAGGTTAACCGCAGGGCCAAACGTCAGGCTGATTTCATCTGTAATTACTGATAAACACTCCGGCTTATCAACAATAACCTTGTAGATACCTGTTTGTGTTGCGGTGTAGGTTGATGATGTGGCACCTATAATTTCTTCAGTGCCTAAGAACCACTTATAACCGTCAGCATCAATAACGGTAGCTGTTAGCACTTTTGAAGGTATACCACAAAGTATTTCGTCAGGGCCAAGGTCAACTGTACATATGGCATTACAGTCAGACTGGGCAAAACCTGGGTTAGTGTTTTGTGTAAAGTTTACTGTACTACGGCCACCATTAAAGTTAGTAACCATAATTGTATACCACTGTCCTGGCAGTGCGTTAGGTATATCTATCTGCTCTACTGCAGCTGTTGAATAACTACAGTCTTTAACATTAGCAGGAATCAAGCCTGCTGCGCAGCCTGCTGTAGGGCCTGTAAACGGACCGTAAGCAATAAAGTCAACATCTATACCGCCACCACCTATAAGTGTTTGAGATACTGTAAACTGAAGCGGACCTGGAGTAAGTACTTTAACCGTAAAGAAAGTAGGGTTTGGTGTAGTTGAAAGACAGTTTCTTGTGCCAAGGTTTGGTACACCCACAGAACCAAGGAACTGGAACGGAGGTGAATCAGGACCAGCGCAGAAAGTCGAAGAGTTATCCTCACAATTAAATACTACACCCACACATATCCTGAATGACCAGTTGCGCGGCGTTGTACCGGCACTGTATATCCTAACTTTATATGTTTGGCCAGGTATAAGGTTCGGAATTATCCTGTTATTATCAGGACTACAGCTTACTTGCGTAAGCCCTGTAGTACAATCACCACTATATACAGCAAAAATTAAATCATCTGTTGATAATCTTGTACCGTTAGGCCCATTCGTGTCCAGAAGTGCAATATAATGTTCATCATGAGTTGCTGTAAACTGGAACCATGCATCATCATCATCCGCAGTACCTGTACAAGAGTTTGGCTGTGGCGATGCTGTTGCACCATTTATAGTTCCTAATGTAGTAACACCACAAAGAGAGTCAGGGTTTACTGTAAGCGTAATGGCTTGGTCGCATTCATCATTCGCAATTTTGGTAGAGAATTGGAATGGACCTGCCCATTGGCTGATGCCATTTGTACCGCCACATACAGCACGTACCCAGAAGTTATACTGCGTACCGGCCGTAAGGCCATCTGCAGGATAGGTAGGTAAGCCACCTGTTACATCTATTCCCGGTGTAGCTTCAGTTGGTGCCGTACCGCCTATTACCGGAGATATAAAAATATCCCATTCTGTAGCGCCGTTCGGGTCAACCCAGCTTAGCTGTGCAGTAGTCTGCGTTATTGTAGCAAGCGGTGCAGCAAGGTTTGTAGGTTTTTTACAAGTTACAATCTTAATATTGATATTATCAACCGCTGCTGGCGGCTGGGCGCCATCAGTAGCGTCATTACGCCATTCAAATACAATACGTCTTGTTGTGCCAAGGTATTGCTGAACGTTAAGTGTATTTAGAACTGTTGTCCAGTTAGTGTTCTGGTTAAAGTTTCCGCCAATTTGTACCCTGCCCTGGGCCGCAGATGCAGTTATTTGCGTACCTGCTGTCGGGTTAAATGTTACAGGAACAATCCAAACCCTCAAATAGTCAAATGTACTCTCGCCTGCACCTTTCCAGTCAAAGCTTACATCAATCTCATTGTGAGGCAGTGTAGCCGGTATTGTAAAGTCGCGATAAGCAAAAACGGTAGTAGTGGTTGTTGTGGTGGTATAAGCATTGTCTGTACCGTTGTTATTAGATATATACAATGATTTTGTACCTCCGTTTGCAGTTGCAGAGCCAACAGCCCATTTATTTACGAAGTTACCGTTTACAAAGCTGAAGCTTGAAGTTGTACCTTCAAAACCTTCGCTGTAATTTAGGGTAGCCGGAATTTGCGGAGTCATAAACATAACCGGGCCAAACCAAAGGCTTTTGCCGTTTGTACCGCTACATACGCTGCGTACCCATACATAATATGTAGAAGCATCCACAAGATCTGTAGGGTTTGCAAAAAGGTTTGCAGTATTTCCGTTTTCCGGAGTTGCATCAGTTGGAGGAACAGGCGATGTAGAATAGTAATAGTCATACGATTCAGCGCCACCGTTTGCCGGTGCGTTCCATGTAAGATTAACAGAGTTTATTGTAGGGTTTGTTGCCTGCAGGTTACTTGGTTTTGCACATAAAATTAATCTTACATTAAGATTATCAATCGCCGCTGGAGGCTGATTGCCTACAGTAGCATTGTTACGCCACTCAAATACAAGCCTCATTATTTGTCCGGCAAATGGCTGTACGTTTTGTGTGTATTCAATATTCGTCCATGCAGTATTATTGAAATAATCCGGGCCTAGCTTTATACGCTGGTTGGCAAGTGCGGTTATACCTGTAGCCGGAATAGTGTAATTTGTTGGCACAAGCCACACCCTCAAATAATCATTTGCATCTCCAATACCCTTCAGGTCAAAAGCAACACTTATTTCATTTGATGCGCCCAGCACCGCCGGGATTTGAATATCCCGATAAGCATGTACTATAGATGTAGTTGTTTCTGTATAAGCATTTGTTACGCCATTATCATTTGATATATAAAGAGCATTTGTGCCTCCGTTACTTGTGGCATTGCCAACAACCCACTTGTTAGGCTGCGTTCCGCTTATAAATGAAAAGCCTGATGGCAATGTTTCAAAGTCCTGGCTGTAGTTTAATATTGCAGGCACCTGTGTTGTTGAGAACAGGTATGGCCCTGCCCATGCACTAAAGGTACCGTTATTACAATTATTACGTATCCAGTATTCATAAGGTGTAGCTTCCTGAAGCCCATCAGCAAGATACGCTGTATTGTTATCCGTAGTTATACCTGTGCCCTGTGGTATTCCGCCCCCCTTGTGGCTGCACCACAATTTGCCACTCAACAATACCTGTTGCAACAGGATCCCATGAAAGTGTCGCCGAATTTGGACCTATACCTGTTGTAGGAGGCGTACTTGTAGGCGGCGTACAGCTTGCTGCCTGTACAATTAATGTATAAGGAGTAGTTTGGGTTGAACCTGAAGTAGAAATTACTATATAATAATCCTGACCTGTAGTAACTGCAAAGTTGTTAAGGTTTATAGGCACATTGCTGCCCGTACCACCGGCAGCACAAATAGCACCAATGTTATCACAGCTTGTATACACAAACATGGTTGAATTAAGGCCATTATTAGTAAGGTTTATATTGATAAGGCCTGTAAAAGTAGCTGTATATCTATATATTACTTCATTACCATTCAATGCTGTAGCGCCTGCATTACAAGATGTTCCGGGAGTACCGTCTACAAAGTCACCAAAGTTGACGGTATTATTACTGGTTTGGAACGGAAGGTTGTTAATTGGCAGTGGCTCTCCACATCGTGCGCCCAGCGACACTGTGCTAAAGTTAAAAGGGCCTGCCCACTCACTGGGGTTTGTTGGCGAGCAAAGTGACCTTACATAATATTTATAAGCAGTAGCCGGTGTAAGGTTTGGTGCGCCTCCCGCAGGCCAAACAACTGATGTAGTTGCATTAACCACATATCCTATGCCTGTAGGGCTGGCCGCTACCGGCACAACTTCAATTTCATGGCTTGTTGCCCCGCTTGGGTTTACCCATTGCAATGTAGCTCCTGATGTAGTTGGGTTTGTAAACACAGGATTTGCCGCTGTAGGCTTATCACAACGCTTGTCAACGCTTACGGCGTCAATAAGCCAGCGGTCTCCCTGGTTAGTCACGCCTTTCATAACAAAAGCTATATAACATGTTTTTCCTATATAGCTGTTTGGTATTGTTATAATCTTATTTAAATATTGAAGCTGGTCGCCGTTTTCCATTAGCTGGGCCTCACTTAAAGGAAATGTTCCTGTTGAGCCGTCAATTAAAGAAACATAATTTCCATAAGCCAGCTGGGTCGGATTTTCAGAGATACGAATGTCAAATTCATTTCCCTGTCCTGCCTGCAAAGTAAGTTTGGTACAAAATTTCAAGATAGGGTTTGTAGGCACCGTAAATGCCGGCGAAATAAGCCAGTCAATAGGCCTGCCATTTGGCGGAAGCAGGTTTTCACGTTGAAGGAAGGCCGCATACGTGCCGTTACAACCAGCCTGAGCACCGGAACCCGCTGATTGTACCCATGTCACCGTAGACTGGGGTGCATCTGTCACATCATTATATATTGCCCATCCCGGAGCAGGCCAAACCTCGAAAGATTCGAAAGCCAGCTGTGCATATGCGCCGCAGATGGTAAATATCATCATGAAAAGTGATAGCGTAAATTTTTTCATAGATTTTAGTTTTGGTAATAGAATCTCCAAATTTAAAAAAATATAACTTCCTATTAACATTTAAATAAAATTTAACATTGAATGGCGTTTTAACATATTTTTTTGAAAGAATGTTCTCGTTTAGTTTCTAAATTTGCAAATTGATATCTATTTTATGCTTGAAAAGGAAACTACAAATTTTGAAAAGACAGTAATTGCAGGAATAATTACACAAAATCAGTCTGAAGATAAACTTAATGAATATTTGGATGAACTGGAATTCCTGACTTTTACCGCTGGCGGAGAGGCTATAAAGCGATTTTCGCAGAAAATGGATAAACCAAATCCAAAAACATTTTTAGGCACCGGAAAAATTGAAGAGATTAATACATATATTAAAGAGTATGGTGTTTCTACCGTAATCTTTGATGATGAGCTTACTCCTGCCCAGCAAAAAAACCTGACCCGCGAGCTTGACTGTAAAGTACTTGACCGTACCAACCTCATCCTTGACATTTTTGCGCAGCGTGCGGAAACATCTTATGCACGCACCCAGGTTGAGCTGGCGCAATGCCAGTACTTACTGCCACGCCTATCGGGTATGTGGACACACCTTGAGCGCCAGCGTGGCGGTATAGGTATGCGCGGACCCGGTGAAACAGAAATTGAGACTGACCGCCGTATTGTGCGCGACCGAATAGCTTTATTAAAAGAAAAAATCAGGACTATAGACCGCCAGATGAGTGTACAGCGCAGCAATCGGGGCGCTATGGTACGGGTAGCACTGGTAGGATATACAAATGTAGGCAAGTCAACCCTTATGAACGTGATAAGCAAAAGCGAAGTATTTGTTGAGAACAAGCTCTTCGCCACACTTGATACTACTGTACGTAAGGTGGTAATTAAAAACCTGCCGTTTCTACTGAGCGATACCGTTGGTTTCATCAGAAAATTACCTACTCAACTGGTAGAATCGTTTAAAAGCACACTTGATGAAGTGCGTGAAGCTGACCTGCTGCTACATGTAGTTGATATTTCGCATCCTGATTTTGAAGACCATATTGCATCGGTAAACCAAATATTGCAGGACATAAAGAGCATTGACAAGCCTACTATTATGGTTTTCAATAAAATTGATGCTTATAAGCCGCTGAAGATTGATGCTGATGACCTGATGACCGAAAAAACATCGCAGCACAATACCCTGGAAGAATGGCGCGAAACCTGGATGAGCAATGTAGGCGAAAAAAATGCGCTATTCATTTCAGCAACCAATAAAGAAAATTTTGAAGAATTCCGCGAAAAGGTGTATGAAGCAGTAAGAGAAATACATATCACGCGTTTTCCGTATAATAATTTCCTTTATCCTGATTACAAGGAAAATCTTTCAGAAGATAAGGAATAAATGTAAGGGTTACCATCAGGGTAATCCTTTTTTAATACAACACATATAATAATGCAGGACCAAAACACAACAGCGCCTTTACTTACGTCATATCAAAAGTTTGTAATATTTATACTTGCCATAACACAGTTTACAGTAATACTCGATTTTATGGTAATGTCGCCATTGGGTGATATCCTTATGAAAGACATGAAGCTGTCGCCTTCCCAATTTGGCATAGCTGTTTCGGCATATGCTTTTAGTGCAGGTGCTTCAGGGTTATTAACTGCAGGCTTCGCTGATAAATTTGACAGGAAGAAGCTGTTGCTGTTTTTTTACATAGGCTTTATTATCGGCACCTTACTATGTGGTGTGGTTGATACCTTTGTTACGCTGGTGGCTGCACGTATTTTCACCGGCCTCTTTGGCGGGGTTATCGGCTCTATATCTATGGCTATCGTAGCCGACTTGTTTGCACTGCAACAGCGTGGGAGAGTTATGGGATTCCTGCAAATGGGGTTTGGGGCCAGCCAGGTTATGGGTATACCCATCGGGCTGTACCTTGCCGATAAATGGCACTGGCATATGCCATTTTTATGGATAGCCATTATGGCCGCTATTGTGGCGGTACTTATAGGTGTACGAATGGGGCCTATTAACGCGCATCTGGCTGTAAAGCAAGACAAAAGCCCCTTCCTGCATTTATGGCACACGGTAAGGAATGCTGATTACCGTATAGGTTTCACCGCAACGGCGCTTCTTTCGATAGGCGGCTTTATGATGATGCCTTTCGGTACAGCCTTCGCAGTAAATAATCAAGGCGTGAGCCACAGCCAGCTGCCACTCATATTCATGGTGGCGGGTGTGAGCACACTGTTCCTGATGCCGATGATTGGTAAACTGAGCGATAAGGTAGATAAATTGAAGCTATTTGCCATTGCCTGCTTATGGATGATTGCCGTGGTAGTGGTTTATACTCATCTGGCCAATGCTGCATTATGGATAGTTATTGGCTTTAATGTATTAATGATGATTGGCATTACTGGCCGTATGGTACCATCTACAGCGCTTGTAACCGGCGTGCCCGAGATGAAAGATCGCGGCGCATTTATGAGTATAAACTCATCTTTACAGCAAATTGCAGGAGGTGTGGCAGCCGCTTTTGCAGGTACAATCGTTGTACAGCAAACAACTACCAGCCCATTGGAACATTATGACATTGTAGGATATATTGTTGCCGCAATCACGTTGATAAGTATTTGGCTTATGTGGCGGGTAAATAAAATGGTAAAGCGCAAACTTGCCGCTGCCCCGCCTGTTCATACCGAGTTTACCGATGTGCCCGTACAGGAGATATAGTCCTCTTCCATTTGGCTTCGCCGAACCACTTCGTTAGGTGTCGAGCGAAATGTAATGAAACTGAGAAATGTCAAACAATACTGAGATTTCTACTTCCCCGAAATGGAAGACGTTAATGCTGTTTAAAACCCGTAATTAACTGCTACCCCAAATACCTGCCTTACCTGGAATCCGCGGAAGGCATTATCATCATAAATCGTCTGGAATGACAGGTTGGTGGTAAGGTATCGGTTAATCTTCATAACTATATTCAACTGGTAGTCGATATCTACGTTCTGTGGGTCTTCCAGATAATTTGAATATAAATTCAGGATGTTTTCAAACGTCACATTGGCAATCACATCAAGTTTATAGTAAGCTGATGCATTAAAACCAAGTTCATATCGCGTAGATTTGCCTTCTTTCACGCCAAAGTATTCTTCATCAGGTAGTGTAAAAGCCTTATCTACAAAAGTGAATTTTGATGTTGCCGGACTCAGGTTTACTTTCAGGTTTTCATCGCGTTTGTACAGCATACCGGGACCGGCATACAAATAGCCTGGCGACATAAAGTTGGTATATTCCTCACGCACCTCAACACCTTCATCGGTACGCTCATACATGTAGCCTTTGGTAAACTGGGTTTTGAAGTTAGCAAAAGCGGAGTAATACCAGTATCTTGAAATTTGCCTGCCCAAAACGGAATTTATTTCGAGCCTGTCATCTGTCTTTTTTGCAAAGGCGCTGGTACGCGTTTTCACGATACCGTATGATGCTATGAACTTATTATCCCAAGACCAGACACCCTTTTTATAATTTACATCATAGTTAATCCCTACGTTGCCCGATATATTATTTTCACCACCGGCCAGCCAGTTGTCAAAAGTAGACTGGTTAAACAGTAGTGATGCATTTCCTTTAGCCATCCACGGGCTTATTGTATCAGTCACAATACCCGAAGGTGCAATCGTATCTTGTTGTGCATACAGCGCCGGAACTGCGAATAATGTTAGAAGTGCAAATAGTTTCTTCATGATGTTTATTGGTTTAGGCGGATTATCTCTTCTTATAGAGCGGGACAGATGAACATGCCTCGCCAAACATTATACTTTTGGCAACAGGCAACAGCTTTTGGGTAGCCAGTGTATATACCTGCTGTGGCACAGGCTTTCGGGCACAACCTTTAATGATAACAGGCTTGCCTTCGTATTGGCTGTAGTCTAACCCCGCAAGTATTTCACTATATAATATCGTGTTCATTTCTTCAACAGAGCCTTGTATCACTTTCTTCGCAAATGGTTGCAGATAAGTTGTAATAAGCATATAAGCCCAGGCGGGCACAATAGCATCGGTACTGCATTGAATGGCAATAAACTTATCCTCATATTGCTGCCAGTCATGGTTTTTAAGGCTCTCGCGGAATTCTTTTTCCCTCAGTACAAAACCTTCCCACAGCCATTGTGAAATATCAATTACCACGCGCTCACCATCAGGGTAATAATCTTCAAGGTCAAATACCTGCAGGGCGCTGTTGGCAACGCGGTTTATTATTTCGTCTTCTATATTTGTTTCAGGTTTCATGTTTCAGGTTTGTTTTTACAATTCTTTTTCGCGCCATTTAAGCAGCAAATAGAACTTTATAACTTTCAACTTTAAAACTTTATGACTTCTTAAAGCATTCCAAGCTCCAGCTTAGCCTCTTCGCTCATAAGGTCGCGGCTCCATGGCGGGTCAAAAGTAATCTCTACCTCAGTGTCTTTTACGCCCTCTATTTTATTGATCTTATCCTGCACTTCCTGCGGAAGGCTCTCCGCTACCGGGCAGTTAGGTGATGTAAGCGTCATGAGTATCTTCACTTCGTTATCGGTATTTACCATTACATCATATATAAGCCCAAGCTCATATATATCTACCGGGATTTCAGGATCATAAATACCTTTAAGTACTTTTACTATTTGCTCGCCAAGTTGTGCAGTGTCTATTTCGTGTTCCATAAGTTTATTGTTTGGCGCTGAAAGCCAGCGCATACATTTTTATTTGTTTTATCATGCTCACCAATCCGTTAGCTCGGGTTGGCGAAAGGTGTTCCTTTAAACCTATTTCATCTATAAAGGTGGTATCAGCATCAAGAATATCTTTCGGGCTTTGATTAGAAAACACCCTTATTAATATAGCAATGATGCCTTTGGTAAGGATGGCATCGCTATCGGCTGTAAACACAACTTTACCATCCTGTTGTTCACCGTGCAGCCACACTTTGCTTTGGCAGCCTTTTATGATATTCTCTTCGGTTTTATACTGCTCTTCAACTAACGGAAGTGTCTTCCCAAGGTCGATAACGTACTGGTAACGCTCTTCCCAATCCTCAAACATTGAGAATTCATCGATGATATCGTCCTGTATTTCTTTAATTGTCATTATTCTTTTACCTGTATTTTACCTACTCCCGATATTCCGGTAATTTCATCAACCAATGCTTTTATCTCAGCCGGCGGGTTGCCGTCATCAAATGTTACACTACGGTAAATTGCATCACTTGCTGTAATAGTAAGGTGTGCCGCCATTGCACCGTCATATTGGTGTGCTTTGGTTGGCGCCTCAAGGGTTTCCATCTTTTCAAGGTTCACTTTTTTAGCCAGTGCTGTGAGTTTGTCCCAGTTATCTTTACTGAGCGGATAAGTTGCTTCTATATTTTTACCAAGCCTAAGCTCCTTCACTTCAACTTTATCACGCGTTATGGTAACTTCTTTATTTGAGCCGCGGGTATAGGCTTTGTACTCTAATACGGTAATATCAGTACTGGCCTGCTTTTGGCTATTCTGTGATGATGAGCAGCCGGCACCTGCTACTATCATTATTACTATTGCAAGATATTTTTTCATACTTGTAAAGTTACTCTTTTTAAGCGAGCATCATTTTGGCTTTGTTAAGTCCTGCCACAAGCGCATCAATCTCTTCTTTTGTATTGTAAAAAGCGAATGACGCCCTTATTGTTCCGGGTATCCCGAAATACTGCATAATCGGCTGTGTACAGTGATTGCCCGTGCGCACCGCTATACCCATCTTATCAAGAATCGCGCCGACATCATAAGGATGCAGGCCTTCAATCATAAATGATATAACCGAAGTTTTGTGTTCCGCGGTGCCTATAATGCGGAGGCCTTCAATCTTTAGCAGTTGCTCGGTACCGTAATCCAATAGTTCCTGTTCGTAAGCAATGATATTATCAAATCCTACGCTATCAAGATAATCAATAGCAATGCCAAGCACTATTCCGCCCGCAATATTTGGTGTACCTGCTTCAAACTTATGCGGAAGGTCGGCATAGGTAGTTTTCTCAAAACTCACATCCTTTATCATTTCACCACCGCCCTGGTATGGTGGCAGCTTGTTGAGCCATTCTTCTTTACCATATAGCACGCCGCTACCCGTTGGCCCGCATGCTTTGTGTCCAGAGAAGGTATAAAAATCACAATCCAGCGCCTGCATGTCAGGACGCAGGTGCGGGGCAGCCTGTGCACCGTCAATCAACACGGCAGCGCCTACAGTATGGGCTTTATCTATGATATACTTTATGGGGTTGATAGTGCCCAGCGCATTACTGATATGGTTTACGGCAACAATCCTGGTCTTATCTGTTAACAGTTTGTTAAACTCTTCCATCACTAGCTCACCGTTGTCATTCATCGGGATCACAACCAGTTTTGCACCGGTACGTTCACAAAGCATCTGCCAAGGCACAATGTTGCTGTGGTGCTCAATAGCCGATACCATTACCTCATCACCTTCTTTTACAAACTTTGTAAAACCATTTGCAACGAGGTTAATCCCGTGTGTTGTCCCGGCAGTAAACAATACTTCGTGCGCGTACCTGGCGTTCAGGTGCTTCTGTATCTTTTGCCGTGAGGCTTCATAGGCATCGGTAGCCAGCTGGCTCAGGGCATGCACCCCGCGGTGAATGTTACTGTTTATTTCGCTATAGTATTTTGAGATGGCATCAATAACCACCTGCGGCTTTTGCGAGGTCGCGGCATTATCAAAGTACACGAGAGGCCTGCCGTTTACCTTTTGGTTAAGTATCGGGAAATCTGCCCTTACCTTTTGTATATCTAACATAGTCTTTTCCTGAAAATTAAGGCTGTAAAGCCAGTACAAAGGTAGTCATGTTTAGCTAAAAATCCGAACTGTAAAGGCTTTAACATTCAGCCCTGAAATTATTCTGTTTACGGCTTTTTCAGATGGGAAATAGTTTGTAAGTTTGCGCTTATTTAGATTTAGTAAAAACAACAATCGTTCATAACCAATGAAAAAACTCACCGCTATTGTTGCCTTTTGCCTTATAATGGCAGGCGTTTCATGCAAAAAATCTGAAAAATCTACTGAAACTGAAACTGCAAAAGACACAACCACTGTTGCAAAAACAAACAATAAAATCGTATCGCTTAGCGGCGCCGTTACCGAAATTGTAGCTGCTCTTGGCCATGAAGGCGAGATTGTGGCACGTGATGTTACCAGCACCTACCCTGAAAGCGTGAAAAATTCCGCTAAAGACCTTGGGCACGTTCGCAGTATCTCAATAGAATCTATCATGGCGCTGCAGCCAACCCTTATATTGGCTACAGATAAGGATATGAATTCTGACCTTCTTGAAAAAATCAAGGCTGCAGGGGTTGACGCACATGTATTTACTCAGGATTTCTCTCCTGAAGGCACAAAAAAAACTCATTGCCGATGTTGCAAAAGCTCTTAAGCATGAAGACTATAGCGCCCTTACCAATAAAATTGATGAAGACCTGAAGCAGGTACAGCCACTTGCTAAAGCGCCAAAAGTGCTTTTCATATATGCACGTGGCGCAGGCACACTGATGGTTGCCGGTAAAAACACTCCTGTTGAAAAAATTATATCTGTGGCAGGCGGACAAAATGCTATTACAGAATTTGAAGACTTCAAGCCGCTTACTGCTGAGGCACTTATAAAAGGCAATCCTGATGTTATCCTGATGTTTGACTCTGGGCTTGGAAGCCTGGGTGGCCCTCAAGGTGTATTGAAATTGCCGGGGGTTGACAAGACTAACGCAGGCAAGAACAAAAAAATTATAACTATGGATGGCGCTTTGCTTTCAGGGTTCGGGCCACGCACTGGCGAGGCTGCGGCACAACTGAACAAGCTGCTTGCTGAAAATGCAAAATAGATTATCAATATACATGACATTTAGTGTGCTACTGCTGGCTGTGCTGGCGGTAGTTTCGCTATATATGGGCGTGTATATTTTTGAGAGGCATTCTGTTTTTGAATTACTTTCGGGCATTATTACCAATGACGGTTCCATCAGTGAAAGCGATCGTTTTGTAATGATGGGCCTGCGCCTGCCTCGTATTGTTATGGCTGTACTTATAGGCAGTGCACTGGCGGTTTCGGGCACGTGTATGCAAGGTATGTTCAAGAACCCGCTTGCCACGCCCGACCTTATCGGGATAACATCCGGTGCATCATTATTTGCTGCCGTAACAATCGTACTTGGCAGTTCGTTTAAAGACTATATCCCCGAATACCTGCACTACTCTATGCTCAGCATAATGGCTTTTGCAGGAGCGCTTATTACCATGATTTTGGTATACCGCATATCTACCAGCGGTGGGCGCACCAACGTTATCATTATGCTGCTTACAGGCGTGGCGATAACGGCTTTGGGATTTGCTATTACAGGATTCCTCATCTATATCTCAAAGGAAGAGCAGCTGCGTGACCTTACCTTCTGGAACCTGGGCAGCCTTGGAGGCGCTACATGGACAAAGAATGCAATACTGGCCATTGTAATTTCAATATCGTACTTCTTCCTCATCAACAAAGGAAAAGCGCTCAACGCAATGATGCTGGGCGAAAAAGATGCCGCACACCTGGGGATACCTGTTGAAAGAATAAAAAAACAAATTGTGGTGCTCACAGCCCTAATGGTTGGCGCAACGGTAGCATTTGCCGGCACTATTAGTTTTGTGGGCCTTATTGTGCCTTACATCCTCCGCCTGGTTTTTAAATCGAATTACCATATCATTTTACCGCTTTGTGCCGTTTTAGGAAGCGTGCTTATGCTTACGGCCGATACCATAAGCCGTACTATTGCCGCCCCAAGCGAGGTGCCTATAGGCATACTTACCGCACTTATGGGCGCGCCCATTTTTATAGCGATCCTGATACGTAGCCGAAAAACAATGTAGACTGAATTATGCTGGAAGCAAAACAAATAACCTACTCTCACCGCAAGTTTGCCATACTGCATGGCATTGATGTGGAAATAAACCAGGGCGAGCTGCTTGTCATTGTGGGCCCGAACGGTGCAGGAAAATCGACACTGCTTAGTGTGCTTGCCAACGAAATGGATAAGAGCGGTGATGCCATTGTCTTCAAGAAAAAGACGTTTAAAGAATGGGACGATAAAGACCTGGCGCACAACAAGGCTAAGTTCTCCCAAAACAATAACCATGACATACCACTCACGGTGAAAGATGTTGTGATGATGGGGCGCTACCCTTACTTTAATGCCACACCGCACAAAGCTGATAAAGATGCCGCTGTAAAAGCCATGGAAGAAACTGATGTTGCTGCCTTGAAAGACCGGGACTATAACTCGCTTTCCGGCGGGGAAAAGCAACGTGTACACCTTGCCCGTGTGCTTTGCCAGTTGGATAATGATGTAAGCAACAAGCTCATTTTTCTTGATGAGCCGCTTAATAACCTTGACGTTTTGCACCAGCACCGCATACTGCACACCGTAAAAAACTTTACAGAAAAAGGCAATACGGCAGTTATGGTGCTGCACGACCTTAACCTTGCCGCACAATTTGCCGACAGGGTAATGCTGTTGAAGAAAGGCAAAATAGTGAGCCATGATGTGCCTGACAAGGTTTTTACTAAAGAAATTATAAGCCGGGTGTACAATTTCCCGTGCACCATATGCCCTAACCCGGTAAACAAGAACCCTTTAATAATTTTCGGAATTTAAATACACGCATATATGAGTACAACAACTGAAACACTGAAATCACAATGGGAAGCCCTTAAGGCTGAAAACCCGCATATGAGAATACGCAACGCTGCTGAAAAGCTTGGTGTAAGCGAGGCTGAACTGGTAGCAACATCTATAGGAGAAGGCGTAACAAGGCTTCGCCCTGAGTTTGCTGCAATACTTACCGAGGTTGAAAAACTTAGTAAGGTAATGGCGCTTACCCGTAATGATGAGTGTGTTCACGAGCGCAAAGGCGTTTATCTTAACCCTGATTTCAGTTCACCGCATGCAGGATTGTTTGTAGGTGAGGACATCGACCTCCGTATCTTCCTTTCAGCTTGGGACAAAGCGTATGCAGTAGTAGAAAAAGGTGAAGACCGCGACAAGAAAAGCCTTCAGTTCTTCGGGAAAGACGGCCTTGCCATTCACAAGATATATACAACCAGAGACAGCAATGATGCCGCTTTTGATGTAATTGTCGAGCAGTTTAAGAGTGATAACCAAAGTAATGAAGAAACTACTGTGGCCGTTCCGCTGGATATCGACGAGAAACCGGATAGTGAAATTGATGTGGACGGATTTAAAGCCGCCTGGATCGATTTAAAAGACACGCATGAGTTCTTCGGTATGCTGAGGAAGTTTGGCGTAACCAGGACGCAGGCATTGCGTTTGGCGCCAAGCGAAGAGCATGCACATAAAATTGAGAAAGACGCTATAGTGAAAATGCTTGAAGGCGCTGCAGCACAAAAACTGCCGATTATGTGTTTTGTAGGCAACCGTGGCAATATCCAGATTCATACAGGCCTTGTACGCAAAACAATGTGGCACAACAACTGGTTCAATGTGATGGACCCTGACTTTAACCTTCACCTTGACATGGATAAGATTGCACAGACATGGATTGTGCGCAAACCAACAGAAGACGGTGTTGTGACTGCTATTGAGGTATTCAACGAAATGGGCGAAATTATCGTTCAGTTCTTCGGCAAGCGTAAGCCGGGCATACCTGAACTTACAGAATGGAGAGAGCTTGTAGCTTCATTATAATCAGGTTATATTTCAACAAAAGCCGTTCCTTTTCAGGAACGGCTTTTTTGTTGGCCAGAAATTGGGATTCGATTATACCA
Source organism: Flavobacterium sp. J372 (assembly GCF_024699965.1). NCBI lineage: Bacteria > Pseudomonadati > Bacteroidota > Flavobacteriia > Flavobacteriales > Flavobacteriaceae > Flavobacterium > Flavobacterium sp. J372. The sequence goes on from NZ_JAJOMZ010000004.1 coordinate 514,987, forward strand.
AGGCATGCAAACCTTTGATGAAAACTACTGGAGACAACTTGTAAGGTTTTTGATAGTTATCCTCAATGAAACCTCAGGAGCTTAGGCACTAAGAGTCTCAGGGGCTTTCTCAAATAAAAAAGTCCCGGCAGGAAATACATCCTGCCGGGACCTAACAAAAACAAACTTACTTACTATGTATATTTTATTATTGAAGTAGTGTATATTGGAATGTTGGGAAGCCTCTCTCACCATTTTGAGCTACCCCGCCGGTCATCTTTACTTTATAAATATTTCCTGCAGGATCTTTTACTACGTAGAACCGGTCTGTTCTAACAGTAAACTGTGCTACAGTACCACCAACTCCACCTGCTGTGCCTCTCCAATTAGAGCCGATGTTTCTTTGGTCATTTGTAAATTTAGACTGGTCAACATCAGCAAGTGTAAAGGCCTCATAAGTAATGGCACTGGTCATTACCTGGTAAGACCTTGCACCACCTTTTGTATTTGTTACGATAAAATCAGCGAAATAATACGGAACTGCAGGGCCACCCATAGAGAATGAGTTTACAAACGGTGTAAATGCAAGATCCCACTGATTCTTTTGTGGTTCAACCTGCGCAGTAGCATTGTTTACAAGGCTAAAGAATGTAAAGTTGTAGGCAGCATTTTTAGTAATTATTACTTCCTGATGTGTAGTTGCATCAATATCAGCATATTGAAGCTTATAATCATTTCCGCTCCTTAATACTCGGATTTTTTTCCACCCTCTGTGCTCACCTCCGGCAGAACCGTCTGAACCTAGAGCCGGAGCTGTAGAAGCAGGACCATTTCCAAGGTTTACAAGATATACTTTATTATCTGCATCATTAGCAGAAACATTAATCAGCAAACCTTCAACAAGCCCTTGAGGCTCATCAATTTGTGACAGAGATCCTGAACCCTGAGCTATAAACATTGACTCGTCAGCCTGGGCAGGAGCATCAATATTTGTTGTTTCAAGAGCTTTTGCAGACATTTTTATAGAATTATTTGTACCAACCCTAAAATCAGAGCCTCCATAAAATCTAAGCTCCCAAGATGTTCTTAATGCAGAAACATCATTACCTGTGCTAAGGTCAACAAATACAGCGTTAGGAGCAGTAGCGCCACCTGTTGCAGGTTGCTCAGCTCCACCAGATACTGCAGTGTCGTTAAGGTTTACCTGAATGGTTGTGTTACCTGTCAAATTTGCAGTAAATGATGTATTTACAATAGTGAATTTTACATTTTTAGCTGTTGTAGGTATGTTGGCAAGCAGCTTGTTAAATGTAAATTCAGCTGATGTTGCTCCTGCGTTAAAAGGTACAACTATGGTATTGTTGGTTAGTGCTGGCGAAGTAGAGAAATCTGTACCGTAAACAACGTTTGTAAGCTCTGTTGATACCGTTACCGTACCTGCCTGCGGAACTGCATTCTGGAAAAGGATCTGTACCGGTGTAGCGGCATCAGTAATGTTTATTGAAGGGTTTGCGAACGATACGCCTATTGATGGGCCCGCAGCCTGGTTAGAATCATCATCGCCACAGCTTGTAAAAACTGCCGCAACAAAAGCAAAAAGTAAAACGAAACTTTTTTTCATGTTTATAGATTATTAATTAAAATTGAGGTTATACGTTAGTTTTAAAAAGTAAGAGCGTCCATATCCCATTAGCAGGTTGGCTGAACTTGCAGTATGTATGCCATTACCGCCGGGCTGGTTAAATTGTACACTGGTAATATCAAGCAGGTTACGTGCACCTATAGTTACATCAAGCCTGTTACCAAAGAATGGCTGGCGGATAGAGGCATCCATCATTCCGAAGGCATCGATTTCTGATAATACAAAGTCAGGGTTGCCATTCGTATCAGGCGCATACACAAGCTGCTGGAAGCGACCGTTATATTTGTAATACACGGCAAGTTGCATATTCCATTTCGGGATGCGGTAACCTACAGAAGTATTTAAGTTGAAATTATAATAATAGTCATCGCTGCTGCGGGCATTTAAAGCGGCCAGGTCTATAACTTGCGAAACACCTATGAATGCAAAGCCAAGCTTTACATCAAAATTTTTATAATTTAATTGGTGTGATGTACTCAGGTTCCACATTTTATATGCATCAATATTCATGTACCTGTTACGTTGCAGCGGTGTCACTTCTGTCAGCACAAGGCTTATCCTGTCATCTACATCAAGGAATGTTACTGAAAGATTGTTCTGCAGCTGTGCGCCTGAAGCGAAATAAGTTGTTTTGCGGGCATTTGCCTCGTATGACATACTTTGCTCAGGAGAAAGGTCGGGATTGCCCTGCACATCGTGATTGCTGTCAACAAAATACGTATACAGCTCATCAAAGTTGGGTGTACGGTAAGAACGCCCAACAGAGGCACGCGCTTCAATACCGTGGCTGAATAAATAGCGGAGGCCGCCTGAAACCGCGTACTGATCTTCAAACTTCGACTGGAATGAATACCTTACACCGGGCCTGAAAGAAAACTTATCTGTAAAGTTATATTCTGCAGACAGGAAAGCATCATAATTCTCAAGGCGCTGGCGCACATTAGCTTTCTGTGCATTCTGGTCAAGGAACAAACCTGCATCAGCCGAGCCAAAACCGCGCTCGTTTACAGCTTCATAACCCAATTGCAGGTCATATTTTTTATCTTTAAAGAAATTAGTAAAAGTACCTGTTGAGTATAATGTCTCTTTAGATAAGTAGGTGTTAGTTACATTATCTCTTTCTTCTTCACTTAATATATAGTAGTTGAAATTTTCTAAATCACGCTGTTGTTTTTGATGAGAAAGCGAGATGTTAAAAATTACCTGCGAAAAGAGAGTACCGTATGAATTTATATGGTGAACATAACGGTTTGTTTTGTATCGCTTATCTCTTGAGTAATAGGTTTCAGGGAATGGGTAATTATCAATTGGAATAACAACCGGATTAAAGAAATCTACATTTTCGTCATAAAAGTCAAACTTATAGAAAACACGATAGTCTGCTTTTCGATATCCTATAAGCGCATTTGCGGCTATCTGCTGTTTAGGCAGCCAGCGGAAACCACGCCTGCCATCGTTTACAGCATATTCACCACCCTCCAGGCCATCATAAAACCCTGCAAAATCATTACGGTTTGCCCCTACTGTGGCAAACCAGTTCGGGCTGAAATTATGTGATACTTTCAGCGCCTGTATATGGCGGCCTTCATCAAACAATGCATATTCTTTACCTATAGTTTCTTCCTGTACGGTAGCCGTGATTTCTGTTTTATGGTTTGACGATTTTTTGGTGATGATATTCAACACACCTGTCACCGCGTTTGCACCATGTGTTACGCCCATTGATCCTTCAATGATCTCAATCTGCTCTACATCATCCAGATTTATTTGGGTAAGATCAGCATTATTGCCAAGGCCTGTATCGCTTACCAGCGGAACATTATCTACAAGAATCTTAAAATATTGCGCATCAAGCCCAAACATAGAGACTTGTGAACGCCCGTCGCTGCCATTGGTGCGAACAGTTATATTAAGATACTGGTTAAGAACATCTGCAAGGTTATTGGCTGCCTGGCGACGAATGTCTTCCCGGGTTATGACACGAACATTGTGTACGGCTTTTTTAAGTGACTGCGGTTCAAACTGGCCGGTAACTACTACTTCATCCAGCTTTTGGGGGCCAATGCTGTCCTGAACCGGCTGCTGTGCTAAGGCTGTAAAGCCTGATAATATTGATGTATAGAAAAGTGCGTTTGTAAATCTGCGCATTGCGGCTTTTAACTTAGATTAATTCTAAATTGCAAAGGTAAATGCCGGATAGTATATATGCAAATTATTTTTATTAATTCTAAATAAAACAAATCAGCGGCAAATGCCGCTGATTCAATATATTATGCAAATAGTAATATTTAAAGGTCAAAGCCCATATTTACACCAAGGTTCTGGGCTATAATTTTGGTGATGCGGTTCTTTAATTCAGGTATGCGGATGCTCTCTATGACCTCATTGCTGAAGGCATACATAAGCAGGGCCTTTGCTTCCTTTTGCGGTATACCGCGTGACTGCATGTAGAACATCGCATTCTCGTCAAGCTGGCCTATGGTACAGCCATGTGAACATTTTACGTCATCAGCAAAAATTTCCAGCTGCGGCTTTGCGTTGATAGTTGCCTTATCACTTAAAAGTATATTATTATTCTGCTGGAAAGCATCGGTTTTCTGAGCCTCCTTTTCTACATATATCTTACCATTGAACACACCTGTAGCATTGTCATTAAAAATGCCCTTATAGTTCTGGTGGCTCTGGCAGTCCGGTTCGGCATGACGTACCAGCGTGTAGTGGTCTACAAACTGCTTTTCTTTAATGATGGTGATACCCTTCAGCGTACTCTCTACATGGTCGCCCTGGTGATAGAAATTCAGGTTGTTGCGGGTAATGTTACCCCCGAACGAGAAAGTGTGCACAGAGGCGTTGCTTTCGCGTTTCTGGGCTATATAAGTATTGTCTACCAGGTTGGCTGTAAGCACATCATTTTGTATCTTGTAATAATCTACTATGGCGCGCTCCTGGGCAAATATTTCGGTAACTGAATTAGTTAGCACCGGGTTGCTGTTTAGGCTCTGGTGGCGCTCTATTATCTGTACCTGGGCATTCTTGCCAACTATAATAAGGTTGCGTGGCTGTACCATAAGCGCTGCCTCGTTGCCTGTTGAAAGGTACATTATCTCGATAGGCTTATCGGCAACTTTATTTTTCGGGATGTTGATGTACGCACCTTCCGCTGCAAAAGCAGTATTTAATGACGTAAGGCTGTCTTCGGTATTGGCAATTTTGTTGAAGTACTTATCAATGACCTCCTTGTATTTTGGCTTTGTAAGCGCTGAAGACATAAGGCAAACATCAAGCCCGTCATGTGTGGTTGATGACAGGAATGAGCTGAAGACGCCATCAATGAATACCACTTTGTAAGTGTCAATCTCGTGCAGGAAGTATTTCTTCACGGCAGAATAGTCAACCGCATTCTCTTCTTTTGGAAATACACTGAAATCATTTTTCAGCACACTGTTGAGCGATGTATATTTCCAAGCCTCATCCCTTTTTGTAGGGAATCCCTTCGCTTCAAATGTCTTTATGGCTTCTGTCCTTATTTCATGCAGGTCCGAAGTAACGTCAACACGCTCTTCAAACGCCATGAACGACGATAAAAGTTTCTCTTTCAAATCCATTGTAATGTGTTTGAAGTTGTAATGTTCAATGTTTGAAAGTTTCGTGACGCGAACCGGAAGCTAACTTTCTAACATTATAACTTTCAACTTTCTAACTAATAATTAGTTTTCAGCCTTAATCCAGTCGTAACCTTTCTCCTCCAATTCGTAGGCAAGTTCTTTACCGCCTGATTTTACGATTTTGCCATTGTACAGTACGTGAACAAAGTCCGGCACGATATAGTCAAGAAGCCTTTGGTAGTGCGTAATTACAACTACAGCGTTGTCTTCGCTGCGCAGCTTATTTACGCCATTAGCCACAATACGCAGCGCATCAATGTCAAGGCCTGAATCAGTCTCGTCCAATATCGCCAGCTTGGGCTCAAGCATTGCCATCTGGAAGATTTCGTTACGCTTCTTCTCACCGCCCGAAAAACCTTCGTTCAGCGAGCGTGAAAGGAACTTGCGGTCAATCTCAAGCATTTCACTTTTTTCGCGGATAAGCTTCAGCATTTCATTAGCCGGCATCTCTTCCTGGCCTTTCGCCTTGCGGCTCTCATTGATAGCAGTTTTCATGAAGTTGGTAACCGATACACCCGGGATTTCCACAGGGTACTGGAACGACAGGAACACACCTTTGTGCGCCCTTTCCTCCGGTGCCAGTTCGCCAATATCTTCGCCTTCCAGCAATATCTCGCCTTCGGTTACTTCATAATCTTCCTTGCCGGCAATTACCGACGAAAGTGTTGATTTTCCTGAGCCGTTCGGGCCCATTATGGCGTGTACCTCTCCGGCTTTAACTTCAAGGTTTATACCTTTCAGAATATCTTTATCCTCAACACGAGCGTGTAAATTCTTTATGCTTAACATTAATTTGGAAATTTATTTATCTGGATTAACCCACAGAGCCTTCAAGGCTAATTTCTAATAATTTTTGAGCCTCAACCGCAAACTCCATCGGGAGCTTGTTCAGTACATCTTTACTGAAGCCGTTTACTATCAACGCAATCGCCTTTTCTGTCGGTATGCCGCGCTGGTTACAGTAAAACACCTGGTCTTCACCAATCTTGCTGGTTGTGGCCTCGTGCTCTATCTTGGCTGTTGTGTTCTTTGATTCGATATACGGAAAGGTATGCGCACCGCAATTATTGCCCATTAGCAGTGAATCGCACTGGGAGAAGTTCCTGGCATTTTCTGCACGAGAACCAATCTGGACAAGCCCGCGGTAGCTGTTCTGCGACTTACCTGCTGATATACCTTTTGATATGATGGTGCTCTTGGTGTTTTTGCCAAGGTGAATCATCTTAGTACCAGTATCGGCCTGCTGGTAGTTATTGGTCACGGCAATAGAGTAAAACTCCCCAACCGAGTTATCGCCCTTAAGCACGCAACTTGGGTATTTCCATGTCACGGCGCTACCTGTTTCTACCTGCGTCCAGCTTATCTTCGCGTTTTTCTCGCAAAGTCCGCGCTTGGTTACAAAGTTGTACACACCACCCTTGCCTTCTTTATTGCCGGGAAACCAGTTTTGAACAGTGCTATATTTTATCTCGGCATCGTCCATGGCTATAAGCTCTACCACTGCGGCGTGCAGCTGGTTCTCGTCACGGCTTGGTGCAGTACAGCCCTCAAGGTAGCTTACATAGCTGCCTTCATCGGCCACTACAAGCGTACGCTCAAACTGGCCCGTACCTGCCTGGTTGATACGGAAATACGTTGACAATTCCATTGGGCAGCGCACACCTTTTGGGATGTAGCAGAACGAACCGTCACTAAAAACAGCTGAGTTAAGCGCTGCATAAAAATTATCCTTCTGCGGAACAACGGTGCCAATGTATTTGCGCACCAGGTCTGGATGTTCCTTTATTGCTTCAGAGATAGAGCAGAATATGATGCCCTTTTCAGCCAGTGTCTTTTTAAACGTAGTTGCCACAGAAACGGAGTCAACCACAATATCAATCGCCACATTGTTCATGGCTTTTTGCTCGTCTACAGATATGCCCAGCTTTTTGTACATCGCCAAAAGCTCAGGGTCTACATCGTCAAGCGTTTTGTTCGGGTCAACCGCCTTTGGGGCAGAGTAGTATGATATTGCCTGGAAATCCGGCTTCTCATAATGTACATTCGCCCATTCCGGCTCGGTCATTTCCTGCCATGAACGAAACGCCTCAAGGCGCCACTCGGTCATCCATTCAGGCTCTTCCTTCTTTTTCGAAAGCGCCCGCACGATGTCCTCGTTCAGCCCCACAGGGAACGTTTCAGATTCTATATTTGTATAAAAACCGTACTCGTACTCTTTGGTCTCGAGTTCAATCTTTAATTCTTCTTCGGTGTACTTACTCATATTAAGTTTAAATGTTGAAAGTTTAAATGTTATAAAGTTCCGATCAGGTACTTTATAAAGCCACTCAACAATTTTGATATATCATTTATATTGGCATTCAGGTTTTGGAATCCGTCCACTAGAAATATATCCTAAATCTGACGCTAAATACAATTGCGACCTGAATTCTCCTGCTGATGCTTTCGCAATGTAAAGAAATCTTACAAACTCTTTCGTTGTCTCCCTCTCAAAACCTTCTGCAATATTTGAGGAAATAGAGATGCTAGCTCTCCGCATTTGATCCCTCAATCCATAATCCTTCGTAAAGATTTCGTTTCTGTTTGTAATCCTGTAAATTTCTGCATTTAATTACCTTGTTTTTTGCCAGGCAATAATCTCTTCAAAGGAATTGAGTTTCGCCATCCAGAACTTTCAAACATTATAACTTTTAACTTTACAACTCGCTTACAGCGAAAAACTCTCCCCGCACCCGCAGGTTCTCTGCGCATTAGGGTTATTGAAAACGAAACCTTTACCATTAAGGCCGCCGCTATATTCCAGTACGGTGCCCGCCAGGTAAAGCATGCTTTTTTTATCTACGGCTATCTTTATTCCGTTGTCTTCAAACACCTTATCATTCTCGCCTAAGGCGTTATCAAACTTAAGTTCATATGAAAGGCCAGAGCATCCGCCGCTCTTTACGCCTACCCTTATATAATCATTAGCCGCATCAAAGCCGTCATCTTCCATCAGCATGACAGCCCTCTTTTTTGCTGTATCAGAAACTTTTATCATGACTAAATTGCTTATTATTAGTAAAATTGTGTGCAAAGATACCACATTTTTAAATAATGTAATAGCTGTACACGGTTTTATGCCAGTTGTTATATCAGCAATTTTTATGCCCTGTTTCACACTAAAAATGGTAATTTGGCGGTTTAATTCCTGATTATGAAATTATACCCGATTGAAACCGGAAACTTTAAGCTTGACGGCGGCGCAATGTTTGGCGTGGTGCCGAAAAGCCTGTGGACAAAAACCAACCCCGCCGATGCGAATAACCAGATTGACCTTGCTGCACGATGCCTCTTAGTTGAAGATGGCAACCGCCTGATATTGATTGATACAGGCATGGGCAACAAGCAGAGCGATAAATTTTTCAGCTATTATGCTTTGTGGGGAAATCACGATACCGATAAATCTTTAGCGAAGTACGGTTTCCACCGCGATGATGTTACCGATGTTTTTATGACCCACCTGCACTTTGACCATTGCGGCGGCAGCGTTGTCTGGAACAAAGAGCACACAGGCTATGAAGTTGCTTTTAAAAATGCAAACTACTGGACGAATGAAAATCATTGGGAGTGGGCCACTAAACCGAATGCACGCGAAAAGGCGTCTTTCCTCCCTGAAAATATTTTGCCGATACAGGAAAGCGGCAGGCTAAAATTTATTGAAAGGCCTGATGGTGACCTTCTTGAGAAAAGTGAGCTGGGTTTTGGAATATTTTTCGCTGATGGCCATACTGAAAAGCAGATGATTCCGCTCATAAACTTCAACGGCAAAACCATTGCCTTCATGGCTGACCTCCTGCCGACTGCCGGGCACCTCCCGCTACCGTATGTTATGGGTTATGATACGCGCCCTCTGCTCACCCTCGATGAAAAAGCGAAGTTTTTAAACATGGCTGCCGAAAACAATTTTTGCCTTTTCTTGGAGCACGATGCCCACAATGAAATCATAACCGTTGAGCAAACAGAAAAAGGCGTTCGCCTGCAGGAAATTTTCACTGCTGAAGATTTCTTAATGAAATGTTAAATACCTTACCTTGCTGTAACAAATCGAAATACCTTAGTCCAATTATTCCAACAGTAATTTTTTCAATATGAAATTTAAATCACTTTACTTGTGCGCTGCGCTTGCCTTAGCCCTTACCGGATGCAGCAGCACAAAAGCCATAAAAGCAACTCCGCTGGCCGCGCCGGCAACAATTACCGCTAAAAAAGCAGCGCTTACAACTAACCAGGAACAGCGCTGGAGCCATCTTGACCTGCTTCGTGACACGATTCCCGGAATGAGCGTTGACCGTGCTTATGAACTGCTGAAAGACAGGAAGTTCACTAAAGTTGTGGTAGGCGTGGTTGACTCAGGTATAGACATTGAACACCCTGACCTTAAACCTGTTATATGGGTTAATGAAAAAGAAATTGCAGGAAATGGCATTGACGATGATAAAAACGGCTATGTTGATGACATCCACGGCTGGAACTTTTTGGGTAATGCCGAGCATGAAAATATGGAGTTCGTCCGCATACTGAAAAAAGGCGATGATGGCAGCGAGCGCTATAAAAAAGCCAAAGCCGAATATGATAAAGAATACCAGGAAGCACTGGCAGGCAAACAGCAGATAGATTTTATCATCAATGCTGATAAAGCCATCCGCCAGGAACTTAAAAAAGACAATTATACCGCCGATGACCTGAAGAAATTTAATACTTCAGATCCTACCATGAATGCTGTAAAAGGCAGGCTTATACAGATACTCAGCCAAATCTCGAAAGAAGAATTTGATGAAGAAATAAAAGGCGCTAAAGACCACTATGACGGGCAGATAAACTACAACCTTAACCTTCAGTTTGACGGCCGTAAGATTGTTGGCGATAACCCGGACGATTTCAACGACAGGAATTACGGCAACAACAACGTTATTGGCCCTGTAAAAGATGGCGCCAAGCACGGCACTCACGTTGCCGGCATCATTGCGCAAGGCAGGAATAACGGCATTGGTGGTGATGGTGTTGCAACTCCTGTGGTATCAATAATGGCTGTGCGTGCAGTGCCGGATGGCGATGAATATGACAAAGACGTGGCCCTGGCAATACGCTACGCTGTAGATAATGGCGCTAAAGTAATCAATGGCAGTTTTGGCAAGTACTATTCAGCTCACAGTGAATGGGTTTATGACGCCATAAAATACGCCGCTTCTAAAGACGTACTAATAGTTTGTGCGGCAGGTAATGAGGGTACAGACCTTAACCAGCCGGGCGGTGTAGAGCGTTTCCCTAACGATAACATGAACGGCGGGCCTGAAATCAGCGACAGCTTCCTTTCGGTTGGGGCTATAAACTACAGCCTTGACGGCAACTTTATCGCAGATTTCTCGAACTACGGTAAGACAGATGTTGACGTATTCAGCCCGGGTGTACGCATTTATGCTACAACGCCAAACAATAAGTATGAATTCCTTCAGGGAACATCAATGGCATCGCCAAATGCGGCAGGTGTTGCAGCGCTTATCCGTGCCTACTATCCTAAACTTAAGGCATCGCAGGTGAAGCAAATCATCATGCAAAGCGGCATTGCCATTGACCTGCCTGTAAACGCAGGTGGTGAGGAAACAACCAAGCCTTTCAGTGAACTTTCACGCACGGGCAAAATTGTAAATGCTTACAATGCCATTATCCTGGCAGACCAGATGTCACGAAAATAAAAGAAATATATTTTAAACTGATGGAAGGATTAATCTCCTTCCATTTTATTTTTACCGCATGAAGAAATTATTTTTTGCAGCGCTGCTGGCAGGTACCTCAGCGTTTGCGCAGAAAAACCCTAATCCGGGCTACTGGCAGCAACATGTTGACTACAAGATGGATGTGAACATGGACGTGAAAACATATCGCTACACAGGCAAGCAGGAATTGGTATATACCAACAACTCACCTGATACGCTGCGCCGGGTGTTTTACCATTTGTATAATAATGCTTTCCAGCCCGGCAGTGAGATGGATGCCCGCCTGCAGGCTATAGCCGACCCTGACAAGCGAATGGTAAAAACTTTTAAGACAGGTAACACTACCACAAAAGAAAGCCGCATCAGTACGCTAAAGCCTAACGAAATTGGCTACCTAAACATAAAAAACCTGAAGCAGGATGGGGCCGATGCGAAAAACAGGGTTTCGGGGACAATTCTTGAGGTTGACCTTCCTAAAGCAATACTCCCGGGGCAGTCTACAACCTTTACCCTTGATTTTGAAGGCCAGGTGCCGCTACAAATACGCCGCAGCGGAAGAAACTCAAGTGAAGGTATAGCCCTGTCAATGACGCAGTGGTACCCTAAAATGGCTGAATATGACTTTGAAGGATGGCATGCCAACCAATACATCGCCCGCGAATTTCACGGGGTGTGGGGTAATTTTGATGTGAAAATTACTATTGATAAAGATTACACCATTGGCGGCACAGGCTATCTACAAAACAAGAATGAGATTGGGAAAGGCTATGAAGATACAGGCGTTCAGGTTAAATATCCAAAGAAAACCAAAACGCTTACCTGGCATTTTACAGCACCAATGGTGCATGATTTTGCCTGGGCAGCAGATAACAAATACATCCACGATAAAATCATGGGCGAAAACGGCGTAGAGCTGCATTTCTTCTATAAAGATATACCTGAAAGCAACGATGCCTGGAAGAAACTTCAGCCGAAAACAGCGGAATTGCTGTCATTTTACAACAAGACAATCGGGCTTTACCCTTACAAGCAGTACTCTGTGATACAGGGTGGAGACGGCGGTATGGAATATGCCATGTGTACGTTGGTTACCGGGCGCAGCTATGAAGGATTGGTAAGCGTTACTGCTCACGAGTTTGCTCACAGCTGGTTCCAGCACATACTGGCCAGCAACGAGAGCAAGCACCCATGGATGGATGAAGGATTTACATCTTTTGCTGAAGATCTTGCCATTGAAGCACTGATGCCTAAAACCGACAAACAGGAAGAACAGGCTAACCCTTTTGTAAATGCCTACGCAAACTACAGGTATCTGGTTGGTACCGGAAAAGAGCACCCTATGACTACACATGCCGACAGGTATGACCAAAACGTGCTGTACAGCATTGCAGCTTACAGCAAAGGCGAAATTTTCCTTGCGCAACTGGGTTACCTTATAGGGCAGGATAAGCTGGCAGAAACGATAAAACGCTATTATGCCGACTATAAATTTACTCACCCTACACCGAATGATATAAAGCGGACGGCTGAAAAAGTGAGCGGCGCTCACCTGGACTGGTACCTTACCGACTGGGCACAAACCACAAATACGATAGACTACGCCATTAAAGAAATTGCGGAAGACGGCGATAAAACCAAGGTGACGCTGGAGCGCAAGGGCCGCATGCCAATGCCAATAGATATTATAGTTGCCTATGCTGATGGCTCTCAGGAGAGCTTCTATATTCCGCTGGAGATGATGCGTTTTATAAAAGATAACCCATACCCGAAACTTAACCGCACAGTACTAAACGCATGGGATTGGGGGCATACAACCTATCAATTTACTATTAACAAACGTAAAGGTGATATAAGAGTATTTGTGATTGACCCAAGCGAGCTTATGGCTGATGTGAATGTAAAAGACAACGCTTATATCCCCGGGGCAAACTAGTTAAGCTACCATATTCCATTTGGAGCGGAATTCAATTAACTTGAAACCCAACGCAAATGGTTTATGGGAGCTAAAGGGAATGATTATGACCTACAAAAAAACCTCCGGACTGTCGCTCCCGGAGGTTTTCAGGTAAAATAGAATAAAAACCTGAGTATATATAATGGCGCTAAGAGTTATGATTTCTTAGCTGGGTCAGCCTTTTTCTCAGTAGTGACATTCTTTTCTTCCCTTACTGCTTCAGTCCTGCGCTCAGTTGTAGACGGCTGTGCAGTTCTGGCATCAGCTTTTGCGGTTGCTGTGCCGGTTGAGATTGGTTGGCCGGAGTTGTGGTTGTAGTAGTTGTTGAAGATTGCGTTTGTTGGGTTTGCTTAGCGGGCTCCTGTGCAAATGCTACAGCACCGGTAAGCATTATAGCGCCTAAAATTAAATTTTTCATTGTATTGTATGTTTAGATTATGTACTTGTAATGATAAAGGCAAGTACAGTGCCAGCCAAATACATTATGTAGTACACAACAATAGCTATATATACAATCCGCTGAATATTAGATAATTAAAAAGAAAATCCTTTGCGTACCGAAGTTCGTAAAGGATTTTATATAGTTGTAGAATTTGTGGAGTTTTTGTAGAAAAGCGCCGATTATATCATGGCATTCATGCGTACACTGGCTTTTACCAATGCCATAGCCCGTACAGAATCCATCGGCACATCTTTATCCTGGTGGCGTTTATTTTCGCTTACCAGCTTTATACTGCCGTTTTCATCGCTGCGGTGCACATATTTTACAGTTACGTATTCATCACCACCCATATCAACGCTTAGCAGGTACATTTCACCCCAGAATATTTGCGTGGCAATATCATTTACTTCTTTGTATAGGACAATGTCACCACTCTTCAATATCGGGTACATACTGTCACCCGTTACATAAACTGCACCATCGCATTTAGGCAGGTGCGGTATTGATATATGATCAACCGGCTGCTGGTTGGCATTGCTGAAAATAGGTACAAGGCCTGCTACAGCTTCAAGGTCATATAAAGGAATTTTTTGTGATTCTACCGTAGTATCCGTTTTAAGCTTGAAGGTCCTTATTGCTTCATGCCCTTCCTTAAACATCTCTCCGTCACCGGTAAGCAGCCATGACGGATTAATGTCCTGATACAGGTTCATAATCTTCTCCAGCATGTTTGAGCCGATGCTTTTGCCGTCTTTCACCGCTTTAGATATACTGCCCCGGCTGGCCCCGAGGCTGTTTTCAAATGCATAATAGCTTATGCCCTTGGCTTCTATGTATTCGCCTAAACGTGTTGATACCATAGTTGTAATTTTTTACAATAGTAAGAAAATAATCTGATTAAATAAAATTATTTTTATATTTTGTAAGTTTTAACTTTAAAATGATAGTGTAAATAGTCTCTATCTTTGCCATGACATGGAAAATTCGCGTAAAACATACCCAAAAAATGAAAAGCTCAAAAGCAGGGCAACCATAAGCGAACTTTTTCACTCAAGTAAATCGGTTACTAAGTACCCATTGCGTCTTGTTTACGCCCCGGCAGAAAATAATGCCGGTGTAGCGTTGCAAATGGGCGTATCTGTATCAAAAAAATATTTCAAAAAAGCGCACGACCGTAACTACTTTAAACGCGTACTGCGCGAAACTTACCGGCTTAACCAGCATATCCTTAAAAACAGCATTGACAAGCCTTATGCTTTTATGTTTTTTTACCAGACAAAAGACCGGCTGAGTTTTGAAGAAATAAATGCCAAAACCATTCAGCTTTTTGAAAAGTTTGCCATGCGTGAAAATGCTTAATACTAAGCGAAGCCACATTTCCGTTATGCTGTAAAAGCCATATAACCAATGAAAAACACGATAGCAACACTTGTGCTGCTTGCCGGCCTGGCCTCCTGTAAAGAAGGTGTGAAAAGTGAAGAATTTGACGCTGCCGATGCAACAGTTACGGAAGCTGTACCCGAGGCTAAAGCCTTCATGGCTCCTGATGCTGATAAAAATGTGCAGCCAGGTAACGCAATTGCCGCCGCTTATCCTTCGCAGAAGATTATCCGCAATGCCGACCTGCGTTTTGAAACAGGCGATATGGATGCCACGACTAAAACAATACAGGATGCAGTAAAAAAATACGGCGCGCAG
This sequence comes from Flavobacterium sp. J372, assembly GCF_024699965.1. NCBI lineage: Bacteria > Pseudomonadati > Bacteroidota > Flavobacteriia > Flavobacteriales > Flavobacteriaceae > Flavobacterium > Flavobacterium sp. J372. The sequence continues at coordinate 530,120 of NZ_JAJOMZ010000004.1, forward strand.
TTGCAGCACGATACAGAAGGCAAAGATGATTACTCTATAAACCGCACACTTACCGTACGCATACCTGCACAAAAGTTTGATGCATTTATTAATGATATAAGCAAAGGAGTAGCTTATTTTGAGCGGAAGGAAATATCTTCTCAGGATGTTACCGAGCAGTATGTTGACACCGAAGCTCGCATTAAAGCAAAGAAAGTATTGGAAGCACGCTACCTTGAACTGATAAGCAAGGCAAAGAAGGTATCTGAAATACTGGAAATTGAGCGGGAACTCTCGTCTATCCGGGAAGAAATTGAGGCAAAAGAAGGGCAGCTGCGCTACATGCAGAACCGGGTAGCGCTAAGCACTATTAACATTGAGTTCTTTAAAAGGACGGAAGCCGGCGCAAGCACAACTGTATCTTACGGTGATAAAATAGGCAACGCGCTGAAGTCAGGCTTCAATTTACTGTCAAGTTTATTCCTTGGAGTGCTGTACATCTGGCCATTAATACTTATTTTCGTGATAGCGTTTATACTATTTCGTAAAAAATTCAGAAAAAAGATACAAAGATGACGATGAAGAAGAAAATTATACTACCGATAGCAGCCGCAGGGATTTTCTTTGTAGCTGTGGGGTTCAAGAACGACTTTTTTGAAGTTGCAAAACAGATAGAGATATTCACCACACTGTTCAAGACCGTGAACGCAAACTATGTGGATGAGACCAACCCCGGCGAGCTTATGGATAAAGCCATAAAAAATATGCTTGCCGACCTTGACCCCTATACGGTTTACTTTAACGAAGCTGATGTTGCCAAGTTTAAAATAAACAACACAGGCGAGTATACGGGCATTGGTGCCATTGTAACGCGTAAGGGTGGTAAGGTAATCATCCGCGAGCCATATAAAGACTACCCGGCAGATAAAGCCGGGCTCAAGGCAGGTGATGAAATCATCCAGATTGGCGATGTTGACCTGTCGACTTTTAAAGAAGATGCCAGCGAACTCCTGAAGGGTTCGCGTAACACTAAAATCCCTGTAAAATATCTCCGCCAGGGAAAGACCTACAGTACAGAAATTACGCTGAGCGAAGTTGATGTAAAGGCAGTGCCTTATTATTCAATGGTTGGCGCTGATGCCGGATATATTGTACTCTCGCAGTTTAATGCCAAGGCATCATCAGAAACTAAAGATGCACTGCTCGATCTTAAAGGCCAGGGCGCTAAAAAAATAATTCTTGACTTGCGCGGCAACCCCGGCGGACTACTGAATGAGGCAGTGAACCTGTGCAACCTTTTTGTTCCGCAGAATGAAATTATTGTGACTACAAAGTCTAAGAATGACAAATACAACAATGTATATAAAACCATGAAAGCGCCGGTAGATACGGAAATTCCGCTCGTGGTGCTGGTTGACGGCAAAAGTGCATCAGCTTCAGAAATCGTGGCAGGCGCCTTGCAGGACCTTGACCGTGCAGTGATTGTGGGCACCCGCAGCTTTGGCAAAGGCCTGGTGCAGCGCCCGCTTGACCTTACCTATGGCACGCAGGTAAAAGTAACCATATCGCGCTATTACACACCTTCGGGCAGGGGAATACAGGCACTTGACTATACCCATAAAGATGCTGACGGGAAGGCAATACGTATCGACAAAAAGAACTATAACGCTTTTAAAACCCGCAAAGGCCGTACGGTTTATGACGGCGGGGGGTATCTTGCCAGATGTTGAGCTGGCTGAATCTAAACAAAGCGCAATATCTGATGCTTTGGTGCGAAATGACGGCATCTTTAACTATGCTACAAGCTATTATTACAAAAACCCCAACCTGGGCAATAACATACCGCAGTTTAGCGATGCTGACTTTGAAGCCTTCAAGCAATTCCTGAAGAAAGAAAAGTTTGAATTTGATACGGAAACCGAACGATCGCTGAAAGCGACGCTTGAAGTTGCCAAAAAGAGAAGGTTGATGCCAGCATTGCCGCCGAATACCAACAGCTGCTCACTGCGCTGCAAAAGAGCGAAGAAAAGGAACTGAATACACACAAGCAGGAAATAAAACAGCTGATTACCGATGAGCTTATAAAACGCTACCAGTATAAAGAAGGGCTTTATAAGTATTATACGAAGACCAACCCCGAAATTTCAAAATCGGTTGCGCTGCTTAATAATCCCACAGAGTACAATAAACTTTTATCTTCAAAATAATTAAAGTCCCGGCAATGCCGGGACTTCTTTTAAACATCCTTCAGCCTTTTGTGATAAGCCGGCGCTTTTCTGCGTTAAATATTTTAACGGCACGATACAGGCTATTTATAAAAACATATACCTTTGTTGTTTAATTTATTACCATCGTGGGCAATCACAAAAATTTAAATAAAGTAACCCTTGGCGGCTTGCTGGTTACTTTAGGTATCATTTATGGCGATATCGGTACATCACCACTTTATGTAATGAAAGCCATAATGGGTGAGCAGCCCATTGAAGAAGATATAGTTTTAGGTGCGTTATCTTGTATTTTCTGGACCCTTACGCTCCAAACAACCATAAAATATGTGTTTCTTACATTACAGGCTGATAATAAAGGTGAAGGCGGCATTTTTTCACTATATACTCTTGTAAAAAGACTTAAGCGCAAGGGTTTGATTGTGCCAGCAATTATTGGCGGAAGTGCATTGCTTGCAGATGGTATAATCACCCCGCCGATTTCGGTTTCTTCAGCTATAGAGGGTTTAAAGATTTATAATCCTGAAATAGATACTGTACCTATAGTCATTGGGATACTTTTTGCACTATTTGTTATACAGCGCTTTGGGTCTTCGCTTGTAGGTAAGTTCTTCGGGCCAATGATGCTTATATGGTTTGGTATGCTTGGTATACTTGGGCTTATCCCGCTGGCAGGCAATCTTTCAGTACTTAAGGCTTTCAATCCTTACTATGCCATTCACTTGCTAAGCATACATCACGAAGGTTTTTACGTGCTGGGCTTTGTGTTCCTGTGTACTACCGGTGCCGAAGCGCTATATAGTGATATGGGCCACTGCGGGCGCAGCAACATCCGTGTAAGCTGGGGCTTTGTTAAAGCAATGCTTGTACTTAACTATTTCGGGCAGGGTGTGTATCTTATTGAACATTCCGGCAAGACACTTACAGAACTTAGCGGCAACCCCGATATGCCGGGCAACCCTTTTTACCTGTTAATGCCTGACTGGTTCCTGCCGTTTGGTATAGCAGTTGCTACATCTGCAGCGGTTATTGCATCACAGGCTCTCATAAGCGGTTCATTTACATTAATAAGTGAGGCTATGCGCCTTAACTTCTGGCCAAAGGTTGCAGTGAAATTCCCTACCGAACTAAAAGGACAGATTTATATCCCTTCAATTAACTGGTTGTTGTTCTTAGGGTGTGTTTTCATTGTACTTCATTTCAGGGAGTCAGGTAATATGGAAGCTGCTTACGGTCTTGCCATAGTACTGTGCATGATAATGACAACATCTTTATTAGGATATTACATGATCATGAAACGGTACAATCGTTTCCTCATCATCGGCATCATCCTGGTTTATTTTACAATAGAATTTTCATTCCTTATTGCCAATGTCAGCAAATTTTCCCACGGCGGTTATGTTTCTCTAATCATTGCGGGCTTACTTGCAACTATAATGACCGTATGGTTTATGGCTAAGAAAATCCGTACGGAGTATACTGAATTCACCAAGATCGACAACTATAAAACGGTACTTTCAGAGCTTAGCAATGACCTTTCAATCCCTAAATATGCCACACACCTGGTTTATATGACCAATGCGCAGCTGGGTGATGAGATTGAGTCAAAAATCATATACTCAATCCTTCAGAAAAGGCCAAAACGTGCCGATATCTATTGGTTTGTACACGTAAATGTAGTTGACGAGCCGTACCAGATGCAGTACAAAGTGCGCGAAATTATGAAGGAAGACGTTATACGCGTAGATTTCTACCTCGGTTTCCGGGTGGCGCCGCGCATCAATCTTATGTTTAAGAAAGTGGTGCAGGATATGGTAAAACGCGGAGAGGTTGACATTACCAGCCGTTATGAATCGCTTAACCGGAACAACGTAATCGGCGACTTTAAGTTTGTACTGATAGAAAAATTCCTGAGCTATGACAATGACCTGCCGTGGTATGAAAGGATAATTCTTGATATTTACAGCGTATTAAAATCGGTAAGCCTTACCGAAGGCCGCGCCTTCGGGCTTGACAGCTCATCCGTAAAAGTTGAGAAATTCCCGATTGTGGTACACCCGCCTGATGACATTGCGCTGTGCCGCCTTGATGATACTAAAGACACCCCAAATGAGAAAGATATTATGTAGCCTTTTCTTTCTGCTTTCATTTTTTGCATTTGCGCAGGAAGAGGTTGTGCACTCGGTTTATTTTGAAACAGCAAAGTATAACCTTGACGAGGCCAAGGCTGTTGATGCATATAACTTCATAAAGAATATTGATACTACGCGAATTGAAAGCATTCAGATATTCGGGTATACAGATGACCGCGGTAAGGATGATTATAACTACAAGTTATCTTCAAACCGGGCCAATACTGTGCGCGATATGCTCATAGCTAAAGGAATAAAAAACAAGATTATAGTAACAATTGAGGGGCGTGGGCGTATATTAATTGAAGATGATATTGATAATGTAAGCGAAGTACGCTCTAAAAACCGCAGGGTAGACGTAGTAGCAAACTTTCGCCCACTGCCTGCGGCAAAATTGAACATACCGGGCCTTTATACCGAGATACGTAAAGACCTGCAAGTGGGCGACCGTATTTTTCTTGAGAATGTTTATTTTGAGCGTGGCAGCAGCCAGCTTGAGGCAAAATCAAAGAAAGTGCTTGAAGGTGTTGTAAAGCAATTGCAGAAATACAAAAACCTTGAATTTGAAATACAGGGGCATATATGCTGCACACCAACTTACCAAAAGGAGGCTATTGATAAAGAAACAAAGAAGCGCGAACTTTCCATCAACCGGGCAAAATCAGTATATAAATTCTTCAGGCTGAAGCGAATTGACCCCAAGCGCATGTCAACCAAAGGTTACGGCAACACACGCTCCCTTAAAATGGGCCCGGAGTATGACCGCCGGGTTGAGCTGGTAATCACAAAAAAATAATTCCTGATTTACTTCCTGTGCATCCTTATGTGCGGTATGCCGTCTTCAAGGTATTGTTCGCCATCCTGCACAAAGCCGTGGGTTTCATAAAACTTTTTAAGGTACAGCTGTGCCGATATGGTAATGGCGGGTGTTTTCCAGATATCTTCAATGGCTGTAATGGCAGCCTGCATCATGGCATGGCCCCATTTACGGTCGCGGTACTTTTGCCCTATTACAACCCGCCCTATTGAAGCATTTTCAAAATAATCGCCCTGCCCAAAAAGGCGGCAGTACGCAGCGACTTCACCATCTTGTTCGGCAAAAACATGAATTGCTTTTGCATCTTTACCGTCAATATCCTGGTAAACGCAATTTTGCTCCACTACAAACACTTCACTACGCAGTTGCAGCACTTTGTATAGTTCAGCTGCAGAAAGTTCGGCAAATCGCTTTATTTTGAATTGTGGCGTCATAGAAATTTTATAGAGCGGATTATCGACTCGAGTTCTGCAAGCAAGTCACGTTTTGGTGAAGAAGGGCTGTATATGAAACCTTCAACCACGAGGTAACACTGGTTTTTGTCATCGCGTATGGCATAATTCAGGAAAGGGCCGCTCATAAAGTCATTTTCCATTTCCCAATTGCCGCGTGATTCAAAAGCCCTGCGGTCATTAAGGCTGGTCATAAACACATATGGCGCATAAGCCTCTTCAGTCACCATGTGTGTGCCGGGTTCCTGCCCGTGTATATACATGTTGCCGATGCTGTCGCGCATTTTAATGATATTGCTGATGATCACCTTGTCTTTCTCTATGGTTTCAAACGGAACTTTATATACAAGTAAGCTGGCATTGCCGCTGGGTATATCGCGCTTAAGCCAGAAAAATGACTCATTTTTTATGGCGAAGCTGTAGGTTTTCGGTATTTCAAGCCCGATGCCGAAGTTTTTGCGAAACTCTGCATCACTTTTAAGCCCTGCTGCCTTGTTAACTTTCCTGAGCTGGGCAAACTCAGTATCACGCACCTTCATGATAATCTCGTCTCCGTGCATATCAATCTTTTCCAGCAAATCGTCAATAGTCTTGCCTGTAATGGTAAAAAGGTTTTGGGGCTTACAGTTGCGGTTGTTTACAAAAGAATATGCCGGGGCGCCACCCTGCTCTACTACAATAATATTCCTGGCCGTGCTGCGTTTAGGCGCCGAGCGGTCATAGTACTGGCTCAGTGTAAACAGCGGTTCTTCCTGGGTAAGCCCGTCAACAGGTGAGGCAAACTTTCGCCGCAGCGCATCGCCTACCTCGCCATTCCATAAAACATCGCTAATGATTATGGTGATTTCATTAATGCTGCCTGTTGAAGACTGCAGCTCTTTTTTATCTGGCGAACAGGCAAAAAAAGCTAAGGCAAATACGGGTAATAGTATCTGCCTTAGCCTGTTTTTATATTTTTCCCTGAAGGGCATTAGTTTGTACTTGAGGTAACTACTTTAAGTTTCATGCCCGGCTGTATGCTTTCGTCTTTCATCTGGTTCCAGTTCTTAAGGTTCTCAACCGTTACGCCCGGGTGTTTTTTGGCAATGCTGAACAATGAGTCGCCTTTTTGCACAATGTACATACGCTCCTGCTCATAGTTAATATCTTTTGCGCGCTGTCTTGGCTCTTTTACGGCCACTGCAGTTTTAGTATCAGCAGTTACAGCCTCTTCTGTATTTGCGGCAATTTCTTCATGCGTTTCCGTGACCGGTACAGCAGCAGGAGTTGTTTCTTTAACCTCTTTAGCCGGCGCAGCTGCTATAGCTTCTCTTTCAGGTACACTTACCTGGACAGCCTTCTGAATTTTCAGCTTTTGGCCCGGCATGATATTATTGCCTTTAATCTTATTCCATTTTTTAAGTTCAGCAACAGAAACGCCGTATTTATTTGAAATCTCTCCCAGGTTATCACCACGCTTTACCGTATAGCTCTTATACTGAATTGTCGATTTTTTCTTATACGTAGTCCTTGTGGCCACAGCTGTATTAGCCTGGCGTATCACGGTATCGCGGTCGCGTGTCCAGGTTGGCCTTTCGCGCTTGCTGTCAATATGGTCTATGTAAGCATACACCCCATTCTCATTTGACGTAAACAGTGCAACCTTATCTTTCGGCAGGCGAAGGTAATGTGCTTTGTCTGCTTCATACGGAATCACATCAAGTTTGTAGATAGGATTTAGGAACTGCAATTGCTGCACAGGCATGTCAAGAAGCTGCGCTATTTGTTTGAAAGACATTTGGCGTTTTACCATGATTGTGTCTGTCTCAAAATAGGTAAGCGGTGCTTTTTTAGGCGTTATGCCGTGCTCTTTCCTGTATTCGTATATGTACATCGTTGCAAGGAAAGCCGGCACATAGCCCTGTGTTTCCTGCGGAAGGTTTTTCCTGATATTCCAGTAATTCTTGTAACCGTTGCTTCGGCGTATGGCTTTGGTAACGTTGCCCGGCCCGGCGTTGTATGATGCAAGAACCAGGTCCCAGTCGCCAAAAATGTTGTAAAGGCTGCTAAGGTACTGGCAGGCCGCTTCAGTAGCTTTGATAGGGTCGCTGCGCTCGTCAACATACGAGTTTACGTTAAGGCTGTATTGCTTGCCGGTTGCATACATAAACTGCCAAAGGCCTGTAGCGCCCACATGTGATTTTGCCCTTGGGTTAAGAGCCGATTCTACAATAGCAAGGTATTTTAGTTCTAGGGGAATATTGTATTTGGCAAGATGCTCTTCAAACATCGGGAAGTAATATTCCGAAATCGCCATAAGCCTTTCATAGCTTCTTGGCCTGTTTTTAAGGTATGATTTTATGATGTTCTCAAGGCCTTTGCTGTACTCTATATTGAACGGCGACTTAGCATCAAGTTTTGCAAGGCGCTCTTTCAACACTTCTGTAGAAAGGTTGTAAGATACCTCAACATCAGGGTTTATATTTTTAATATCATCCTGCATTGCCTCAAAAAGGTCGGCATTGGCAAGCTCTTTCATCCAGAGGCTGTCAACACAGGCAAGCTCGCTGTTGCGGATGAATGTAGTTTTTATTGAATCTAAGAACGATAATTTTACAATTGGGGCCGGTTGGGTTTCAACCAGTGCGCTTTCCTGTGCAAATACTGCCAGGGACAGCAATGAAAATACAAAGGACAGTGTTCTTTTTTTCGTCATAATTTACTTTTTAAACAGTTAAATTACAATGTATTACAAAGTAACAATGTGTTATAACTTTAATTAGTGATTAATATTGCCAACTTTAACACCTAAGCGTTTTGTATGGCTGCTATGCCCGGCAGTGTTTTGCCTTCAAGCATCTCGAGCATTGCGCCGCCGCCGGTAGACACATAGCTCATCTTCGGCTCAAGGCCAAATTGCTTCACCGCCGCTACCGAGTCGCCGCCGCCCACCAATGAGAATGCGCCTTTTTCTGTAGCTTCAGCTATAAAATTGCCCAGCTCTATTGTGCCTTTGGCAAAGTTTTCCATCTCGAATACGCCCAGCGGGCCATTCCAAAGTATAGTTTTTGACTTCAGGATCACTTCTTTAAAGTTTTCCAGTGATTTAGGGCCTGCGTCAAGCCCCTGCCATCCGTCAGGAATTTTGTCAACATCTACAACCTGGGTCTTAGCATCGTTTTTGAATGCGTCTGCCGCTACAACATCAACAGGCAAATGCACCTGCACGTTTTTAGCCTTAGCTTTCTCAAGTATTTCAAGTGCAAGTTCCTGCTTGTCATCTTCGCAGATGCTGTCGCCAATCTTGCCGCCTTGTGCTTTGATGAAAGTGAAGGTCATGCCCCCGCCGATAATCAGGTGGTCTACTTTATCGAGGATATTCTCGATTACAGTAATTTTAGATGAAACCTTGCTGCCCCCCAAAACGGCAGTCACCGGTTTCTCGCTGTTTTTAAGCACTTTGTCAAGGCTGTCGATTTCTTTAGCAAGAAGCTCGCCAAACACTTTATCTTCAGGGAAATAATCTGCAATAATTGTTGTTGAGGCATGTGCCCTGTGCGCTGTACCGAAGGCATCGTTTACGTAAACATCGCCCAGGCTTGCCAGTTTTTTAGCAAAATCCTTATCGCCGGCCTCTTCTTCTTTGTAGAAACGGAGGTTCTCCAGCATCAGCACTTCACCCGGCTGCAGGTTTTTCGCTGCCTCCTCCACTTCGCTGCCAATGCTGTCTTCCACAAACTTTACTTTCACGCCCAGAATTTCAGAAGTTGTATCCACAATATGCTTCAGTGAATATTTTTCTTCTCTGCCTTTCGGGCGGCCCAGGTGCGACATCAAAATCACGCTGCCGGCATCTGTTAAGATTTTCTTAATCGTTGCACTCGCTGCTTCAATGCGGTTGGTATCGGTAACTTTAAAATCTTCATCAAGCGGAACATTGAAATCTACACGTATTACAGCCTTTTTACCTTTAAAATTGATGTCATTAAGTGTTTTCATTATCGCTTTAAAGTTGATTTTTTAGTTTTGGAGAAAGGCAAATATAGCCCATTCTGTTAATAAAAAGCCAATAAAATGTTCAAAAAGATATGCAAATAAAACACATATTATTGATAGTCAACGATATATGCCGATGTTAAATATCACGAAACGGTGTTTTTGTGTAATGAAAATTTTAAGGTTTCAGCCTAACCCAAAAATGCATACTTAAAATTTCCGCTATATTTGCCTATGCTATTTCAGGAAGTATTAGGCCAGGAACACATAAAAAGCCACCTCACCAAAACCGCTGACAGCGGCCGTATACCTCATGCGCAGTTGTTCATCGGGCCCGAGGGCAGCGGCACGTTACCCATGGCCATTGCTTATGCCCAATACATTTTGTGCGGCAATACCGGCAGTGAAAATAATGGCGCCAATTCTGCCTGCAACCTGAAGTTCAGCAACTTATCACATCCTGATTTGCATTTTGTTTTCCCGGTTTCTACGAACAGCGATGTGAAGAGCCATCCCGTGAGCGCCAATTTTTTAAAGCAATGGCGCGAGTTTGTGCTGGAGTCGCCGTACAGCGGGCTTTTTGACTGGTACAAAAAAATTGACATTCAAAACAAGCAGGGCCAGATTGGCGTTGACGAGGCGCATGAAATTGTTAAGTCGTTGTCGCTGAAGGCTTACGAGGGCGGATACAAAGTGATGATTATCTGGATGGCTGATAAAATGAACATTGCGACGGCCAACAAACTCCTGAAAATGCTGGAAGAGCCGCCGCAAAAAACGGTTTTCCTGCTGATTGCCGAAAGCACTGACGATATTTTGCAGACGATACTGTCCCGCTGCCAGGTGTTGCAATTTGGGCCGCTTGGTGAGAAAGTGATTTGCGAAGCGCTTAGAAACCAACAGAATATCGATGAAAAGACCGCTGCAAAAATAGCACACCAGGCACAGGGCAACTACGCCAAAGCATTGCATTTACTGCACAAAGATGATGACGGCCTGCCTTTTGAAGAGTGGTTTGTGCAGTGGGTACGTGCCGCTTTCCGGGCTAAGGGAAATGCCGCTGCCATTCAGGATCTTATAGCCTGGAGCGAGGCCATTGCTACCACTGGCCGTGAAACGCAGAAGCAGTTCCTGAACTTTTGCATTGATATGTTCCGGCAGGCGCTTTTGCTGAATTACAACGCTAAAGAGCTGGTTTTCATGGAGCCGACCGTTGAAAATTTCAAGCTGGAAAATTTTGCGCCTTTTGTAAACGGCACCAACATCAACGATATTTTTAAAGAGCTGAGCGATGCCTTGTACCACATTGAACGAAACGGCAACGCCAAGATTATCCTTACCGACCTTTCAATAAAACTGACACGCTTAATCCATAAAAAATAAGATTATGATAAACGAACAACTCACTCCTGCAATATTGTTGATCCTCGCTTTCCTGGCTATAACCTTCATACAGTCAGGCTATGACAAAGTGATGGATTGGAAGGGTAATGTGGAATGGCTTAAAGGCCATTTCAGCAAGACTATCCTAAAGAACAATGTGCCGCAGGCCTTGTTCCTGGTACTTGCCCTTGAGGTTTTTGCCGGGGCTTTCGCGGTAATTGGTATGATTGAAATACTTGTAAACGGCGGTACAGAGTTCGCTTTTTACGCTGCTGCATTATCATGCATTACACTACTGTTTCTGCTTTTGGGCCAACGCCTTGCAAAAGACTATGACGGTGCGCGTACCATAGTAATTTACTTTATACCGGCTGTTTTGCTGCTAAGCTGGCTTTGATATGAAAATAGGTAAGCGGGTACTTAGTTATTTCATATTATTCTTAATACATCTTATAATAATAATTGGATATATCTTTATTTCAATTTCAATAACGGAACATTCAATTATTGATGTCTTGTTGTTAATTTTGCCGATTAATATAATTTATAGCCGATTTCTACTGGCAAGAGGTTGGTTGGTAAATATTTTGTTATCAATCGGTATACTGTCAATAAATTATTTAATTAGCGAATCTATCTACCGTAATAATTGGTATCCCTCTGGTGATGCTTATGCAATAAAAACTACAATTGCCTGTATTTGCCTTTCCCCTGTTTTCCTCTGGGAAATTGTCTACCACATAAATAAAAAAATTCCAACGAGACACAACGTTTAGCTTACATGAGTCAGGCTAGCTTTAAACAAACGCAGCTCTCCCCAGGTAAATTCATCACCAACCTTTTCCTTTAGATTTCCGAGAGTTTCCTCGGCATAACCCTCAAAAGCTGCAGACAGCGTGGCTATCTTATCTTTTGGAAGTACATCTTCAATCTTAATCTTTTCTGTTTCAACTAATTTTGCAAGATGGCCTTCAATGGTTGTGGCTGTCAGCTTCCGGGTATTAGCAATATCGGTTATTGACATTTTTTGCTGCCAGAGCTCAAAGGTTTCGTCATAGGTTGATTTCTTTGGTTCAGCGGTAGTTTTTTTCTTCTTGGGTTTATAGCGTTCATACACGTGTTCTTCAACGCCGTCTTCTAACAGATTGCCATTGTCTTTTGCCGATTTGCGAATATCTGCCAACTTATCTGCTCTATAGTTCTGTATCTCATATGATGTAAGGTTCTCTTTTTGGATGGGCTTCTCCTCCATCACGGCTTCCATCAGTAGTTTTGCCCTCATCAGCCTGATTACTGAGGCTGTCTGCATTTCTTCAAGCTCGCTGAGCTCCTCAAAAAACTGCTTTGCTTTTTTCAGGCGCTTCACCTCTTCCATCATGTTAAGCAGCTGCTGTACAAGGTTGTCCATCACCGGAAAGAAGTAATTATACGCTGCATCTGTACGCTCCTTTACAAATGCCAGGTCAACGTGCTCTGCTGCAAATAAACGTTGCAGCTGCTTGCGGAATTTATCTGCTGCATCCATCATGCTGTACATCCTGTCCGTTTGATGGTGCGCCCATTTGCGGTGCGGAGTCTTAACTGCCTTCGGCCCTTCACTTGCGTAGCTCGCCTTGTGGCTTTGCCAGGCCGTGGCCAGCTCATTCCATTCAAAACTGTTTATCAGGTAGTTGCCTATGAAATTCAGCGTCTCTGCCTTTAGCGAATGTTCAAGCTCCTTCTCTTTTGCCTTGCCCTTGGCGTAGCCAATCACATCGGCGTCTATACTGATGCCATTCATTTGCAGCGGAGAAAGCAGTACGAGCCCCTGTAACGAGCGTAAACGGGAAAGAGCAACATAGGCCTGCCCCGGCGCAAAAACGCCTGATACGTCAAGCACAGCTTTGTCAAACGTTAGTCCCTGGCTTTTGTGTACGGTGATGGCCCATGCCAGCTTTAACGGGTAATGTACAAACGTACCCAAAACCTCTTCAGTAATCTCTTTTGAAAGTTCGTCGACTTTATACCGAAGGTTTTTCCATTCATACTTTTCAGCCTCGATGGTCACATTTTCTTCTGGGAAATGCACCAGCACTTCTTCGTCTGAAAGTGATTTTATAACGCCAATCTTTCCGTTGAAATATCGCTTTTCAGGCGAAAGATCATTCTTAATAAACATCACCTGCGCGCCCACCTTCAGCTTCAGTTCACCATCTACGGGATATATCTTTTCAGGGAAATCATCTACAATTTCAGGCTTGTATACAAAGGTTTCGCCTTTAATATCTTCAAGGGCAGTAGTGTTTATTGTATCGGCTTTTGAATTATGAGTAGTAAGGGTAATATATCCTGTATGCTCTTGTGCATTAAACCCGGGCTTTACAAAAGCATTCAGCAGCTTCACATCATCCTGCGTTACTACATTGTTACGCAGGTTGTTAAGCACACCAATAAATTCAGTATCAGTCTGCCTGTAAATTTTGGAAAGCTCAATGTACAGCGGCGGATTTTGCTGCACTACATGCGAATGAAAGAAGAACATTCCCTTATAATACTGCTTCAGCACGGCCCATTCTTCCTGTTTTACAACCGGCGGAAGCTGAAGGAGGTCGCCTATAAAAAAGCACCTGTACGCCGCCAAAAGGTTTCGCTATGTGCCTCACGCTGCGCAGCATAAAATCAATGGCATCAAGTAAATCGGCCCGCAGCATACTCACCTCATCAATCACCAGCAGCTCCAGGTTTTTTATCACAGCCAGCTTTTCGCCACGCATTTTAAAATGGTGCTTCAGCGTTTCACGGGTTTCAAACTTTAGGGATTCTGAGAAATAGGGCAAGTGGCCAAAGTCGGGAACGAATGCTGCAAATGGCAGCTGAAACATACTATGAATAGTGACCCCGCCAGCATTAAGCGCAGCTATTCCTGTAGGCGCTACAACAACTGTATTTTTATGTGTGGTACGGATAATCTCCCGCAATAAAGTTGTCTTTCCTGTACCTGCCTTCCCGGTTAAGAAAATTGAGCGGTTGGTCTGGTTTATGAACTTCAGGGTATAATCGGCTGCTGTAGATAGGCTTTGCATTTGGCGAATATTAAGCCGTGAAGGTAAGAAAATATTCTTAATCCAAATTAATGGATATAAAAAAACTCCCTTTCGGGAGTTAACTATTATTCAGCTTTCTTAGCTTCGTCTTTTTTATCATCCTTAGCTTCAGGCTTGTACTTATCGTTAAGTTCTTTAAGGATCTTATCAGTGATATCGTACTCATCTTTTGCATACAAAACTGTTGCAGCATCACCGGTACCGTAAATGTACTCGTAGCCGTTTTTCTTGCCGTAATCCTTTATGTGTTTCTTAATCTGCTTTACAAGTGTATCCATCTCACTGCCACTTTCTTTTTGAAGCTGCTGCAGCATAGTTTGCTGCATAACCGCAAGCTCCTGCTCACGCTTCTGCAGTTCCTGGCCTTTCAGCTGCGCCCACTCCGGCCCCTTAGCTTGGGCTTCTCTGCGGAAACTGGCAGCATCAAGCTTCCATTGCTGTGCCTTGCCCTCAAGCTCGCGGCCCATTTCTTCCGACTTTACTTTGTATTTTGATTCAATGTCTTTGGCTGCCTGGTATTCGTCAAGAAGTTTAGCGGTGTCAACATAAGCTGTTTTAGCTCCCTCACCGGTGCTTGCTGTTTCAGTTTTATTACATGCAATCATTGCAAGAGCACAGCCTAATATCAATAATGATTTTTTCATTGTTCGTTTTCCGTTTTAAAAAATTTCGGTAAAAGTAGTAATAAGTTATAAAGTACCAAAGCAACATTTTTGGCTGGAAACCATGCTAAAGGCAACAATAAGATTTATTTATAATTTCAGGAATTGTCATAATCTCTTTCTTTAAAAACCGGCTTTAAATAATGCGCTATGCCACACAAACAAATTTTCGCGATATAACCACAGGCACAAGCACGCAAAAACGGCTTAAATCGCTTTATTTTGATTTTCTACCGTTTTAAGACGTAAATATGCGATGAATACTCTCCTGACGACATTCCTTTCATGTTCGAGCGCAATCCTGTGATAAATCCCTTCACAAAACTCATTTTTCCGGTTTTATATTTTTCTGAAAGCAGACTCACATAAAAACTGTCAAAGTTCATAGGGAGGATTTTAACCAACTTTATATCCTGCACACCAAATAGTTTTTCAATTGCAGTTTTAGAAAAATGCCATAAGTGCCTCGGTACATCATAGGCTGCCCAATAAGCACCGTAATAGTTGGCGTCAAATGATTTAAAATTAGGCACAGCAATAACGATGTGGCCTCCGGGTTTTACAAGGCGCTTTAGCTCTGTAATCTGCTTCTCCACATCCGGCACATGTTCCAGCACATGCCACATTGTAATAATGTCAAAAGTACCTTCTGAAAGATCAGCGGTATCATCAACTAAATGTACACCTTTAGATTTAGCGATAGCCCTGGCTTTTTCACTGGGTTCAAAGCCAGTTACTGTCCACCCGCTCTTTTGAGCTTCATTCGCAAAATCCCCTGTACCGGCACCAATATCCAGCAAATTGCCTTTTGAACCTGTAAGCCCGGTAATGAGCTTTACCTTATCCCGAAGCGCTTTTTGCTTCACCGCATGGTAAAGTTTTTCAAACAACGAACGCTTGCTGTCAGTGTGTGAAATATAATCTTCACTTTCATAATACCTACCCAAATTTTGAATAGACGGCTGAGGTGCGGTTCTTAAAAGCTGTAATTCCGGATCAAGAAGGAGTTCAAACTCTTCTCCCGAAACGGAATGGTCTTTTACTTTAAGATAAGAGATAGTAAAATTCATTAACTGTTATTATAATCCTTAACGAGATTGCGCAGATAGTTTATAACGATATTCTTGTAAAGCGAATTTTCAGCAAGTGCATCATTGTTATAATCGTCAACGACAGAAACTGCGATAAAACGCGCCTTGCTGCCGATGATATTTGTGTCAGCCTCTACATTTGAAACCATGAACTGCCCTGTGTCAAAATACTTTTCAAGTTCAGCATTTTCGTAGATGTATACTTTAAAGCGGGTATCTTGAAGCGTTACATTATACTCCACATCAACATAGCTGCCTGAACGATATTTATCACCTACAAACTGGTTGAAAGGAATCTTACGCTGGTTATTTTCAAAGATGTATGCTGTTAGTCCTTTTTCATGCCCCAATACCTGCTTGCCATTCGGCATCAATATGTATTCATTTATCTCGACTGTATGGCGAGGTGTAATGCATGAAGCAAAAAAAGCAAATGCAAAAATCACTGCAAACGCTTTAAATTTAAGGCTTTTTGTAAAAGGTTTCACGTGGAACATCATTATCTACCCATGTGAATTAATAACACAGAAACATCACTTGGTGATACCCCGCTAATGCGTGATGCCTGTGAAATGGTTACGGGACGAATCTTTTTCATCTTCTCCTTAGCTTCATAGGACAGCGATTTTACCCTGTCATAATCAAAATCTGAAGGGATTTTTACGTCCTCGAGCCTGTTAAGCTTGTCAGCATTGTTCTTTTCTTTTTCGATGTATCCAGAATACTTAACCTGTATCTCTGCCTGCTCTACAACTTCATTGTCCAGATTATGTTCAGCAATATATTCACGCACTTTCTCAAACTTTAGTATATCTTCTGATTCAATCTGTGGACGGGAGAATAACTTAAACATTTTCTCCGGTTGCGTGATAAGTGATGACTCTTTTTCCTCAAGTACAGGGTTAGCATCAGCAGGTGTTGCACTCGTTTCCTTAAAGAAATTTACAAACGCATCGCTTTCATCGCGCTTCTTCTCCATACGGCGCATACGTGTTTCATCAGCCAGCCCAATTTCATAAGACATTGGTGTAAGCCTGAAATCGGCATTATCCTGACGCAATAGCGTGCGGTACTCTGCACGCGAGGTGAACATCCTGTATGGCTCTTCTGTACCTTTAGTAATAAGGTCATCAATCAAAACGCCGATATACGCTTCATTACGTTTGAGAATAAGCGGGTCGTTACCTTGTACTTTTAAGCTCGCATTTATACCAGCCATTAAACCTTGTGAAGCAGCTTCTTCATATCCTGTAGTGCCGTTTATCTGCCCTGCGAAATATAATCCCTCTACCAGCTTTGTTTCAAGCGTGTGCTTAAGCTGTGTGGGCGGGAAATAATCGTATTCAATAGCATACCCCGGACGGAAGAACTTCACATTTTCAAACCCGGCTACTGAACGAAGTGCATTAAACTGCACCTCTTCCGGGAGTGATGTAGAGAAGCCGTTTACGTATACTTCGACAGTATCCCAACCCTCCGGCTCCACAAAAAGCTGGTGCCTGTCTTTATCCGCAAAGCGGTTTATCTTATCTTCGATAGAAGGGCAATAACGTGGGCCAAGGCTCTTGATTCGCCCGTTAAACATAGGCGAGCGGTCAAAACCCTCTCGTAACTGGTCGTGCACTTGCTCCGATGTATAGGTCATCCAGCATGAGCGTTGCTTTGTCAAAGGCTTAGTAGATTCGAGATATGAAAATTTAGACGGATTTTCATCGCCCGGCTGCTCAATCATTTTAGAATAATCAAGTGAGCGGCCATCTACTCTTGGAGGTGTTCCTGTCTTCATCCTGCCTGAGGTAAACCCGGCACGGACTAAATCTTCAGTAATGCCGTAAGCAGCACCCTCTCCTGCCCTGCCGCCACCGAATTGCTTTTCACCGATATGTATCAGCCCATTAAGGAAAGTACCATTAGTAAGCACAACAGATTTGGCTTTTATCTCAATCCCTAAAGATGTCCGTATGCCTTTTATCTTACCATCTTCAATGATAACACCTGCCACCATTTCCTGGTAGAAGTCAAGATTTGGGGTACGCTCCAGCATAAGCCTCCATTCTTCCGCGAAGCGCATACGGTCGCTCTGCACACGTGGGCTCCACATAGCAGGGCCTTTTGATTTATTCAGCATCTTGAACTGTATAGCCGTCTTGTCACTAACAATTCCGCTATATCCGCCAAGCGCATCAATTTCACGCACAATCTGTCCTTTTGCAATACCACCCATAGCAGGGTTACAGGACATTTGCGCTATGTTTTGAAGGCTCATGGTAACTAGCAAGGTTTTAGAGCCCATGTTCGCAGCAGCAGCAGCAGCCTCGCTACCCGCGTGGCCAGCTCCTACTACAATAACATCATATACTTCGTTAAACATTTTACTTGT
Source organism: Flavobacterium sp. J372 (assembly GCF_024699965.1). NCBI lineage: Bacteria > Pseudomonadati > Bacteroidota > Flavobacteriia > Flavobacteriales > Flavobacteriaceae > Flavobacterium > Flavobacterium sp. J372. Next base: position 548,299 of record NZ_JAJOMZ010000004.1, read on the forward strand.
GTTCCACGTGGAACGTTTAGTTATTTCAGCTTCATTCAATCACTACTGTTCCACGTGGAACATAGCAATTTTTTCCTCTTCTTTATTTCGCATCAGCTGTTCGTCAGCTTCTGTCTTGTCTTTGTAACCACAGTAGTGCAAAACGCCATGCGCCATTACACGTCGCAATTCTTCTTCAAATGCAACGTTGAAATCAACCGCATTATCCTTAACCCGTTCAACCGAAATGAAGATGTCACCACCTATTTCATTACCCACTGTATAATCAAAACTAATGATATCCGTCAGCGTGTCGTGGTCGAGATAATGCTTGTTTATTTCAAGAAGATAATCGTCATCACAAAAAATATAGCTAATTTCACCTTCTTTTTTCCCTTCAGAGGCTATTACTTCTGATAGCCATTGCTCGTAGCGTGCCTCGTTATCTAACTCAAATTCGGTCTCGTAATTAAAACTAATCATTCTTCTTAAAGTAGGTTTGCACCCTCTGGTTAAAATTAGGGCGCAAAGGTAGTGCTTGCCTGTTTAATATTTCAACACTATTCAAATATTCTTTCAGCGCCTCAGGCAGTTGATTATTCGTATTATTAAACTCTTTTTTGTTGGTCTGGCTCTGGCGCTTGTTCTCTTCGCCCTGCTGCTGTATGGCGCGGTCAAGCTTTAATAGCTCATGCTTTAGGTTTTGCATGCGTTGCAGCGTCTCATTTTTAAAGCCTTTATTCAGCAATTGCTTTTCTATATCTTTCATTTGCTTTAAGGCATTCTGCCCATTGCCGCCCATGCCCTGCTTCTCAAGCGCTTTTTGCAACTGCTCGCGCAGGCGTTGCTGTTCCTTATAAATCTCCAGTAACTCTCCTGCCTCACCTTCGCCACCCTCACCATTTTCACCTTCCTGTCCGCCTTTTTTACCGCCTTTATCGCCCTTCTCACCGTCTTTACCTTGCTTGTCGGGTTCTTCGCCACCTTCTTTACCTCCTTTTTTCATGCCTTTTTGCATCTTTTCAGCAAGGCCTTCCTGTTTCTTAATTATATCAGGCAACTGCATGCCTTCACCCTGTCCTTGTCCCGGCTTAGGTTTACCGCCACCGGAACTCTGCATCTGCAGCTGGTTCTGCATATTGTTGAGCGCATCACTTAAAAAGTCGGCAAGCTTGTTGGCTGATGTAATGGCATACTGCTGGTTACTTACACCGCGATTAACAATATTCTCGGCAAGGTCAGCCAACGCTTTGTCTACGTAATAATGCACATTGCCGACCTCTTTGGTTATCTCATCGCCGATTTTTGGGTTGCGCAGCGACATTGCAAACAGGCTGTCATCCACATGGCGGAACTGCTGCTTTAAATCCTGCTGCCTTTTTAGGTAAGAACCATACGCCGCAGTACGCCCGTTTGACGATTTGAAGTTATCCATAACATCTTCCTGTGAGAACGAATATGCCAGCAGGTTATCCAGTATCTGACGAAGCATTTTTACATCTTCCTGCAACTGCTCCATCTCGCCCCCTGCCATCATCTCCATCATCTTCTGGCCCATTTTTTTCATTTTCTGGGCAGCTGACTTTTGCTTAGGTTTGGCTTTCTGTGCCTTCTGGTCTTTATCTGCATTCTGCTTTTGGAGTTCTTCCGAAGCTTTCTGCATATCCTCCTCAATCTTTTGCTCCTCCTGCTTATCGGCAGGTATATCCATCGGCTTCTTAAGTTCCTCGTTCTGTTTCTCCAGTTCGCGCATTTCTTCCTGAAGTTTGTCAAACTCCTTATTTATCTCGTCCTGCTTTTGCGCATTGTTTTCTTTACTTTCGCTGAGCTTGTCTTCCTTGTCGCCAAGCTTATTAAGCTTGTCGGCAATCTGCTCCGCCTTCTTTTCAACATAAAAACGTTTTGTAAGTTCTACCAGCTGCTCAAGGCTCTTAGTTTGGTTCTTTGCCTTTTGCTTAAACTGGTCAATCTTGTCAAACAGTTCCTCCTCTTTAAGTTTATTAGTAAGTTCTTTCAGCTCGTCCAGCAGTTTTTGGTTCTTTTCAGCTTCCTTCTCATTCTTCTCAAGGCGCTTCATCAGCTCCTCCTTCATCTCGTCTTTCTTTTCAGGATTGAATTGCTCCAGGTTATCCTGAAGCTTCTTTGAGAACTCCTTCATCATCTCATCCTGCTGTTTTTGGCGGTTAATGAAATCCTGAACTTTCTTTTGGTCTTTAAAGTCGAGGTTGGTTTTCTCCTTACCCATTTTCTGCAGCTTGTCGAGTTCCTGAAGTTGTTTGTCCTGGTTCTTAATAGATTTCTCCAGGTTGTTGATGTTGCTGTTCTGGTCCTGAAGCACCTGTTCCTGCTGCTCGTCCTGTGTTAGCTCCCTGTGAGAGAAAACCGATGACCTTGCACTCTTATACCCATGTGCCGCGTCATTGTCAAACACTTCAAAGTAATATTCATAGGCTACGCCTCCCTGCAGGTTGAGCCCGTTGGGGAAGGTGTAATAAAACCTGTCCACCGCGTCTTTTTTAACCGGCAGTGTTCCACGTTTGGCAGCGTTCGGATTATCCTTAGGGTAATACACTACCTGCAGTTTTGTAAGCCCGTAATCATCGCTCACCTCGCCCAGCATTATCTCACGCTTCAGCTTCAGGCTGTCGGGCGCCGCGGAAACAGATATTGTAGGGTACTGATCTTTGATAGTTGTGATCTGGTATTGCAGCTTTTCATGGTGTTTTACTTTACTATTTGATGTAAGAACCTGGTATTCTGTATTTTGAGTAATATTTTTACTATAGCTGAAGACATTTTCATTCGCATTAAATGCTGAAACACTGCCATTTGACACCCACTCGATGCTATTTGTAGCGAGGGCATTTACCTTCCAGGTTACTTTAGTGCCTTCCGGTACGACAGCGTTTCCAGTTCCACGAACAACTTCAGCCTTCTTGCCGAGGTAGCCAGGGAATTGCAGTGTCATTTCAAAATTAGCGATGGTAGGCACGGCCACAACATTCAGTTCGTACGGGCGGGATGTTACACTATTTGCCTGGAGTGTAAAGGCAATATCTTTGGTTGGCTTTTCAAAACGATAACGGAAAACACCCGGACTCACAGGCTCAAGGAAATAGTTCTCTTCGCCAATGGTAATCGTGGCATTCTCGGGGACTATCCTTCCCTGCGTTTTTACTTCCAGTACAAAGTCGGTTTCCTGTTGGGCAATGAGAGAATTATTCAATACCACAAACTCAAACGGTGCCGGTGGCGCGTAATGCTTCTCATAATTCACCACACGGGTAAAGCTTGATGAAATAACCGACCCGTTTCCGCTTATCAGGAAAAATAATATCAACAGCAAAGGCACAGCCGCATACGGCACATACTTCATGTTCTTTTTAAAGTTCACCGCATTGGTAAAAGGTATCGGCTGCAGGGTATTTGCTTTTTGCTCGATGGAAGCCGCCAGTAATTCGCTATGTTGGCTTTGTCCGGACAGTTGAAGGAAATTGGTCAGCTTATCGCTGATTTCTGAGAAGTGATTGCCAATGATTGACGAGGCTTCTTCATACCCAATACCTTTCTGCAATTTGAAGAGCTTAAATATCGGGAACAGAATGAACCGAAGCAGCAGAAAGGCTTCCACTGCAATAAAAAGCCAGAACAAGGCGGTACGACCATTACTTGGCAGCCACAGGAAATATTCAACCAGCAACGTAAATATAAAGTACATGAGGCCTATCGCGAGGAAAAGTATACTCCCGCGGATAAGCTCGTTCGTATAGTATTTTTTGATGAAGCCCTCAAGCTTCAGGTATATGGTGTTTTTCGCTTCCAATCTCAACAATTGTTTATAACCGATAAAATTACAAATTATACTAATGCATAAACGCTAAATTTTGGCCTGTATGATTTTGTGGCAAAACATTAACATCAGCAGGCACAAGCGTTTACAGAAATTGACGTGATTTGATAATGTAATTCCTCCTGTTGAAAACCTGCTAAATTGTATCTTTGCGCCAAAATTTATCAACAATGGCCAAGCAAGTACGGGTGCGTTTTGCCCCAAGCCCTACAGGTCCGCTGCACATAGGCGGCGTAAGGACTGCCCTTTTCAACTACTTATTCGCAAAGAAACATAACGGTGTTTTCTACCTGAGGATTGAAGATACCGACCAGAACCGCTACGTGCCCGGCGCGGAAGAATATATTGTGGAAGCGCTTAACTGGTGCGGCATCCCGTTTGACGAAGGCCCGGGTAAAGAAGGCAATTATGGCCCTTACCGCCAAAGTGAGCGCAAGGATATGTACAGGCAATACGCGCTTGCACTGGTTGAGTCAGGCTGGGCGTACTATGCATTTGACACTCCTGAAGCGCTTGACAAACTTCGCTCTGATGCCGAAGCCGCAGGACAGACTTTTATATACAACCATACAAACAGAGACACGCTCGACACCTCGCTTAACCTTTCTGCGGATGCGGTACAGCAAAGGCTTGATGCCGGAGATGCTTATGTGATACGTTTTAAAACGCCGGTTGGCGAGACGCTTCAACTAAAAGATATTATCCGTGGGGATATTAAATTTGATTCAAGCCTGCTTGATGATAAAGTGTTATTCAAGAGCGATGGGATGCCAACCTACCACCTCGCCAACATTGTTGATGACCACCTGATGGAAACCACCCACGTGATACGCGGTGAAGAGTGGCTTCCTTCTCTCCCGCTGCATGCATTGCTGTACAGGGCATTTGGCTGGGAAGCGCCGGAATTTGCACACCTGCCACTTATATTGAAGCCTGTAGGCAACGGCAAGCTCTCTAAACGCGATGGCGATAAACTGGGCTTCCCGGTTTTCCCGCTGGAATGGAAGAATGCTGACGGCACTACCTCTCCGGGTTATCGTGAGCAGGGCTATTTACCTGAAGCTGTAGTGAACTTCCTGGCCATGCTGGGCTGGAATCCCGGTACCGACCAGGAATTGTTTACACTTGATGAACTGGTGCAGTTGTTCGATCTGGAGCGTGTACATAAGGCTGGGGCTAAGTTTGACCCGGAAAAGAACAAATGGTTCAACCACCAGTATTTTGGCAGGCAGGATAACGAAAAGATTGCGCATGCGCTGTCACACGTTCTTTTGCAGAAAGGCATCAACAAACCGATTGAGTATGTAACTGAAGTGGTTGCTTTAGTTAAAGAACGGGCCACATTTGCCAGTGAGCTTTGGGACCTGAGCGATTATTTCTTTACCGCCCCGCAAACCTACGATGAGAAAACCATAAAGAACTGGAAGCCTGAAACTGCCGAAATCATGCAGCAGCTGATTGACGTGGTACAGAACACGCTGGACTTCACTTCAGCTAACCTTGAAAGCGTTATAAAGGCTTGGATGGAAGAAAACGGCATCGGGATAGGTAAAGTGATGCAGCCCCTGCGTTTAAGCCTTGTAGGGGCTATGAAAGGCCCTCATCTGTTTGATATCATGGCGATGATAGGCAAAGAAGAAACTATACTCAGGATAAAAGCTGCGATTGAAAATTTAGGATAAGATGAAGCCTCCCTAACCGGAGGCTTTTTTATATCCATAAAAATCTATACCTTACACAAAATCAAAAACCAAGAATTATGGAAAACATCCCTTACTACATTTTATTAATTATCGGCCTGTTCATTTTCTTGTCGTCATTCTTTACAGTAAAGCAACAAACAGCAGCTATTATTGAGCGTTTCGGCAAGTTTCAGAGTATACGCCATGCTGGGCTTCACCTCAAAATTCCGGTGATAGATAAAATTGCCGGCAGGCTTAACCTTAAGATACAGCAACTTGATGTTATCATAGAGACCAAAACGAAGGAGAACGTGTTCGTGAAGATGAAAGTTTCTGTGCAGTTTAAGGTAATCCAGGAGAAGGTGTATGAAGCATTCTATAAACTGGAATACCCGCACGACCAGATAACATCTTATGTATTTGATGTGGTGCGTGCAGAAGTACCCAAGCTGAAGCTAGACGATGTTTTTGAACGCAAAGATGATATTGCCATTGCTGTGAAGCGCGAGCTTAATGAAGCCATGACAACCTATGGTTATGACATCATCAATACTTTGATTACTGACATTGACCCGGATATTCAGGTGAAAAATGCGATGAACCGCATCAATGCTGCTGACCGTGAGAAATCGGCTGCGGAGTATGAAGCAGAAGCGCAACGCATACGTATTGTAGCTAAAGCTAAGGCAGAAGCGGAAAGTAAAAGGCTTCAAGGGCAGGGTATTGCCGACCAGCGCAGGGAGATTGCACGTGGACTGGTTGAAAGTGTTGACGTGCTAAACCAGGTGGGCATTAACAGCCAGGAAGCATCTGCGCTTATTGTGGTTACACAGCATTATGATACGTTACAGGCCATTGGCGGAGATACCAACAGCAACTTGATATTATTGCCTAACTCACCGCAGGCGGGCAGCGAGATGCTGAACAATATGGTGGCATCATTTGTGGCCAGTAACCAGGTAGGCGAATCTATGAAACTGCAAAGACCACGCAAACGCGACCGCGAAGATAATGAGCGCAACAGGCGCAATGAGCTCCCGCCACAGGAAGAAACCAATGATGAGCAATAAAAAAAATCCCGCCTTACGAGCGGGATTCTTTTTTAAAATATCTTTTAAAGAGGTATGTAAGCGCCGCGCTCTTAAGCGGGCCGGAGAGCATTCCGAGTACGCCTAAAACTTTTTTAGGTGTCTCGCCAATGAGGTTATCCGGCTGCAGGCTTTCTTTGGTTTCATCAAGTTCCTTCAGAAGCCTGGCATAGGCAAGGTCTTTCTCCACCTTCATTATCTCAAGGTCTTTATTGATCTGGTCGTATGTGTAATATACTTTGGTATTCATAATCAATAGCTTTTTAAAAATATCCTTGAGAACTTCGCTAAAATAGGCCCTTCTACAATCTTGTCCTGAATTTTATATACAATGATGGCGGCCACGAGGTAAATTACACCAACAATTAAGAATCCAAGCGCATGGTTATCCAGCCAATATCCTATTGCCAGTGCAGCAGCAATAGAAAAGAAGACTGTAACAATGAGCAGCATGATGGCCAAAAGGAACATCTTCAGCATCATTGTAGTAGATTTCATAAGTATCTTGAAACCCCATAGCTTGTAATACCTGAGGTTGGCCTCAAATACTTCTTTCGCCTGCTGCTTCAGGTCACCTATGTTTTCTTTTACGTCTTCTAATCCCATACTATGCTTATTTATATGGCAGCGCCGGTTGCACCTTTAGATGCTGCGGTTTTACCTCCTGTTGTAGCTTCATCAGCCATATGAGATGCCGTAGCGCCTTTACTTTTAAGTTCTTCAAGCTTGCGCTCAAGTGTAGAGATAATGTCATCTTTTTTCTCTTCAACGCTTGCAACAAGTTTATCAAAACCCGCTTCAAGGCCTTCTTTAGATGTGCCAAGCCTGCCTTTAAGCTGCTCTGTAAGTTCACTTATCTTATCTTTCAGCTCATCGCGCTTCTGGCCGTAGCCGTCTTTAATTTTCCTGCGGGTATTTGTACCCTGATCCGGAGCGAATAAAATTCCTATTGCAGCGCCTACTGCGGCTCCTGCCAATACAGCTAATACTGTTCCTGTTTTACCAGCCATGATTATTGTTTTTTGAATTAATAATGATAAAGGTAGCCACATAAATATTTGTAAGATGTTAAAACACCGTTAAGTATTAGCCAAACAATGTGAAAACTGAAAATAAAGCGATTTTACAAGGTTTCTTTATATCAAATGACTCTACGCCTTTCTTACAAAAAAGAATGCTTTATATTTGAAATATGGAAGTCGATTTTGATAATCATTCCTGATTGTATTGACTGAAAGTATAGTAAATATATATAATAGAAAAACCCGGATGCTATTCCGGGTTCTGATAAATATACTTTATATAAACTATTCTTTACTTTCAACCTTAGCCCAGGTATCACGAAGGCCAACCGTTTTGTTGAACACAGGTTTACCATCGGTACTGTCAGGATCAACACAAAAATATCCCAGGCGCTGAAACTGGTAGTGCTCCCCTGCTTTCGCATCCTTCAGTCCCGGTTCAAGATAACCTGTGATCACTTCAAGTGAATTAGGATTGATGTACTCTTTAAAGTCAACCTCTTTATCACCGTCAGGATTTTCATGTGTAAATAGCCTGTCATATATCCTGATTTCAGCAGGAAGCGCATGTTGTATTGATACCCAGTGAATGGTCCCTTTTATCTTACGAAGGCTGGCTTCAGTACCACTGCCGCTTTTTGAGTCTGCATCATATGTGGCATGTATTTCAGTAATATTGCCGTCAGCATCCTTCACAACGCTTTCGCCTTTAATAATGTAAGCGTTCTTTAGGCGAACCTCTTTGCCCAGCGTCAAACGGAAATACTTGCTGTTGGCATTCTCCATAAAGTCTTCACGCTCAATATATAATTCACGCGAAAAAGGCACCTGGCGTGAGCCTGTGCTTTCATCTTCAGGATTATTTTCTGCCTCAAGCCATTCTTCTTTTCCTTCAGGATAATTAGTGATGATGAGCTTAACCGGGTCTAACACCGCCATAACACGTGGTGCGGTTTTGTTCAGGTCTTCGCGCACGCAGAATTCCAGCAGCGAAACATCAATAAGGTTGGTACGTTTGGCAATACCTATTGTATCAGCAAAATTGCGTATAGCGGCAGGTGTGTATCCCCTTCTGCGCATGCCGGAAATAGTACTCATACGTGGGTCGTCCCAGCCTTTTACATGACCTTCGGTCACCAGCTGAAGCAGCTTACGCTTGCTTACAACGGTATGGCTTAGGTTACGGCGGGCAAATTCACGCTGTTTAGGGCGTACTTTGCTGCTGTCATATATCTGGTCAAGGAACCAGTCATAAAGCTCCCTGTGCGGCAAAAATTCAAGCGTACAAAGAGAGTGTGTTATCTGCTCCAGGTAATCGCTTTCGCCATGTGCCCAGTCATACATAGGGTAAATGCACCAGTTGTCGCCTGTGCGGTGATGGTGCGCGTGTATAACGCGGTACATAATAGGGTCGCGCATCAGCATATTAGGTGACGCCATATCTATTTTTGCGCGAAGAATATGCTGCCCTTCAGGGAAGTCACCGTTCTTCATACCTTCAAAAAGGCGGAGGTTCTCTTCTACGCTGCGGTCACGGTACGGGCTGTTGGTGCCCGGCTGTGTAGGCGTACCTTTTTGCTTAGCCATTTCTTCGCTGGTCTGGCTGTCAACGTAAGCCTTGCCGTTCTTTATAAACTCAATAGCCCAGTCATACAGCTCCTGAAAATAGTCTGATGCATAGCGCTCTTCAGCCCATTTAAAGCCAAGCCACTCTACATCTTTCTTTATGGCATTAACATACTCCTGCTCTTCTTTGGCAGGGTTGGTATCATCAAAACGCAGGTTTACAGGTGCCTTGTAACGCAGCCCCAGACCAAAGTTCAGGCAGATGGCGCTGGCATGGCCTACGTGCAGGTAGCCATTAGGCTCTGGCGGGAAACGAAAACGCAGCTTATCCTGAGACAGGCCTGCTTTTAAATCGTCTTCTATTATTTGTTCTATAAAATTCAGTGATCTTTCTTCAGCCGACATAGTGGTTTTTTATATGATGGCAAAGGTATGGATTAGTTTGAATGTTGTAAAGTTGAAAGTCTGAAAGTTCAATTATAGAATCTTGTAACCAAGTAAAACAGATATTGAGCCGTTTGTATTACTGTGTGTAAGTGACTTTTTAGCGTAATAGTTGATTCCTGCACTATAATTTTTGTAAATATAACCAAAGCCAACCCGCAATAACGATGAACCTGAATTTGCGTTCTTATAATCGATATTTAATATGTTATTATTCCTGGTATAAGTTGCCGTGGGCTTTGAACCGATAACAGTATTGAAGCCATAAGCTATGTCAAGATTAAGTTCAGAATTCTTATTTAAAATGAAATAATGTCTAATTCCTAAAGGCATTTCTACGTAGGAGTATCCAGTTATCTTTAAATCAGCATCATACGCCTTAATATATTGAGATATCTCACCTTGACTATTATAGGTAGGAGTTGTAAATAAAGCCCATTTTTTATGGTTGAATGGAAGCCTGATTTCTGCTTCAAATCCTAGTAAAATGTTTGTTTCTGCATCACCTTCTAAACTTATCTGATCATAACCGCTTCCTCCAACACCAAATCTTTCTAGGAGTACATCAATTTTCGATGTATAAAAATTTATCCCTGTGACAACTCTAAGATTAAAGTCCGCCATTGTTTTCCTTTCAGCATAGTTCACAGTTTCTGAATCTTGACACTCATTATACCTTGTAATGACTCCAAGTAGCTGATTTTCATTATATTTAATCTTTCGTATATCACCTACAGTTTCACATTTTAAGCTATTGTATAATTCTAATCTGAAACTGTTATCAGTTTCTTCCCTACCAGTAGCAGTACTTAAATACCTGGTGTATATTAAGGGTTTTACAGGCTGGCCTTCAAAATGGAGAAAATATATATCATCTCCATTTTTTAATAATGAGGCTTTACCTTCAGCAATAACTTTTAAAAGCTGCTTTCCGGATTTTATTGCAATGTTGCCCTTCTGCTCAGGGATTGCCGGCACGTCGTATTCTTTATACATGTGAGATGTACCCTCAATATAAAATGATTGAAGCTGAGACGTGTAAATTTTCTTTACTTCGGCTGACTCGTCTGTTTTATATTCAATTTCAGTCGGGATTCTGTTCCAGTCATAGTTTTTAATCAAGCATTCTGTCTGTTGGTTGGTTTTAGTTACAAAATATCCTTTTTGGAATGTGGTTTGGGCGGTTGCAGTGATAAAGAATAGGAAAGAACAAAGAATAAAGATTTTTTTCATTACGGGTGTGTTGGTTTAATGATTATAATTTCGGCTAAAATATAAAAATTGAAATTGTTAAAAGGGTATTACAAAACTTTATCGGTAGCGCCAAAACTTCCTAACTTTACAACTTTAAACATTACAATAAATGGGTATAATCAAATTACAAAATATACGTACCTTTTCTTACCACGGCTGCCTTGAAGAAGAAGCGAAAATTGGCAGTGATTACAGGGTGGATTTGGAAATTAAGGCCGATATGAGGAAGCCTAAAGAAACAGATGAGTTGGCTGATACGGTTGATTACGTACACCTTAACCGCATTGTTGTTGAAGAAATGGCAATACGTTCAAAATTGCTGGAGCATGTGGCACACCGCATTGTAAAACGCATTTTTGCTGAATTGCCTGAAGTTTCCCGGATATTACTGGGAGTAAGTAAATTAAATCCGCCGATAGGTGGTGATGTTGAAATGGTTATTGTCCAGCTTGAAGAATACAGGTCATAAAAAAAAGAGGGTTATACCCTCTTTTTTTTATGCTTTATCTTGTATTTGCCGTCGCTGTAAAGGTTTGACGCTGTTATTACATGTGCCAGGGCATCTTTAGCCAGTTCAGGGTCTAGGCGCATGGGCCTCATAACGGTGTCATTAATAAGCCTGAACTGTAATGGCTCTTTACCAGGCTGCATTATCACTACTCTGTCTTCTACCCTGAAGGCGTTTATGTCATGAAACTGCATAATGGCACGCCCTTCATCTGTCGGCTTTATATCGAAAATATTCCTGCCGGGCATTGGTGTCTCGGCAGTTATTCCGGCCAGGCTAAGCAATGACGGCCCCATATCAATCTGGCTGCAAAGTTTAGTGTACTTCTCCCCTTTTGGCACACCCGGGCCTATAACCAGCGCAGGGATGTGGAATTTATTTACAGGTACCAGGCTCTTGCCATAAGTTCGGGTATTATGGTCGGCAATTACAATGAAAATCGTGTTTTTGAAATATGCTTCTTTCTTAGCCAGCTCAAAGAATTTACCAATAGAGAAATCGGCATATTTCATTGCGTTATGTACCGTATTTTTCTCTTTGTCATGCAGCTTTATCCTGCCATCAGGAAACTCAAACGGCTCATGGTTTGAGGTAGAGAACATTAATGAAAAGAATGGCTTATTACCTTTTGTTTTAAAGTAATCATTGGCTTTTACAGCAAGGTCTTCATCACTGTAACCCCATGTGCCTTTCATAGCATATTTTTTACCATCGCTGTCAAAATCCTCCTCATCAATGATATTCTGAAAGCCATTGCCGTTAAAGAAAGCAGCCATGTTATCAAAATTAGCCATACCGCCGTATATAAAGCTGGTATCATAGCCGTTATCCTGAAGTATATCGGCCAGGGTAAAGAACCCTGTCTGCGAGTTGCTAAGCTTTACCACGCTTTCAGACGGTGATGGTAAAAATCCTGAAACTACTGCCTCAATACCTCTTACGCTTCTTGTGCCGGTGCAATACAGGTTTCTAAATAGTAATCCTTCTTTTGTAAGCTTGTCGAATTCAGGCGTTAAAGGCATACCACCGAGGGCACCCACATACTCAGCACCCAAACTCTCCTGAAGGAAAATCACTATGTTGCATGGTTTTTTTCGCTTGAAATCTGCATCCTGAATGTGAAGCAGCGGAAAGTCTTTATCTGTAAAATCTTCAGGCGCGGCTGTCATGTATTTCTTTACGCGGCTGTAGGCTTCTTCCTTGTCCATTTTACCATACATTTTTGCTGCATTATCTTCATTTTTTAATGAATATGCTGCGAAAGCCACAGTGTATGTTGAGTTAAGCCCGAATGAATTAGTAAGCTGGTCAAATGAAAATACAGCATTACTGGCGTTTATCGGCCTTTTTGAGGTAAGGCTTGAACGCGCACCCACAAAAAGCAAAAAAGCCACTACCGGAAACACCAGCAGCCTCCATTTATAATCATTCGTAACTGGTACAAAAAGCTTTTGTCGCCGCCTGTACAGCAAATAAATGAATACCGACATTACAACTAATGTGATTATAATTGAAGGGAGGTAACTTTTAAACAATGTTCCTATAACTTCTTTCGGGTATATGAGATAATCAAGGAAAAGCCTGTTTGGCCGGGTATCATATTGCTGTACGAAATCAAGAGTTGATAGTTCCATGATCAGCAAAATGCAGAGCAGCAGTGTAAAATACCCGTACAGAAATACTTTAAAATAGCTTAAAAATCTATCCGGCACCAGTGAAAGGATAATTGCCGGTAAAAATGAAAGGTAACATAACAGTATCAGGTCAAACCGCAAGCCAATCGGGAAAATATACCAATAATGTGGTGAATCATCTACCCTGTCTTCAAAGACCAGAAACAATATCAACCTGCTTAATGTTGTGATACATAGGCCAATAAAAATAAAACTTAATATTGGTTTTAGGTGAGCCAGCTTTTTCATCCTGTTAAATAAATCTAAAATTTGTATTAACGAAATGTTAACTTTTTTATTTTGAGGCAAGTATAGGAATTTTTTTCTTTCAGTACACTTTTTTCTTGCGATAGTGTAAATAATATGTAAATTTGCCATCCACGCTCAGGGCATCTTGGCCGAGCGGCTAGGCACAGGTCTGCAAAACCTGCTACAGCGGTTCGAATCCGCTAGATGCCTCAAATGCAAAAAGCTGTCAGATATCTGGCAGCTTTTTTTGTTTAAGTCAAAATGTAAGGATATATCTCTATATAATCTACAATCAACTAATTCTCCAGCTTTTCTATTGCAGAATCTACCATTTTCCCTTTTGCCGGAAAACAGCCTTGGATTAATAAAGCTGCCCCAAAAATAATAAGTACTATGCTAATGCCTTTCTTAACTTTAATGATGTTTGATGGGGTTAAAAACCTTCTTAACTGCTTAGCAGCCATTATCTTGAAAATATCAGTAATGAAATAAGCCGCAATTACTGCCGTAAAAAAAGTGAGCATTCTTGATGGCACCATATTAAGCTTAGGCCCGGTTGTAATAATTATAGTTAACCAGAAACCAAGTACGCCAACATTTATAAAGTTGAGGAAAAAACCTTTGATGAAAAGCTTGAGGTAGTTTGTCTTTACAATATCGGCGCCTATTACGTCAATGGCCTCTTCTTTAGCGTCCTTTTTGTTTTTAAGGAAAGATATGACGCCAAAGGTTATCAGTATCAGCCCGCCAAAAATAAACAGCGCAGGATCGTTCTTAATGCTTTGTATAAGCCTGTAGCTGCTGAAATAAGCTATAAGGATAAAAACAATATCTGCCAGAATTACGCCAAAATTAAACGCCATTGCGGCCCTTATGCCTTTTAACACACTGGTTTCAAGGAGTACAAAAAATACAGCTCCGGGCATGAAACTCAGTATGAAACCCCAGGGTATGGCTATAAGGATATCGTTCAGCATTCGTTTGTTTTAGCGAACGCAATTTAGTGTTTTAATCTTAATGATAAAATAACATTACTCCCGCACTTTTATCTTACCGCCTGCAGCCGTGCGCTTCTTCACCTGTTTCGGATTGCCGTAAATATCAATGGTACCCCCTGCCCTTATTTGGGCATCAGCCAGTATTTTTGCGGTAATATCTGCATTGCCTCCTGCATTTATAACAATTTCAGTGGTTTGTGTTTCAAGGGGTTTTGCTTTGAGTTTGCCTGCTGATGTAATGCTGTTATCATGATAGGCGGCCTTTCCGCTTAACTCAAGCTCACCACCGGTTTGTATGCGTGATTTCAGTTTTTGCACATCCAGAATCAGTTTAACTACGCCGCCTTCCTGTGCATCAATTTCAAAAGATGTAGCCTTGAAAGTATCTTCACTTGATACATAGGCACCTTCATAAGCACCTATATGGTCTATGTTTTTATAATATAGCGTTGCTGTAATATCTTCACCCTGAAGCAGTTTCAAAGTCTTCATTTTAACTTTAAGCGTATTGCCTTTAGTTACAGGCTCTACATCTTCTGCTTTTGCGCCTCTAATAACTATCTTATTTTCAGTTGATGCCACCAGCTTCAGGCTAATTTGGTCATATACTTTCACCGTAGAGAAATCACCGAGATTTAAGGTAATTTCCTGTGCTGATACTGATAGTCCTGCTATTACAAAAGCTATTAAAATTAATCTCTTCATAAAATGTAATCGTTAAGATTCCTGTTTCTTTCCTAAATAATGAAAATCAAGCTGCTTCTTCACCAGGTCGGCATGTTTAAGCTTTACCATTACTTCATCACCCAGCTGAATTATATTGCCGCTTACCTCGCCAACAAGCGCATATTGCTTTTCATCAAATGTGTAATAATCATCTTTAATTTCACGGATGCGGCACATGCCTTCGCATTTATTCTCAATGATTTCTACATATATTCCCCACTCCGTAACACCTGATACCACACCAAGGAACTCTTCATCACGGTGATCCATCATGTATTTCACCTGCATATATTTTATGCTATCGCGCTCTGCATTGGCTGCCAGGGCTTCCATGGTTGATGAATGTGCACACTTTTCTTCGTAGGTATCTGCATCTGCAGATTTACCACCATCAAGATAATACTGGAGCAAACGGTGTGCCATGACGTCCGGATAACGGCGTATGGGCGACGTAAAATGCGAATAATATTCAAATGCCAAGCCGTAGTGGCCTATGTTATCTGTTGAATATTTTGCCTTACTCATACTTCGTATGGCCAGCGTATCAACAAGGTTTTGCTCTTTTTACCCTGCACTTCGCCAAGCAGATTATTCAATGATTTCGAGATACCGTTCTTTGATTTGAAATCAAGCTTATACCCGAATTTCGAGATAACCGTTTGCAGCGCAATTAGCTTATCTTCATCCGGCTCATCGTGAATACGGTATACAAATGTCTTGTTCTGCTTTCCTATAAATTCCGCAACCTTCCTGTTAGCTAAAAGCATAAATTCTTCAATCAGGTGGTTACTGTCTTTTGCTTCTTTAAAGTAAACGCCCACCGGTTCTGCCTGCTCGTTAAGCCTGAATTTCACTTCAACTTTATCAAATGAAATGGCACCGGCAGCCAGCCTTTTGCGCCTCATTATTTTCGCAAGGCGGTCCATCGTTAGGGTAGCATCCACAATAGCATCTGGAACGGTGTACCCCTCACCTGTCAGCGATATTTCAGCCGGCATTTGGTTGCTTTTGGTGTCGATTATATGCTGGGCTTCTTCATAGGCAAATCGCTGGTCGCTGTAAATCACCGTACGCCCAAACCAGCGGTTAACCACTTCGGCTTTATCGTTTAGCTCAAACACTGCTGAGAATGTATATTTCTCTTCATGCGGGCGCAGCGAACACGCAAAATTCGAAAGCACTTCAGGCAGCATGGGCACTACCCTATCTACCAAATATACCGATGTTGCACGGTTATACGCCTCCTCATCGAGTATAGTCCCTTCTTTCACGTAATGCGATACATCGGCAATATGTACGCCTATCTCATAGTTGCCATTCTCCAGTTTCCGGAAAGAAAGCGCATCGTCAAAGTCCTTTGCATCGCGCGGGTCGATAGTAAAAGTCAGCACATCGCGCATGTCCCTCCTTCTTGCAATCTCTTCTTCATGTATTTCGGTATCCAGCTTTTGTGCAAATACTTCTACCTCTACCGGGAAATCATACGGCAGCCCATATTCTGCAAGAATAGCATGAATTTCTGTGTTATGCTCTCCGGGTTTGCCAAGCACTTTCAGTACCTCGCCAAACGGACTGTCAGCTTTCGCCGGCCAGTCAATGATATTCACCAGCACTACATCGCCGTTCTGCGCCTCACCTATTTTGTCTTTCGGGATAAAAATATCTGTATACATCTTTGCATTGGCGGTAGATACAAAAGCGAAATTCTTCTGTATGTCTATCACGCCAACAAATTCGGTCTTAAAGCGTTCCAGTATCTCAACCACTTCAGCTTCGGGCCTTCTGCCCCTTCTCCTGTTATAAATGTATACTTTTACCTTGTCTTTGTCCAGCGCTTTGTTGAGGTTATTGGTCGGGATGAATACATCATCCTCAATTTCCGGCGATACAAAATAGGCCGTTTTGCGGCTGGTCATGTCAATAGTACCCTCTACATAATCTGCTTTTGAGATCACGCGGTACTTGCCTTTATCAGTCTCTTCAATTTTTTCTTTTGAAGCCAGGAGCTGCAGTTCTTTTATAATTTCATTCCTGCTTTTGGTATCGTCAAGCTCAAGTACTGCGGCAATCTGCCTGTAATTAAAAGTCTTATTCGGGTTTTTAGAGAGTATCTTAAATATCTTGTGTGAGAAGTCTTTCTCTTTTTGCCGGATGGTTTTCCGTTCTTTTTATTCATCGTTCTTTTTAAATATTGCTGAAATTTACAAATAACATTCCATTGTAATACAAACCTGAACAGTTTTTAAAAAAACTATAACACCGCTTTTGAAATTCTAAAAGACAAATTCCAAATAACAAAACGAAGGGAATAGTTAATTGTCATTAGTAAGTCTTCATCAAACAGTTTTCAACAATCATTAAAAACAAAAAAAAGATTTTTTGAAATTTAAATTTTTATGATGGTTATTATTGGCTGTTAATAGTTGGAAAAACTTTCTGAAGAAATAGTTGCATTTGCCGTTTTCAAAAGTTGCAAGTAAGCTTTCAACAATGTTAAGAAAATGTAAACAGTTTGTTTTAAAGTAGTTTCGTGAATTTCGCTTTAGGTTATCAACAGCCGTTAATTTCATTTGACGATACTTTATCACTGATAACTTCACTTGTTAATTTGTGTTAATAAATACTGTTAACGTTTTCATAACATTACAACAACTATTCAGAAAAAATTTGGACGGAATGCTTCCGGTTTTGATTATAAAAATTTCTGATTGCTTGTGAAAAATTCTTTCGAAATGTATTTTTACTTATTAACAATTACTGTTAATTTATAAAGCCTTGTTTTTCAATACATATTCTATTGTTATCAACATTGTATTATTTTAACAAATTTACTAAAGCTGTACAGTTGATTTTCAGCCACTTAAAACACAACTGATTTTAGATTTCAAAAATGTATGGCTAAATCTTGGTAACTTTGGCAAAACTACAACAACACACTATGAAAATTTCAATCGGAAACGACCACGCAGGCCCGGACTACAAAGCCGCAATTGTAAAATACCTTAAAGAAAAAGGGCATGAAGTTATCAACCACGGCACCGATACAACCGAAAGCGTTGACTACCCTGACTTCGGGCATCCTGTGGCTGAAGACGTTACCTCAGGCCGCGCCGAGCTGGGCATTGTAATCTGCGGAAGCGGCAACGGCATTGCCATGACAGTTAATAAACATGCCGGCATACGTGCAGCCCTTTGCTGGACAAAAGAGATCGCGACCCTGGCACGCCAGCACAACGATGCCAATATCATAAGCATACCGGCACGCTTTACAGCAGTACACCAGGCGGTTGATATGGTTGATGCTTTCCTGAACACTGCTTTTGAAGGCGGACGACACGCCACGCGCGTGAATAAAATTCCGTGTTAGCATGGCGCATGACCACCACGGCCACAGCCATAACCTGAAGGGGAGGAGCCTGCTTTTCTCCATCGTGCTGAATGTGCTGATAACCGTGGCGCAGGTGGTTGGCGGGATACTCTCCGGCAGCCTTGCACTGCTCAGCGATGCGCTGCACAACTTCAGCGATGTTTTATCATTGGTAATAAGTTACGGGGCACACAAGCTCTCGCACCGCCCGGCCAGCTTTAAGCATACTTTCGGGTTGAAACGCGCCGAACTTATGGCCGCTTTTGTCAATGCACTTACGCTGATAATTGTGGCGCTATACCTTATGTATGAAGCGGTTACAAGGTTTATTAACCCTGTAACTATTGAGCCGGGTATCGTGATCTGGATGGCTCTGCTCGCTATAGTTGGTAACGGGCTTTCAGTATTCCTGCTTAAGAAAGAAGCCGGCCACAACCTGAACATGCGCTCGGCCTATCTGCACCTGCTTACCGACATGATGGCATCTGTCGCGGTATTGGTTGGCGGGTTGGCCATGTATTATTTTGAGGTGCTGTGGATTGATGCGGTGCTTACCCTACTGATTGGCATTTACCTGGTGGTGGTAGGGTTTGACCTGCTTTGGAAGTCGGCCCATATTTTAATGATGCACACACCTGTTGATATTGATCTGGAAGAGGTTATATCCGAAGTGGATAAAATTCCCGGGGTAGGGAGGTTGTACCATATACACGTGTGGCAGCTTGACGAAGAGCGCCTGCACCTGGAGGCCCGCCTTGATTTTGCCGATGACATTACCCTGAGCCAATTTTCAGCGCTGGTAGTTGAAATTGAGAAATTGCTTGCGGAAAAATTCAATATTACGCATGTTATCATCCAACCGGGACTGAACGGCAGGGGAGAGCAGGGATGGATTGTGGAGGATTAGAGAGTATTTTAAAGTGTTTCCCACTCTATTTCTTCATCGTTAATGTTGGCTATCCAAGCTTGTCTATGGTTACGAGCGGCAAATTCTAAGATTTCTTTTTCATTAATTTCGTAATCTCCGCGAATTGCAATAACCATCCTATTCTTATAACCATCTGCTCTAATAAAACAATTGTCGCTAGAGTTTTTTATGTTGAAAAAATGGTGTTCACCTAACCATTCTTGCACAATTCTATTTTTTTCAACTATATCCTCCATAAATCAATCAATTTAAAAATGCGTTATCTGTGAATTTTTTTATAATAGCGATATAACCATCAACTGAGAGATGGTCAGGCTGAATATATAATTTTTTTAGGTCTCTGAAATCTTCATATTTAGTAGAGAATTGTTCAAAGGCAATGTGTTTTTGCCTTATAACTAATACACTCATTTTCTCTTGCGTAAAGACTGGTGAAATAGAAGGCAAATATAAATCAAAACTACATTCTTGAGATTCAAATAACTTATTAATAGTCAAAACCGAACCAAGGAAACGTTCAAATTTCTTATTTCGTATTAATTTTTCAATAAAGATTTTTGAACCATCAAAATAAGAAGTCCAGTACTTTTCTAAAGTGAATTGGTACTTCTCTTTATAATAATATGCAACATAAAAATCTGCTTCAATGTCAATAAGACTCATAAAGTCTGAACCAAAATCATCCTTAATTTTTGTCGCATCCTCTTTATTAGGAACTCCTTGGACAATTAAATGGAAGTATTCGTGGAGAATTACGATTTCAAAAAACTCATAGCTACAATTTTTTAAAATGTAAGGATTAAACGAAGCATACTTTTTGCCTTCGCTAGTCTTTACTCTCATAATCCAGTCTTGGTCGCTAAATGGCTCAAATTTGATTCGGTCTAAATCAAATTTTTTATATGAAATACCAATGCTCGTTAACCAATCTCCAAAATCTTGAATTGACTTTAATAAACGTTCCTTTACGTCATCATCTAATCCAGCTTTCTCCTCTAAATCTTCAAGACCTTTCATTAAAATTACTTTAAAAAGCAATATTAAGAAATTGAATTAACATAATGTTTACATATTACATACAAATTTTGATAATCACATCAGAATTTTATTTTATTAAATCTAATAGATTCAAAACAATTTTCATAACCTTCTTAAAATTTTGTTAACAAAATAATTTCCTTGCACTCGCCATTCCCAAAAAGGCACCAAGATTTGTACGAATATATCCCTCTAAAATTTTCTTAAAAAAATAATTTCCCTGCACCTCACTATCTTTGCTGTTCAATAAAATTACATGACCAATCTCGACTATATTTCAGAAAGAGTTGCCACTCCTAAAAAAGGCATTGAAGCCATACTGCAATTATTAAGTGAAGACTGCACTATTCCGTTCATAGCCCGCTACCGTAAAGACCGCACCGGCAACCTGGATGAGGTTGTTATTGAGCAGGTTGCGAAGCTTAATGAAGCCTTTGATGCCATTGTAAAACGTAAGGCTGCCATCTTAAAAAGCGTCGAAGAGCAAAATGCGCTTACTCCTGAACTTGCCGATAAAATCAGCCGCAGTTTCGACCTCAATGAGCTGGAAGACTTGTACTTACCTTTCAAAAAGAAGAAAAAAACCAAAGCCGATACCGCCCGAGAAAACGGATTGGAGCCGCTGGCAAAAATCATCATGGCGCAAAACAGCGATGATGTGGAGTTCATTGCCGCTAAATACCTGAATGCCAACGTTCCAAACGAAGATGAGGCTTTGCAGGGCGCCCGCGATATCATTGCCGAATGGATAAACGAAAACATCTACATCCGGAAAACACTCCGAAAAATTTTCGGCCGCAAAGCGGCCATTACTGCAAAAGTCGCCAAAGGCCGCGCCGATGATGAAGCCGCCAAAAAATTCAGCCAGTATTTTGACTGGAGTGAAAATCTCACCAAAGCGCCGTCACACAGGCTGTTGGCGATGCTACGCGCAGAAAATGAAGGTTTCATCAAGCTGAAAATAGAAGTGGATAATGATGAGGTGCTAGATTTTATGGAGCAGTCGGTCATCAAAAATAACCGTGATACCACTACACAATTAAAGCTCGCCATCGCCGATAGCTACAAGCGTTTGCTGGCACCTGCCATTGGCAATGAGGTACTGCAGGAGGCCAAATCAAAAGCCGATGCTGTTGCTATTCAGGTATTTGCCGTTAATCTGCAACAGTTGTTGCTTGCGCCGCCACTGGGTGAAAAACGCATCCTGGCGATAGACCCCGGCTTCCGCACGGGCTGTAAAGTGGTATGCCTTGACGAAAAAGGCGACCTGCTCTACAATGAGACCATTTACCCACATGCGCCTCAAAATGAGAGTGCTATCGCGATGAAAAAAATAAAGTCGATGGTGAATGCCTATAAGATTGATGCGATATCTATCGGTAACGGCACCGCCTCCCGCGAGACAGAGTTCTTCATCAAAAAGATTGCGTTTGACTGGCCGCTGCAGGTTTTTGTCGTGAGCGAGGCAGGGGCATCGGTATATTCTGCATCAAAAATTGCGCGTGAAGAATTCGGCAGTTATGACGTAACAGTACGCGGGGCAGTATCCATAGGCCGCCGCCTTAGCGACCCACTGGCAGAGCTGGTAAAGATTGAGCCTAAGGCCATTGGGGTAGGGCAGTACCAGCACGACGTTGACCAGGGCAGCCTGAAGCAGGAGCTTGATACGGTAGTGATGCGCTGCGTGAACACTGTTGGCGTAAACCTGAACACGGCAAGTAAGTCGCTGTTGGGTTACGTATCAGGAATAGGCGAGAAGCTTGCTGAAAACATCGTGGCCTACCGCGCCGAAAATGGCCCTTTTGAAGACCGGAAGCAATTGAAAAAAGTAGCCAGGCTGGGGGATAAGGCCTACCAGCAGGCGGCAGGATTTGTACGTATTGCCAATGCCAAGAACCCATTGGATAACTCAGCGGTGCACCCCGAGGCTTACCCGATCGTAGAGAAAATGGCGAAAGACCTGAAGCTGAAAACTTCTGAACTCATTGCAAATAAAGAAGCTATATTAAAAGTCAACCCTAAAGATTACATCACGGCTGAAGTTGGGGAGCTGGCTCTGAAAGACATACTCAAAGAGCTTGAGAAACCGGGCCTTGACCCGCGGAAAGCTGCCAAAGTGTTTGAGTTTGACCCTAATGTGAAGTCAATGAAAGACCTTCGCGAAGGTATGGTTTTGCCGGGTATTGTGAACAACATCACCAACTTCGGGTGCTTTGTAGATATCGGCATTAAAGAAAGCGGACTGGTACATATATCGCAGCTTAAAGAAGGTTTCGTAAGCGATGTGAATGAGGTAGTAAAGCTTCACCAGCACGTTACCATAAAAGTAGTTGAGGTGGATGAAGCGCGGAAAAGAGTTGCGCTAACGATGATACTATAAGCAAAAAGCCTGTAAGCTAATCACTTACAGGCTTTGTCTTATAATCCTGAGAGATTACAATTTATTTTCTTCAGCTTGCTTTTTAGAGTTTGCAGGCTGCTGGTCTTCATTCTTAGCAGCGTTTTTAAATTCCTTGATGCCAGAGCCCAGCCCTTTCATAAGTTCCGGAATTTTTTTACCTCCGAACAAAAGAAGCAGAACCGCAACGATCAATATTATTTCCCAACCTCCGAATTTACCCATGACAAATAGTTTTAAAAGACAAAGTTAATACAAAATCGAACACAAAGTATATCTACGGCAATTATTTAGAAATGGTTTGCGTTAAATAAATCACAATTATTAAAGGAGTTTTACTGTTAGGCTTTAAAGTATGGGTTTGTTATATTTGTTGCAATAATAGTTTATTATGTCGGCAAAAAGGCTGAAAAGGCAGGAGATTAAGCAAAAGCTTTTCACGAAAAGCCGCATTGTGCTGTTGAACGAGGAGACGTTTGAAGAGATTTTTTCACTCAAGCTCAACCTGATGAATGTTTTTGTTGGCCTTACCAGCATCAGCATTGTTATGATTGCGCTTACAACGTACATCATAGCTTTCACGCCCCTGCGCGAATATATTCCCGGCTATGCTTCAACACAGCTGAAGCGCGAAGCTACCCGAAACGCTATAGCATCAGACTCGCTACAGAAGGTGATCAATGAAAATGAAGCCTATCTTGCGTCAATAAAAAAAGTACTTACGGGTGATCTTGAAACGGCAAAATTAAGCCGTGACTCTATCGTAGCGCCGGAACAGGCAAATGCAGAGGCCCCGGAGCTTGCCCCGTCAAAAGAAGAGCTGAAACTGCGTGAACAGGTAGCGCTTGAAGACAAATACAATGTTTTTGAAAAAGCCGGCCCTAGGGTGAGCCAGGTGCTGTTTGCCCCCGTAAAAGGCATCATTACAGAAAAATACAATTCGAGAAACAAGCATTTTGCAGTTGACATCTCGGTAGCAAAAGATACTCCTATAAAATCTGTAGCGAGCGGAACGGTAGTATTTGCAGACTGGACTCCGACAAATGGCAATGTTGTGATAATGCGCCATAATGATGGGCTTATTTCGGTTTACAAGCATGCAGCTTCTATAACCAAAGACCAGGGCGACACAGTTCGTTCCGGCGAAGTGATTGCCCTTGCAGGAAATACCGGCACCCAAAGTACCGGTGTGCATCTGCATTTTGAGCTTTGGAAAGACGGCTACCCAATAGACCCTACACAATTTATAGATTTTGAATGATACAGGATATAATAGATAACATAATTGTACCATCATTTATAACCGGATTTGTGTTTACATTCATCGGTATAATTATGTATGCTGCACAGCCCACAGAAATTAATGGTTTTATTGGTTACCGTACCGGCTCTTCAATGAAATCGCAGGAGCGATGGGATTTTGCACAGAAATATTCTTCAAAAGTAATGATGATTTGCGGTGTTTTAATGATTGTATTGTCAGTGTTAGGCTATTTTGTGCCAAATGATTATGAAGATAAGCAATTAATTGGCATATGGCTTTTACTTACAAGTGCAGTACTTATAATAGCCTTAACCGAAATTGCTATAAAAAGGCGTTTCAAAAATAATTAGCTATGTCATTAAAGTCATTCGGCGCTAAAATATTTGCAGCAATCATTTACCGTAAAGTCCGGAAGTGGGCATATAGGCCTATAGAAACGCAGCAGCGGGTTTTTAAAAAGCTCATAGCTGATGCAAAAAATACAGAGTTTGGTAAAGACCATGATTTTAAGGATATTAAATCGATGGCTGATTTTGCCAGGAAAGTCCCGGTGCGTGATTATGAAGCGCTGAAAGTGTATGTTGATCGTGTGGTTCATGGAGAAGAAAATGTATTATGGCAGGGCAAACCCATTTATTTCGCAAAGACATCAGGTACAACATCTGGTGCAAAATATATCCCGATTACTAAGGAATCGATGCCGTACCATGTTGAGGCAGCGCGTAATGCAATATTGTTGTACATACACGAGACGGGCAGGGCAGATTTTGTTGACGGTAAGATGATTTTCCTGCAGGGCAGCCCGGTGCTTGATGAAAAGAATGGGGTTAAGCTTGGCAGGCTTTCAGGCATTGTTGCCCACTATGTACCTAAGTACCTGCAAAAGAACAGGATGCCAAGCTGGGAAACCAACATTATTGACGACTGGGAAACCAAAGTAGATGCCATTGTTGAAGAAACCTACAACGAAAACATGGCCGTGATATCAGGCATTCCGTCTTGGGTGCAGATGTATTTTGAGAAACTTCAGCAAAAAGAAGGTAAAAAGGTTGGCGACATCTTTAAAAACTTCAACCTGTTTATTTACGGCGGGGTAAATTATGAGCCATACCGTTCTAAATTTGAAAGCCTTATAGGCAGGCGTGTTGACAGTATAGAGCTTTTCCCTGCCAGCGAGGGCTTTTTTGCCTATCAGGACCAGCAAAATGAAAAAGGCATGCTGTTGCTGCTTGACGGCGGTATTTTCTATGAATTTATCAAGGCAGATGAATTTTTTACCGAAAATCCGCACCGCTATACCATAGGAGAAGTAGAACTAAACACCAATTATGTATTGATAATATCAACCAATGCAGGGCTTTGGGCATATAATATTGGCGACACCGTTCAATTCACTTCGCTGAAGCCTTACCGCGTAATTGTGACCGGAAGGATAAAACATTACATTTCGGCGTTTGGTGAGCATGTTATTGGTAAAGAAGTGGAAGCTGCACTTAATGAAGCTATGGAAGGTACCGATGTAAGTGTGAACGAGTTTACCGTAGCGCCACAAGTAAGTCCTGAAAGCGGGCTGCCGTATCACGAATGGTTTATTGAGTTTGAGAATGAGCCTGCAGATATGAAAGCTTTCGAGCTTAAGATTGATGCAGCCATGCGGAAGCAAAATGTGTATTATGATGACCTTATTGCAGGGAATGTGCTGCGAACGCTGGTTGTTACAAAAGTGCCAAAAAATGGCTTTCAGGAATATATGAAATCTATCGGTAAGCTTGGAGGGCAAAATAAACTGCCCCGCCTTAGCAACGACCGTAAAATTGCAGATGTCTTAGTACGCAGCGAGATAAGTTAAAAATAAACTAAAAAATAAATCCTACATTTGCGGGTAAATTACAATTAATGCAAGGAATTAAAAATATTACAAGGTCACGCGCGCAGGAATCAAGTGCTGCTATTGAGAAGCTGTACATAACCATGCGCCACCTTTTTAACCGCGGATTTTACAAACCGATGGGTGTATCGGGTGATACTCTTCGTGAAGCATTGCTTTCGCTCCGCCCTGAAATATATGGTTCAATTGCTGAAGAAAAAGTAGAGCTTAATGGCCTGTTATATGTTATTGAACGCTTACCTGTTGGCATTGAAGAATGCCGTTTTATAAACCTTACATCTGACGAGGGCTATTCAAAATCGCATTTTAAGGCTATAATCCCCCCAAAAAGGAGGCGTAACTGCTACCGTATTGACGAGGAGCAGATGAACGTAGAGATTACCCGCGGGCGAAGTGATATTTACGATATCCTTACGCACTTAACATTTATATTCATTGAATCGCACAAGATAAAAGACCGGGTGCTGGTTGATGAGAATGGCGAAATGACACGTGACTGGCTTAAGCTGGAGCAGGTTATCCAGCAAGGTAAAAAGCTTACGCTTGTAGAGCGAGAGAAAACAATATCTCATGTATCTAATGTACTGGGACGGACTTTTGCTGAGGTTATAGACATATATGATGCTTTTGGAACCGTTGAAGCTCCTGACAGGTTTCTACACGTGATATACTGGCTGGGCAAGCTGGCTATAGAAGAGGCAGTAGGCGGCGCAAAACGCACCATCACTTTCAGCCCGATATTAAGGGAACGCCTGGGCCACCACATACATGGCGAAATCTGGGCTAACAACATAAAGAATATACTGAAGCAAAACGGATTGCTTGAAAGGCCAATACACATCATCAGCGCTAACATGCACAGCGTTATGAATTCTATATTCGCGACACCTATACTGAAAGCTAAGCATAAAGATAAAGACGACTTTTTTATTTATGAAGAGCTGAGCAAACCGGGCAATAGCGAAACAAGGAAAAAAGTAGAAGAGGTTGCCCTGAAAAGCGGGATGATATCTATACCTGATACTTCAGGTACCAACATTGACGTGCAGATATTTGATACTGAAAAGATAGATTTTTCAAAAACTTCATTTGCCAACGCAAATATTACAGGCAGCAGGCCCGTTATTATAGTTATGGACTATGCTTTTGGCGAGCAGGCATATGAAACTATAGATGAGCTCTTAAAGCCATTTAAAGAGGATGGGCACCGCACGCTGCTCGATGTACAATCAGTATCAATTATGGGTAAAGCAGGCATTCTTGAAGGTAATAAAGGTGATATAATGATACCTTCGGCGCATATTAATGAGG
Source organism: Flavobacterium sp. J372 (assembly GCF_024699965.1). NCBI lineage: Bacteria > Pseudomonadati > Bacteroidota > Flavobacteriia > Flavobacteriales > Flavobacteriaceae > Flavobacterium > Flavobacterium sp. J372. The sequence continues at coordinate 575,532 of NZ_JAJOMZ010000004.1, forward strand.
GCACAGGAGATAACTATCCGTTTGAGAATGAGCTTACCGGAGACATGTTTGAAAACCAGGGAATACCTGTATATGTAGGCCCAATGGTTACAGTGCTTGGTACTTCGCTCCAAAATCGTGACCTCCTTAAATTCTTCAATGAGTCAACCTGGGGTGTAATAGGCCTGGAGATGGAAGGAGCCTACTACCAGAAAGCAATACAATCGGCATCGCGTATCCGTAAAAGCATCAACCCAGATGTAAAAGTGAGGTATGCTTACTATGCTTCTGATAATCCGCTGGAAACGGGTAGTACCCTGGCATCAGGAGGCTTAGGTACAACAGGTGTAAAACCTACATACCTTATTACAATTAAGATTTTAGAACAAATATTTAACATATAAAACAAACAAATGGAATCTAATACTAATCGTGATATTGAATTAAAAGACATCTTTAGTTTCAGTAATAAAATAAGAAAGAATATCAAAAATACAGTTTTCAGGTTTGTAAGATTTATATTGAAACATAAGTTTATTCTAATTATATTGTTTATTACTGGTGCGGTTGGAGGATATTTTCTCCAAAAAAGCAGTAAAACTTATGAAAACAAAGTAATTTTAATACCAAATTTTGGGAGTGTAAATTATGTATATAATAAGATTGATTTAATCAACTCAAAAATTATAGAGAATGACGAAGGTTTTTTAAAATCTATAGGTTTAAAAAATCCTAAGCATTTATTGGGTATTGAGATAGAACCGATCAATGATGTTTATCAATTTGTGTCCAGCAGCCAAACAAATTTTGAACTTCTAAGATTAATGGCTGAGGATGTAAGCATGGCAAAGGTGCTTAATGACCCAACGACAAGTAAAAATTATCCGTATCATTTATTAACATTTAAAACAAAGGGCAGAACTTCTGAAAATCTAAGTGTTGATCCGATTATGGATTATCTTAATAACTCACAATATTATACAGCAATTCAAAAGCAATATCTAATAAATCTTGAAGATAAAATTGCAGCAAACAACGCAGTTATAAACGATATTAATGGTATTTTAAAAAACTTTAGTGATAAGTCATCCGAAAATGCAAAATCTGGAAATCTCGTTTATTACAATGAAAACACACAGCTTAATGATGTTATAAAAAGTAGGAATGATTTTATTGCAGAACAGGGTGCACTAAGGCTAAACCGTATTAACTTTACAAAAGTTGTGAGAGAAAACAGTATTATTTTAAATCGTAAAGACATAAGTATAGTTGATTCTTATCTCTTCATAATACTGCCTATATTTTTAATTATAATTTATGCCTTAACTATAGTTACATTAAATATTATAAAGAAAGCGCAAAATTAAATACCAGTATTTAAGTAATAGAATATATAAAGTTATCATAAAATGTCGCTAATTAGAATTACAGCATTTGACATCTACCAATATTTTAAGTTAAACATATGAAAGGTATAATACTTGCAGGAGGTTCAGGTACGAGACTTCATCCGCTGACATTAGCGGTTAGTAAACAATTGATGCCAATATATGACAAGCCAATGATATACTACCCTTTATCCACATTAATTTGGTCGGGTATAAAGGAGATATTAATAATATCAACGCCGCATGACCTGCCACTATTCCGGCATTTGTTAGGTGATGGAAGCAATCTTGGCTGCAGATTTGTGTATGCTGTACAAGATCAGCCAAATGGACTTGCTGAGGCGTTTATTATTGGTAAAGAATTTATTGGCAATGATAAAGTAGCACTTATACTTGGTGATAATATATTTTATGGGACAGGTCTTTCATCACTTTTACAGGCAAATAATAATCCTGACGGAGGAATAATTTATGCATACCATGTTCATGACCCTGAAAGATACGGAGTTGTTGATTTTGATGAACAGGGAAATGTACTTTCTATTGAAGAAAAACCTGAAAGCCCAAAATCGAACTATGCAGTACCGGGTATCTATTTTTATGATAATGATGTAGTGGAAATTGCTGCCAACATAAAGCCGAGCAGAAGGGGTGAACTTGAGATCACAGACGTAAACAAAGAATATCTAAACCGCGGAAAACTTAAAGTTTCTATACTTGACAGGGGCACGGCATGGCTTGATACAGGCACATTTAGCTCCCTTATGCAGGCCACCCAGTTTGTTCAGGTTATAGAAGAGAGACAGGGCCTTAAAATTGGAGCTCCTGAAGAGGCCGCTTACAAAATGGGTTTTATAGATGAAAAGCAATTATTGAGCGTGGCCGAGCCTTTATTAAAAAGTGGATACGGCAAACACTTGGTAAGTCTCATAAATGAAAAATAATGAATGTAATTGCTACAGAACTTGAAGGTTGCCTCATAATCGAGCCGAAAGTGTTTTATGATGAGCGCGGCTATTTTATGGAAACTTTTAACGAAAGTGCTTTTGAAGCTAATACAGGGATAAAAGCACACTTTGTACAAGATAATCAGTCCAAATCTACACGAGGCGTTTTAAGAGGCTTACATTACCAGACAGGAGCATATGCGCAAGCTAAATTAGTTCGCGTGATTGAGGGCGAAGTGCTGGATGTTGTCGTTGACATACGACCAGAATCAAAAACCTATGGCCAGCATATAAGTGTTTTGCTTTCATCTGAAAATAATAAGCAATTTTTCATACCTCGAGGATTTGCACATGGGTTTGTTGTTTTAAGTGATACAGCAACCTTTTTTTATAAATGTGATAACATTTACAATAAGGACTCTGAAGGCGGTATTGCTTATAATGATGATAGTTTGAAAATTGACTGGCAGCTTGAAGACGAGATATTAATTATTTCAGAAAAAGATAAATATCTGCCAGAATTGCAAAATTCACTTAAGATATGGTAATTTTAGTTACAGGCGGATCAGGCCAATTAGGGCAAGCATTACAATATATAGCACCCGAATATCCTGAACTAAAATTTATTTTTGCATCATCTTCAAAAGCCGACATTACTAATAAGCATAATCTGCAAGAATTTTCAGGATTCATCAGCCAGATTTTTGTATTAATGCTGCGGCCTACACAGCGGTTGATAAAGCTGAAAACGAACTTGAAAAAGCCCATAGTGTAAACGTTACTGGGGCAAAAAATATTGCCGAAGTATGTAATGAATATAATGTTGTGTTGGTGCATATTTCTACTGATTTTGTTTTTGATGGAAGTAAAAACATTCCATATACCGAAGATGATGTGCCAAACCCAAAAAGCGTTTATGGTAAAACTAAGCTTGAAGGTGAAAATGAAATAAGGAATATAGCCGAAAAATATTTTATCATCAGGACATCATGGGTTTATTCTCAATTTGGGAATAACTTTATGAAAACAATGATACGTTTGGGTAACGAGCGTAATTCATTATCTGTTGTGAATGACCAAAAAGGCACGCCCACACATGCTGTAGACCTTGCTAATGTATTAATTATAATTATTCTCAGCCGCAATACTAATTATGGTATTTATAATTACAGCAATGAGGGGAGCTGTACGTGGTATGAATTTGCAAAAGAAATTTTTAGAATTAATAAAATTAATGTAACTATACACCCAATAACAACATCGGCATACCCGACACCAGCTTTAAGGCCAAAGTACAGTGTGCTTGATAAAGATAAGATAAAAAAAATTTTTGATTTAAAAATACCTCTCTGGAAAGACAGTTTAGGAAAAAATTAATTTAATAATATATTTATTTTGGATAATATTTCATCAAGTATATTATTTTCAGAAAAATTATCAGTTACAAATTTTCGTGCATTTCTACCCATTTCAAATGCAGAAGTACTGTCATTTTTTAAATCAAGTAGATTTCTATAAATAATATTTTCATCATTAGTTGAAATATATAATCCGCCAGCTGATTTATCAAAAATTTGTTTTATTTCAGAACTCTCATTACCTGTTACAATAGAAGGTTTGGCACTAGCCATCATACCTAATAGCTTTGAAGGCATTACAGTGTCAACAACATCTATTTTTGGAAAAGGAAGTGAGCACTAGGCGAACATAGAAGTGATCCCAGTTCGGAATAATCTACTAATGGATAAAATTTTACAAAAGTAAAATCTGAGCATCTTTGTTTTAATTTATTTGCATATGCACCATCACCGACAATTATAATTTCAATATCAGGATCTTTAATAATTCTACAAAGTCTGATAAAAAAATCCCAATTTTGTTTCTCCCCTATATTTCCGGAGTAAAGAAGGCTAAACTTTGTTTTGTCAATATAATTGTGGTTTACAGGTTGATTAAGATTTAATGTATCAACATTTATCCAATTGGGAAAATAAACGCAATTATGATTTTTGTTTTTGCTATTAATCTTTGCAATCATACTATAGCTTATACTACTAATTATATCTGGCTTATTAAGTAGATAACGCTCTGTACGAAAAAGTAAATCTCTTATGAAACCCGACAACAATCTGTTATTAAACACACCAGACTCAATTGCTAAGTCAAACTCTAAATCCTGTATATGAACCCATAATTTTGCATTAGTTTTTTTGCTAATTTAGCTGCAGGGATAATTGAAGTAGTAAAAGGTACAATGCAAAATACAAGATTAGTATTTTTGATTTTATATGTATTTATGATTGTTCCATATAATATACTTAACATAAGTTTGACCCGACCATAAAAGTTTATTTTAGACGGAATTGATTGTTTATATCTAAAAATTTTTATTCCATCTATTGACTCTACTATATAAGTATCTTTATTCTTATATTCTTCAGATATTTTCCATGCAGGATAGTATGGAAAACCAGTAATAACATTAACTTTGAAACCATTTTCGCTAAGGAATTTTGCAAATTTTGTTGTATAAAGACCGATAGCTGTATCTTCAGGATAGAAATTACCGGTAATTATAGTTATAGTTTTGTCTGAAGGCATAAATTTTTTTTGCAAATGTATTATTTTACCATAATATGAATGTTTATCTTGATAACATTATTTTTAGCCATGTAAGAAATGGCGGTGTCTCAAATTATTGGTTCAACTTAATTAAATATATAAATAATCAGCCAGATGCTAATGTAATATTTTTTGAAAGCCAGGATGCAAAATTAAATTTCCACAGACAGCAATTAGACATTAATAGCAGCAAAATTATTCCGACAGAATCAAGTTTGCTGCATAGAGTTTTGCCCTATTAACAGTTCCATAAAAGATGAACATGCTATCTATCATTCAAGCTATTACAGAAAAATAAAATCAAATTCTGGAAATGAGATTACAACAGTTCATGATTTTACACATAATTTTTTTGCACCCGGGCATAAAAGAATTATGCACAATCTAATTAAATATAATTCAATTAAGAGAGCTAACGGAATTATATGTATATCAAACAGTACATATAAAGATCTTAAACAATTTTGCCCTGCAAAAAAACATCAAAAAGTAGAAGTTATATATAATGGTGTGAGTGAAGCTTATAAGGTGTTAGATAAATCTCACCCACAATTTAAGAAAGCAGAGGATGACTACAATTTAAATGAAAAATATATTTTGTTTGTAGGAGGCAGAATGCCATATAAAAACTTTTACTTGGCTATAGATATAATAAAATCTTTAGCCGATTACAAGCTGTATGTTATTGGAGATGAATTATCTGTGAAAGAAAAGGAGTATATTGGTGATTCACTTAGTAAAGTACATGTTTATAACAATATTAACGATGGCACGCTTAACTTGTTCTATAATTATGCACACGCTTGCCTCTATCCGTCTTATTATGAGGGATTTGGTATACCGGTAGTAGAAGCTATGAAGGCTGGCTGCCCAGTTATTGCTTTAAACAAAACATCAATACCAGAAATTGCGGGTGGAGCTGCGTTGTTATATGATACTCCTAATGTAAATGATTTTATAAATGGTATACATTTACTTGAAAATAAAGAGTTTAGAATCGATATTATTGGCAAAGGTATTGAAAATTCTGAAAAATTTAGTTGGGAGAAGTCAGCAGCCGAAACTTATGATTTTTACAAGTACATTTCCTCCTGATTTATGTGTAAGGACTTATAATAAAAATAAGAAACAAATAAAGAATATATTATAACACCACTCTCACGTTCAAGTAAATTCTCGGTAAGGAAGTTTAGAGAAAAAATATTATTATTGCAAGATATAAGAGATTAGCTTTAATCTGAATAATTATCTTCCAAAGATAAAACAAGAATATTGCCAGTCCTGCCAAACCGGAGCATAATACTATTGATAAATATTGGTTATGGCTATTATATTTATTAGCTTCATCAATGCTTGTATTGATTTGATAACACTCATCAAGTTTTTGTTGGATGAGCCTAAACCATAGCCAAATATCGGGCTTTCTATAACTCCTTGAATAGAACACTTAAAAATATCAGCTCTTATTTGAGTTGATGATTTTGTTTCATGTGTATTAGAGATGCTTAAAAGTTCTCCAAAACGATTGAAATTTTTATATTTAGGCAATAATGTAATGGTGCCTATTATTATACTTGCCAATGCTGATATGAGAATAAAAGACCTAAAAGATTTGTTTTGAAACATCCAGACTATGCATGCCAGAAAAAAGGATATTATAGGTCCTTTTCTCATAAGAATACCCATAAACACCATATTCATTATAATTATTAGAATGATTAAAACCTTTAATCGCGCTTTATCTAATGATTTTAGTTTCTCTAAAGATAAGATTAAAGCAATACCTATATACAGTGAGAAATAAATAGGATGTATTGAAAAAAGACCTAAGCGGATATTGATAAGATTAGAGTAATGGATTATAGTCTCAGATAATGTGAATTCCTGACTCCAGAAATAAATAAATGAACACATTCCAAAAATACTTACAGACAAAATAAATGAACTGTATAATAATCTTTCAAAAATCTTAAAATTTACTCTTGTAAGTTGGAGGATTAACATTATGAGTGGGAAGGCAACTAATGCAGATAGTGTTGAGAGTTTAGAAAATCCTTTAAGTAAGTTATCCGTATACAATAAGCTAAAACAAAAAATAAGGAATGGTAAACTAAGTAAAAATAATCTTTTATAGTTAAGACATTTTAATCTTACAGTTTGTATTGAAAGCATTGCTGTAACCAAAAATAATAATACTGGGTAAGCTTTAAATTTATTTGGAATAATTAAAGTTGCGCCATTCAGGCAAATTACTAGCTTTAAAAGATTAAATAAAAATTTATTCTTCATTTATTCTTTTTTGGAGAAAAAATTTTGGAAGAAAAACAATTGCAACATAAGTAGCAGTAATATATGCTATACCATTTGTAAGGTCTCCCCGTAAAAATACATCATATATATTGCAGTGTAAAATGCAAAAAGCATATTTTAAAGGATCGTATCCATTAAGCATTTTTATCAATCGTATGAGTATAAGCGCCAGTATAATTGCAAACAAAAGGATTCCTAAAAAGCCAAAATTTATATAGCCCTCTGATATATAAGGATTAGAAAGATTATTAAAGTCAAATTTGTATTTGTCAATTAGGTAATTTCCTATTTTAAATCCAGTAGATTCAGGTTTTTCCGGCCATATTTTCCTAGGAACAAAAAATAGTATACTCCCAGTAAGTTGTTTTCCCGGTACGACATCTTTTTGTCGTAATAATCAATTGTAGCCATAAAGTTAGCATACGCATCATAATGAAGTGAATTAAATGCGTCGGATACGTGTAGGTATTCAAAATTAGAAGCGATGGTGCTAGGGCGCTCAATCATTTGTGATAATGAATATCTTGAGTGGGTAATTATAGTAAGCAGCGGGAATAATAATACCATAGAAAGAAACATAAACCTTAATACCTTAAGATTTGTGTCGAGATATCTTCTTAAAAACAAAAATATAAAAGTTATATAAATTGGGCCTAAAGCATTTCTCTTTTCAGTAAGCGGATTTTTTATAAATAAAAATACAAGTAATAATAAAATAACGACAAAAAATACCAGCTTATAATTACTTGTTTTTTTATCTTGAGTATTAAGATAATGTGACCCTAAGATAATTCCTGAGAAAGGAAGAAAAAACAAAAACTTTTGTACAAAAAGATACTCAGTTACACTCGTAACTTCAACTTCTTTATAAAATTCGTTTTGTAACTGAAATTGTATAGTACTGAAATTGATAATGACAATTATGATGGAAAATATAAGTAATAGTATTACATATACAGGAATATTTTTAAATACTGTAACGTTTTCTTTTTTTTTGAACTATTTTTCCTGATGCAAATAAATATGTAATAAAAAAAAAGAATATGAAATACTAATATATATATATTAGTCCTGATGCAGAATTCAGGATCATATGGAAAATTTTGGATAAATCTGGTTGTACCGTTTCTCTCTAAATCATCTATCTGAATCATTGGAGAAACGATAAAAAAAAGAAAATTAAATACTATATAAACACTTAAAAAAGGTGAAAATTTCTTTTCTATAAACAGATGATAAAACGTCATTAACCAAATAACAAAGAAATTGGCAATAAATGTCGCTTTTAACAAAACAGGAGATGACAGAAAAATTAAAAAGAATAAGGCATATGCCTGTATAAATACTAAAAAAATTCTTTTTTGTCGCATATGGAAAAAAGGGGGGAGATTATCCCCCCCTCTAAATTATTCTTTTATTGCAGGACGCAAATCTGCTAGTTCATCTTCAAGATTTGAATTAGATATCATTAATGGATCATGAACACCATTTACGAGCGATAAATTATAAACAAAATTAGCCGCATCATACTTCAAGGCTTCATTTGGAGTCCAATAATTTTGGAATTTTCCATTGTCACCATCAACAATTTTATCTTTATATTTTATCGAGATGTTTTTTATAGACATTACAGACTGGGAGTTATTTTCCCCTAAATCAAATCTAATTTTATATGGTATAACATCTTCAGGAAATGGGATTTCAATTTTTTGCATTTCAGCGTTTCCATAAACGAACATATCTATAACATTCTCGCCAGATAATTCGGCACCTTCTTCGTCAGTATAATAAATCTGAAATTTATCATTTAGAGAAAATTTTGCTTCTAAAATCAAAATATATGCTGATGATTTATTATCATTTAAATCTGTAGTAGGCGATGTTTGCTTATCATCTTTGCAGGATATAAATAAGATAATTGTCAGAAAGTAAATTAGTAATTGCTTGCTCATATAATAAAATTTAAGTTTTAAAGAATATTCCGTCCGCTTCAAGTTGTTTTCCGGTATTTTTATCGTAAAAGCCATTTTCAAGGGCCATTAATATAAAACCTTTACTCTCAAGTAATTTTTTTGTCTCATCAAATGTAAGTGATTTAGTATACGAAGGAAATAGCGCCATCTCTATCTGGATACCTTTTATTTTTTGTAAAGAATCAGCCGCGCCCTCAAGTACCATCTTTTCATATCCCTGGGTGTCAATTTTTAGATAAATATTGTTCTCCGAAATCCCTAGACTTTTAAAAATTGTATCAAGCCTGCGTACTTCAACAATTTCTTTGTTAACAAATGTTGCGCCTGGAGCACTTTCTGTAAGTTGTGGGAGATTCTCCAATAGCGAACTGCTTACAGAGTTCTGTGCAATATTAATATAGGTCTTTCCATCTCTTTCTCCTAACGAAATATTATGTACTTCCCAAAGCGGATCTTTTGAAGAAACTTTCGTCAATTTTAAAAATGCATCTTTTAAAGGTTCAAAAGAGATTATTTTACCACTAAAGCCCATATTTCGCATTTCAGATCCAAACTGGCCAATATTTGCACCCACATCAATTACAACATCAATGTCATGATTTTTTATTAATTGTATCCGTCTATGTAATTCTGGTGTCGGATATTTTATTATTTCAATGCCTGTAACTTTATTGAATAACCTTTTAAGTTTGAGTAACGGACTTTTATATTTGTATAGAAATTTGTGCATTTTTGCGTAATGATCTTATTTTCAACGCTTAACAACCACAGTGTTATAAGCGCGCTACAAAAATAGAATATTAACTGGATTAATGCTTAATTACGGTATAAAAATAATTAAATCATATATATTATTTGATAATAATTATTAAGGCTATTGGGATAATACCAGAATATAAGAAGATTTGGTAAAATTAAATTTTCTGGGGTTTAAGTTTTCTTACAATGCTATAGGCTTGGATAGGGTGTATTATGCTCCAAACCAAAAGGCAGATAATCGACGCTATTAAAACTGAAGAAATACCAGCATTAAGTTTAACAAAAAGATATGACAAAGGAATCTTTAGCACAACACCTACATATAAAATTATAAGATATGACTTTAAGTTGCCAGTGCCATTAAAAAAATATCCATAATAGGTTGTGATTATACGCAAGGCCGTATATATTGCCATGAGAAATAGCAAACTGTGAGAAATATTAAAGTTCACCCCAATCCAGGCATTCATAATTGGAGGTGCAACAAAAACAGCTAGTACTAGCCCTAAAAGTATAATAATGTAAAACAAGTTGAACTTTTTAAATGCTGATAAAAACCATTGTTTGTCCTTCTGTAAATAATGTTTTGTAAATAAAGACCATACAGGTGCCATGGCAGCCATAAGAATCATTAAAGGGAACTGAAAATATTTGGTGACAATTTCATAGGGTACGACCTCTTCAGGACCCAAAAAAGTAAGCAAGTATATAATTGTCAGATGAAAACAGAAACAAGGTACCAACCTGAATAGCCATATATTGTAAGCCCATATGGAAAACATCGCGAAGAAATCCGCTTTCAGTATTACAGTTTGTAAATAGTGAATATGGCTCGGTTTTAAAAAAAATAAATGGTATACGCAGTATTTACTGCCAAGCTTATAATGCCATTTGTTATTGATATGGCATAAAGCTTTTCATAAATATTTATTGAAGGTGTATAAAAGTTTATGGAAATGGCAGATAATAAAAACACAAGCTGATTTACAGCAATTGATTGTTCTGAATATTTACCACGGTGAACACTTACAAAGAGTGCCTTGTATGTATTCATTATAAAATTGAGGCAAAAGAACAGAATATTTACAATAAATAAGCGAATTATGAAGCCAGAGGGAAGCGGAATTTTGAATAATGATTTAAGATCTAGTATTATAACAAGGCAACAAAGGAATATAAATGTTGCTACAGCAATTATTGTGGTACTTAAATATGTAGATTTTATATAGGCGTTTATTTGAGAAATATTGCCATAATGCTGCAATTCCGGAATTTTGGTTTTAAGGGTGCTGGCTAGGCCGAAATCCATTAGCAAAATAAGCTGAAATAGTGTAAATATTAAAACCCACACGCCATAATTAGCATCTCCCAGATAATTGATTAGTATAGGTATTGAAACAAAGAGTGAAAACCCTGAAATGCCTTTGTAAAAGGCGCTCATTAAAAAATGATTTCCGTTAATTTTACTATAAGATAACATGGTTTACGCTTTTAACATCCAATTATATAACGTGCGTATTCCTTGGTCAAGTTCAGTTGTGTATTTCCATCCAAGGACATTTAATTTAGAACAATCGGTAAGTTTACGCATAGTGCCATCAGGCATATCTGTGTTAAATAACAATTTACCATTATAGCCAATAATGTTTTTTACAGTATATGCCAGGTCTTTTATGCTAATATCTTTACCGGTGCCTATGTTTATATGTGTATTGCGAATTTCTTCATGATCTATATAGCAATCGGCGAAGTTTCTGTTTTCCATAATAAATACACACGCATCGGCCATATCCTCACTCCACAAAAATTCACGCATGGGTTTGCCTGAACCCCATAATTCTACTTTCTCGGCTGAAATGTTGAAACGGTTAAGGATTATCTTAGCTTCATCAAATGTATCAGTCTTAAGGTTTGCCACAACTTCATCTTTTCTGCCATCGGCCAACAGTTTAGCGAGATAAATTTTACGTATAATTGCCGGCAATACATGCGAATTTTCAAGGTCAAAATTGTCATTAGGCCCATATAAATTTGTAGGCATAACAGACATGAAATTAGTTCCGTATTGTAGATTATAGCTTTCGCACATTTTTATTCCGGCAATTTTGGCTATAGCATAAGGTTCGTTTGTATATTCCAAAACATCAGTCAATAAATAATCCTCCTTCATAGGTTGAGGGCAATTTTTAGGATATATACAGGTACTGCCTAAGAATAATAATTTTTTAACCTTATTTACATAACTCTGGTGAATCACATTATTTTGTATCATCAGGTTTTCATAAATAAAATCTGCCCTATAAGTATTATTGGCAACAATGCCGCCAACCTTGGCCGCTGCAAGAAAAACGTATTCTGGCTTTTCTTCATTAAAAAAAGCAGAAACTGCAGCGGTGTCTTTAAGGTCAAGATCAGCGTGGGTTCTAACAACAATATTTTTATACCCTTTTTTTTCAAGATTATTTAAAATGGCGCTTCCTACAAGACCTCGGTGTCCTGCAACATATATTTTTGCCGTTTTTTCCATTATATTTTGATTGGCTTGAGGACATATTCAAGATCATGCTGAACCATTATTTTCACAAGATCTCTAAATGAAGTTTTTTCTGGGATTCCATTTTAGTTTTGTGCGTGCTTTCGTAGGGTCTCCCAATAAAGTCTCTACCTCTGCTGGCCTGTAATATTGCGGATCAACTTCCACTAATATTTTATTTGTTTTTTTACAAATTCCTTTCTCATTTTCATCACTCCCCTCCCAGTATAAGTCTATCCCGATCTCCCTAAATGCATATTCACAAAAGTCTCGCACAGAATATTGTTCTCCCGTGGCAATTACATAATCTTCAGCTGTATCTTGTTGCAGCATCAGCCACATACATTCAACATAATCTTTGGCATAACCCCAATCACGAAGTGAGTTGAGGTTGCCCAAATATAGTTTTTCCTGTATACCGTGTGATATTCTTGCAACAGCAAGCGTAATTTTACGTGTTACAAATGTTTCGCCACGTCTTTCACTTTCATGATTAAAAAGTATTCCGTTAGCGGTATACATTCCGTATGCTTCCCTATAATTTTTAGTTATCCAATAGGCATATATTTTTGCAACACCATAAGGTGATCGGGGGTAAAAAGGAGTTAGTTCATTTTGTGGTATTTCCTGAACTTTACCATAGAGCTCTGATGTAGATGCCTGATAGATTCTTGTTGTTTTTTCCAGACCGCAAATGCGTACTGCCTCCAAAAGCCGTAAAGTACCAATTCCATCTGTTTCTGCAGTATATTCAGGTAGCTCAAAAGATACTTTAACGTGCGATTGTGCTGCAAGATTATAAATTTCATCGGGCTTTATTTGCTGTATGAGTCGTATAAGATTCGTAGAATCGGTCATATCTCCGTAATGAAGCAGTATCTTCCTATTATTATGGATATCTTTTAATAACGAATCAATATATAGATGCTCAATACGTTCAGTATTAAATGTTGAACTGCGCCTTATGATGCCATGAACCTCATATCCCTTCTCTATAAGGAGTTCTGCAAGATAAGATCCATCCTGGCCATTAATACCTGTTATTAATGCTTTTTTCATTACTATATTTCCTTTATGTTGCAAATATACTTTTTAAAGGAGAATATGCGTAAATTTGTTGCAGTATAAATGATGCTTTGATGTAATAACACTAAATAAGGCATATTTTTATATCTTGCGAGGGCAAATCAACATAATGAAGAAGATATTAGTAACCGGAGCCGCCGGCTTTTTAGGCTCACATCTGTGTGACAGGTTTATAAAAGAAGGTTACCACGTTATAGGGATGGATAACCTTATCACAGGTGACCTTCGCAATATTGAACACTTGTTCAAATTAGAGCATTTTGAGTTTTATCACCATGATGTTACAAAATTTGTAAATATTCCCGGCCAGCTTGACTATATATTGCATTTTGCCTCGCCTGCCTCTCCAATAGATTACCTTAAGATACCTATACAAACGCTAAAAGTGGGTTCGCTAGGCACCCATAATCTTTTAGGGCTTGCGCGCGTAAAAAAAGCAACTATCCTTATCGCATCTACATCTGAAGTTTATGGAGACCCGTTAGTTCATCCGCAAACTGAAGATTATTATGGTAACGTGAATGCTATTGGGTCCGAGGGGTGTGTATGATGAAGCCAAGCGCTTTCAGGAATCAATCACAATGGCTTACCACACCTTCCATAATGTTGATATCAGGATTGTCAGGATTTTTAATACCTATGGCCCACGCATGAGGCTTAATGACGGCCGTGTTATACCTGCATTTATTGGCCAGGCACTTCGTGGTGAAGACCTCACTATTTTTGGAGATGGTATGCAAACGCGATCTTTCTGCTATGTTGATGACCAGGTTGAAGGCATTTACCGCCTGTTGCACAGTGGGCACACGTTACCGGTAAACATAGGAAATCCGGATGAGATAACTATAAAAGATTTTGCTGAAGAGATAATAAAACTTACCGGCACAAAACAAAAAATTGTTTACAGGCCGCTACCTGAAAATGATCCGCTGCAGCGCCAGCCCGATATCTCTAAAGCAAAAGCCTTGTTAGGCTGGGAGCCTAAAGTGGGCCGTGCCGAAGGAATGAAGATTACATATGATTATTTTAAGTCCCTGTCATCTGAAGAGTTACTGAAAGAAGACCATAAGGATTTTACTAAATATATTGTTTAATTGAAAAAGAGAACAGGAAGGTATTCAGGCTATATAAGGCCCTTTTCTTATATACTTGACCTTATAATAATAAATGCACTGGCAAATCACATGCTCTGGGATAACTTCCAGACATGGTCTTACCATTTGTTTATTACCCTGTCATGGGCCATAATTGGTTACAATACCGGCTTTTATGAGGTTTACCGCTACACAAAAGTAATACAGATTTACGGTAAGGTTGTCAAGCAATATTTCCTCTTTATAATTGTGAATTTTGCCTATATAGGCTATTTCCTTAAGTTTTCAAGCCCTTCTCAGGTTATAAGCTTCATAAGCCTTTCAACACTGCTTATTGCTGCAGCCAAGATATTTGTTTATTATGGGCTTCGTAAGTTCAGGGTGCTCTTCGGCGGTAATTTCCGGCGAGTGGTACTTGTAGGGCGTGGCAAAAGTGTTGCGCAACTTGCAGAATTCTTCAATGAAAATCCTGACTATGGGTATAAACTTGAAAAGGTTTTCCCAATGAAGTCAAACAAAGACATTGAAGAATGCTTTTCTTTTGTGATGGAGCAAAAGATAGATGAGATTTACTGCTCAATGGCAAGCCTAAACACAAAAGATGTGAACAAGTTTGTTGACTTTACCGATAATAACCTGAAAATACTCAAGTTTTTACCTGACAATAAAGAAGTTATAGCAAGTAACTATAAATATGACTATTATGGTTACATCCCTATTATATCGCTTCGAAATATCCCGCTGGATAGTTACCTTAACAAATTTATAAAGCGTGGGTTTGATATAGTTTTTTCGCTTATCATTATACTGGGTATACTATCATGGCTAACACCAGTTCTTGCGCTGCTTATAAAAGCAGAGTCACGAGGCCCAGTTTTCTTTAAACAGAAAAGAAACGGTCTTAACTATGATGAATTTTATTGCTATAAATTCCGCTCAATGCGGCTTAATGAAATAGCCGATATACACCAGGTAAGCAAGAACGACCCCAGGATTACCCGAACAGGCAAATTTATAAGGAAAACAAGTATTGATGAGCTTCCGCAGTTTTTTAATGTGCTGTTAGGAGATATGTCGGTAGTAGGGCCACGTCCCCACATGGTAAGCCATACAGAAATGTATGCCCGCCGGATAGACAAGTTTATGGTGCGCCACTTTATAAAGCCAGGCATTACAGGGTTGGCACAAACGAAAGGGTTTCGCGGTGAGGTAGAATCTGATAACGACATTATTTACAGGGTGAAATATGACATTTTTTACCTCGAAAACTGGTCATTGCTGCTTGATATAAAAATTATACTGCTTACCGTTGTTAACGCGTTGCGTGGCGAAGAGAAAGCATATTAAGTCATAAAACAACAACACAACTACAATGAAAATATTACTCCTTGGCTCAGGGGGAAGGGAACATGCCCTTGCCTGGAAAATGCTCCAAAGCAAAGAATGTAAAGAACTGTATGTCGCACCCGGTAATGCGGGCACAGCTTCAATTGCTGTCAACGTAAACATTTCCGCAACAGATTTTGCTGCAGTTAAAGCATTTGTGCTTGATAAAGGTATAACTATGGTAGTTGTGGGCCCGGAAGACCCTTTGGTAAAAGGTATTTACGACTTTTTTAAAGATGATGCAGAACTGGCAGCTATTCCGGTGATAGGCCCTTCAAAAGAAGGTGCACAGCTTGAAGGCAGCAAAGAATTCGCAAAAATTTTCCTTACCGAAAACAACATCCCCACCGCAGCTTACGGCAGTTTTACTGCTGATACATTGCAGAAGGGCCTTGACTTCCTCACCACGCTGAAACCGCCGTATGTACTAAAGGCGGACGGGCTTGCAGCAGGCAAAGGAGTGCTTATACTCAACAGCCTGGAAGAAGCGCAGCAGGAACTGAAGAACATGCTGGTAGATGCCAAATTCGGGCAGGCAAGCAGCAAAGTAGTAATTGAGGAGTTTCTTGACGGCATAGAGCTGAGCTGTTTTGTGCTGACTGACGGACAATCTTACAGAATACTCCCGACAGCTAAAGATTACAAACGTATTGGCGAAGGTGACACCGGCCTTAATACAGGCGGGATGGGTGCTATATCACCAGTGCCGTTTGCAGATGAGGCCTTTATGGCGAAAATTGAAGACCGTGTGGTAAAACCTACCATTGAAGGGCTGAAACGACGTAAAATCGACTATAAAGGATTTATATTCATAGGGCTGATAAAAGTGGGCGACGAGCCGTTTGTGATTGAATACAACGTGCGCATGGGCGACCCTGAGACCGAAGTAGTAATTCCGCGCATTACGTCAGATCTGGTGAAGCTCTTTATGGCAGTCGCAAAGCAAAACCTGAAAAGCAAAACCATTTTGGTTGATGAACGTTCTGCTGCTACAATAATGGCCGTATCCGGCGGCTACCCTGAAGATTATGAGAAAGGGAAAGTTATTTCAGGCTTAGATAATGTTGAGGATTCCATTGTTTTCCATGCAGGTACAGGCTTAAATGAAAGTGAAGTAATAACCTCCGGCGGCCGTGTGCTGGCTGTTACTTCATTTGGAAATGACTTCCGCGAGGCCATAAAAAAATCTTATCAAAACCTTGATAAACTCAGCTTTGATAAGATGTATTACAGGAAGGATATCGGCTTCGACTTATGATAAGAACGAGTGTGCCGTAGTATCCTGGTCGTCGTCATTATTGGCTTTAAATACCTGTAGCTGCTTAATCCAGTACCACGTAGCTGCACAGCAAATTATGATGAATATCCATGTTATAATGTTGGCAATCCACCAGTTATCAAGTTCCATAGCTCTTAGTATATCAAGAGGCCAGAACAATATCTTTACAAACAGGTACTCAATGCCTTCAAAAAATGCTTTCATTTTTAAACAAGTATTATATTTACAGACACAAAAGTATAAAATTATCGCATGTTAGCAAGTGTTTTTAGTAAATCAAGGCCGGTAAATTATGTAATCATAGCCGTAGCCTTGCTTGTATGCTATTTTTTATACATTTTTAAAGATGATTACTGGGCAGGGTACTTTTACCTGATAGTCCAAAAAATAGGGCTTTTACTGCTGTTGGCGGGTTCACTTTTCCTCGCCAATTTCATTACCCGGCGCAATGCGCTCAGTAAGGCAAATACCTATGCCATGTTCCTGTTTATGCTGTTTTTGGTGCTCTTCCCAACAATATTGGTAAATACCAACATTATCATATCTAACTTTTTACTGCTGCTGGCATTGCGCAGGCTCATATCGCTGCAGTCCCTTATTACCCCAAAGGAAAAGATCTTCGACGCATCCTTCTGGATATTCATGGCAGCGCTGTTCCATTTTTGGGCCATATTGTTTATCGTGTTGGTTTTCATCTCAATAATCTTCCACGTGTCTCGCGATTACCGCAACTGGGTTATTCCGTTCATTGCATTTTTGCAGTGGCGGTTATCTATTTTATGGTGGCTATATCTCCGGGTATGCACTTGCTCAAAACCATGCAGGAGCAGATAGCTGTAAGTTTTGACTTTACTTATTTTGAGAACATTTACCAAAACATCGGGCTTGCGGTATTTAGCGCCATTGCTGTGCTTTTTGCGTTTATGGAAGTGGTTTCATTATCTAACAAGCCGCTTAATATGCAGTCGTCATACAAAAAAATCGTGTTTGCATTTTTTATAGGGGTAGCGGTATATGTGTTGAGCGCAGGCAAGAATAACAGCTTCCTTGCCTTTACTTTTGCACCGCTGGCAGTTATGGGCGCTAACTATCTTGAGAGCCAGGAAAATAAGTGGTTTACAGAGGTTTTTCTCGGTGTGCTAACGCTTATTGTGCTGTTTCTCTTCACCTCACAATTATAATTTACTGCCGTAAGCCAAGTCACCCGCATCGCCCAGCCCTGGGACTATGTACTGCTTTTCATTCAGTTTTTCGTCAAGGGCAGCAATCCACAGATGGCAATTGTCCGGCAAATTTTCTTGCAGGTAAGCCACGCCTTCGGGTGCCGCGATCACTACCGCAATATGTATTTCTTTAGGGGTTTCTGTAGCCATAAGTTTGTTGAAAACTGCCACAAGGCTTTGGCCTGTAGCCAACATGGGGTCAATAAGGATCAGCGTTTTTGCATTAAACGTTGGCGCGGCTTTATACTCCACCTGAATCTCGAAATATTCATCGTTGTTCGGGTGATGGCGGTAGGCAGAGACAAACCCATTCTCGGCATCATCAAAAAAGTTCATGAAACCTGTGTGCAGCGCCAGCCCCGCGCGGAGTATGGAACACAGCACCACACCGTCTTTAATGGCTGTAGTCTCTTTTGTGCCAAGCGGTGTAGTTATGTTTACAGGCTTGTACTCCAGCGACTTGCTTAGCTCATAAGCCATAATTTCGCCAATGCGTTCAATGTTTTTCCGGAAACGCATGCTGTCGCCCTGCACGTTCACATCGCGAATCTGGGCAAGGAAATGGTTGAGGATGCTATTGGTATCTGAAATGTAATGGATGTGCATTGGCAAAGTATTTTGGAAGGATAAAAGTATTAAAACTATATTTGTAAATAAAATCAAACCTATGTTTTCAAGTATTGCGTTCCCTGTTTTTGAGCAAAGCATCAATGATTACCACAAGTATGACTCTGTAGACCAGCCTATTGCCAATCCGTATCCGAAAGATAAGATTGAGCACCTGCTGTATGCAAAAAATTGGGTAGATACCGTGCAATGGCATTATGAAGACATCATACGCGACCCGAACATTGACCCGATCGAGGCTTTAGTGCTAAAGCGTAAAATCGACGCATCAAACCAGGTGCGTACCGATATGGTGGAATATATTGACAGCTATTTTCTCCAGAAATATAAGGATGTACAGCCAAAACCTGACGCAAAGATTAACAGCGAAAGCCCGGCTTGGGCGCTGGACAGGCTTTCAATTTTGGCATTGAAAATCCACCATATGGCTGAGGAAGCGAATCGTGAAGAAGCATCACCGGAACACCGTGCTAAATGCCGGGAAAAACTTAATGTTTTGCTTGAGCAGAAGAAAGATCTTTCAACTGCGATTGACGACTTACTGGCTGATATTGAAGCAGGAGACAAGTTTATGAAGGTGTACAAGCAGATGAAAATGTACAACGACGAAGAGCTGAACCCGGTATTGTACCAGAACAAAAAATAACGGCGATGGCCGGCAAGCACATTTTAGTGATAAGGCTCTCGGCAATGGGCGACGTCGCAATGACGGGTCCCGGTGCTGAGAGCCTTACTTTTACAGCATCCCGGCGTACAAGTGACGGTGCTTTCGCGCGAATTTTACAGGCCGTTTTTTGATGGTATCCCGAATCTTAATTTCGTGGCAGCCGACGTAAAAGGCAGGCACAAAGGCTTTTGGGGGCTGTTCCGGCTGTTTCGTGAACTCAGGAAGCTGAAAATCAATGCAGTGGCAGACCTCCATAATGTGCTGCGGTCAAAAATCATTACCGCATTGTTTAAACTTTCGGGTGTAAAAACCGCAGCAACCGACAAAGCCCGAACTGAGAAAAAGGCTCTGACCCGTACTGAAAATAAAGTGTTTAAACCGCTGAAACCTGTAGTTCAGCGCCATGCCGAGACTTTTGAAAGGCTGGGATTTCCGGTAAAGCTGGACAATCCCCAATTTCCGGAAAAGCCGGAGGTAACACCTGAAATACAAAAACTTACCGGTTCAAAATCCGGTAAATGGATCGGCGTCGCGCCGTTCGCGCAGCATCAGGGAAAAGTATATCCTGCCGATTTGATGAAGGACGTTATTAACGAACTGGCAAGGCATAAGGAGTACAAAATATTTCTTTTTGGTGGAGGAGAGGAAGAAACAATCCAACTCGAAAATTTTGCTAAAGGCTTGCAAAACGTGGTGGTTACGCCGGGCAGATTAAGTTTCAAAGGTGAGTTGAACCTCATTGCAAATCTCGATTTGATGCTGAGCATGGATAGCGGGAATGCCCATATCGCTGCGATGTATGGGGTAAAGACGGTAACAATATGGGGCGCAACGCATCCCTATGCAGGGTTTACACCGTTCCATCAACCTGAAAATCATCTGATTACTGCTGACAGAAATCAATATCCCTTACTGCCGACATCAATTTACGGAAACAAGATTATCCTTGGATATGAAGATGCGATGCGAACGATTACCCCCAAGCAAGTTGTAGATAAAATTTATGATATTATTAACGCGTAGTTTCTTTCGTAAAAATCATTTCTTTATCCTAAACTTGTGAATAGTCGTAGCACATCTTTTAACAACCTCTTAACATTACAATAAATTCTCACCAAAATAATTTTTTTCAGAGAAAAGTGCAATATTAAACTTTTGTTTGTATCTTTGCATTAGAATTTTATATATAATTATCCCACCAATCCGAGTTACATAACGTACGACTATGACCAATGCTTTAATATAAATAATTCACATCAATATTGAAGCTCGTATCAAGATCAGCAAGTACATTCAGATCGATCAACATAAGTCTTATTACCGTTAGAATTTATATAGTAACAACCTCCTTCCGGGCCCTTTATGTAAGGTTTTGCCATTGTGAGTTCCACAGCTGCTTGAATTTGATGAAGAATCATCATCTGATGAAGAGCATCCATAGATTGATATTGTCAACAAAAAGGTAATTAGCAGTATTTGTTTCATGGTGACATAAGTTTTTGTAAAGCAAATCTATGGCATTGAGCATTAAGCGATATAGGTAAAAATACGGTTTTTTAAAAAATGTTAAAAATGGTTGTTTGTGCCTAAATAATATTGCGTTTTTAATGTACTGGTTAAATATGACCAATCCTGCCGGAGGTTATACCACTTGTAAAATCATACAAAAAAGGGCAGTCTCTCGACCACCCAGTATTTTTAAATATTCAGTTAATTAAAACTTGCCCTGAATTCCGTCGGGCTTTGGCTGGTCTTAGCCTTAAACAGTTTGCTGAAGGATTGCGAATGTTCAAACCCCAGCATAAAAGCGATTTCGCTTACAGATAATTCAGTTGTTGACAATTGTTCTTTAGCTTTCCCAATCAATTTTTCATGGATGATTTGCTGCGTAGTCTGCCCTGTGTGCTGCTTCAGCAGGCTGCCAAGGTATTTGGGAGAGATGTTCAGCTTGTTTGCAATGTAGGTAACTGTAGGCAGTCCGTCGGCCATCAGGCTTTCGTTGCTGAAATAGTCTGCCAGTAACTCTTCAAGCTTTCCTAAAACTTTGCTGTTTGATATTTTCCTGGTGATGAACTGCCGCTCATAAAACCGCTGGGCATAGGCAAACAGCACTTCCAGGTGGGCTATCATCACTTCCTGGCTAAATTTGTCAATGTTTGTATTGTTTTCCTGCCTGATGTTTTCAATAATGCCATTGATGATATTTTCTTCCTTATCTGAAAGAAAAAGCGCTTCATTGGCCGCATACCCGAAATATTCGTACTGCTTAATTTTTTTGGCGAGCGGTGTATTCCACAAAAAGTCAGGGTGAATGAAAAGCATCCAGCCTTCAAGCCTATCAGGCACACCACCCTCTTCGCCGCGCAGTATTTGGCCCGGTGCCATAAAAGCCATCAATCCTTCGTCAAAATCATATTTCTGCTGGCCATAAATCAGTTTGTCACAGCCGCGCTTCATTGAAATTACATAAAAGTCAAAGATAACAGCATTAATATCGGGGTGATTCTGCAGCCCTTTCAGGTCGATAATACCGATAAGCGGGTGCTGCGGCTTAGGCAGGTCCATCAGCCGGTGCACTTCAGCAATAGATTTTATACGGTATGGTGTTGTGTTTGCCATAGTGCAAGTTACTTAAAATTAAACGGATATTTGAGCCAGATGAGTATAAGTGGTACGGCAAGGAACGGAATTTCGATAAGGGCAGTGCGTACATCACCCGCCCGTAATGACAGCGCCATGATAAGCAAAATGGTAATTGCGCTGATGATGTTGCCAATAAAGAACGTTCTCGGGAAATGCAGCAGCAGCCCTGTAATGATGGAGAGCCCGCCCACAAAAGGCGCCATGCTGCGGGTAATGCCCAGGTTGGCCATAATCTTTGCCTGTTCGGGTGTTGGCGGCTGGAAGGCATCCCAACCGTGCTTCAGGCTCAAAGCCACCGAAGCCAGAAGCAATATTGACGAAATTACAATCTTCATATTAACCGAGTATATAGGTTTCCATTAAATACCCTGCTACAATTGCCGGGGGCAGACCCAGGGCAGCACTTAAAAGGGCTCTTTTTGCCTTGGTTGGAGAATTTTTCCTGTGCTTTAAATACAGGAACAAGCCTACGGGCGGCATAGCGTTTGAAGCGATGAGCCAAAATCTTGATAGATTATCATTTGTATTTTTCATATTAATAGTTTTATTGTTTTACACGCTTCCATTTAAATGTTTTACCCATGATGGGAATACCCTTGTAACCGCGGGTTTCAAGGCTGTTAAGGCTGGTGAGTTTACCTTTTATGCTGTAAGTATTGCCGTCTTGCACACTATAGAGACTACCGTCAATATATTCGCCGTCCTTATACACAAGGTTTGTAATGTGTACCAGACCCTGCCGCGGCCTGTTCCGGAACTTTTTGTCGGGATTTTCAGTATCTTTTTTAGATGTTTTGCCGTCGGCTTCAAACATATCTTTAGCCCATAGCAGCCTGCCGGAAAAAGTGTCGCCTGATTTGAAAATTTCTATCTTGTAGTCATCACATTGCCAGGTGCCGACAATCATGTCTGCAGGAATTTTTTGTCCGAATGCCGTAAAAGAGAGTATTAATATCACGGCTGCTAAAAATGGTTTTTTTCATTGTTGAGGTTTTAATGATTGATATTGAGTTGCCTTAAAATTTTTAAATTCCCTGTGCCCGAATTTTATCAGCATACCCGGCAGCAACCTGCTCACAAGTTTTATTATGCTTACAGCAAATGGTTTCAGCTCCGGCTTATTGTTGCGCAATGCTTTCAGCGCGGTGGCTACCATTTTGTCGGCATCCATCATCATTCGCGGATTGGGTTTAACTGCCCAGTCATTTTGAAGGTTGGTATTCACCCCGGGCGGAATCATCTCAAATACCCTGATGTTGGTATCCTGAAGCTGTAAGCGCAATGCTTGGGTATATGCATGAACCCCGGCTTTACTGGCACTATATATAGGTGCAACACTATATGGCATATAAGCAATGGCTGATGATACGTTTACAATGCCGGCCTCGTTTTGCTTAGCAAGGTGTGGTAGGAATTTGTGTACCATTTGTATTGTACCGGTAAGGTTAGTGCTTATCTCCCTGGTAACATCTTCTATGTCCGATAATGCATCCTGCAAGTCTATAAGCCGCATAAGCCCTGCATTGTTGATGATGAGGTTGAGCTGTGGGAACTGCTGTGTTACCATTGCATAAAGCTGCTCAATATCATCGGGGTTGCTTACATCGCTCTGGAATGTTGCGATTTGTGGGTAAAGCTTCTTGGCTTGGTTAAGGGCACTAAGGTTACGCCCTGTCACAATAATTGTGGCTCCTGTGGCTGTAAGCTGTTTTACAAGCTCAAGGCCCAGGCCGCTGGTTCCGCCTGTAATAAGTACGGTGCTGTTTTGTAGATTCATTTCTCTGATTTTTGATACAGCAAAGTTGCGCCGCAATCAAAAAAGAGATGTAGCCGAAAGTCAGGATGTTGTAGCTGAAATTCGCTAAATAAAAAAGGGTGCCAATCCGGCACCCTTTCAATTTAAATTGTTCAATCTTTCAATTAAAGATTAAACATCATCATAATCCACATAAATATCCGGTGACGTTGGGTGTGCCTGGCAGGTAAGGATGAGGCCCTCGGCAATTTCGCCATCGGTAAGTATCGCATTCTTTTTCATCTCGGCGCTGCCTTTGGTAATGCGGGCCATACAGCTGCTGCAGATTCCGCCCTGGCACGAGTAAGGCGCATCAACTCCCTGTTTCAATGCGGCGTCAAGTATAGTCATGTTCTGCGACATGATAAAGGTGGTCTCCTCATCGTCAACCATCACCGTAATGTTTGTTTGCCCGTCAAGATTTTGTGCAATCGGCTTTTCGGCAATAGGGGTAGAGAACAGCTCGAACTTGATGTTCTTCTCCGGCACATTGCTTTCGCGAAGCACATCATTCACGGTAAGTATCATATCTTCAGGGTCCGCACAGGTAGAATTTTTCAAATTCCTTTTCCTTGTGTTTGTTCTTTATCACAAAATTCACTGTAGAGCGCTCAATACGCCCGAAGATGCTCTCACCGTCACGTGCCTGGCTGTACACAAAATGTACAAACAGGCGGCCTACATACTTCAGTTGGAGGTCGTGCAGCTGCTGGTGGAAAATGGTTTCCTGCGGGTCTTTATTGCCGTACACCAGCACAAAAGTACTCTCGGGCTCACTCTCAAGCACCGACTGCAGTATCGACATTACCGGCGTAATACCACTCCCTGCTGCAAAGGCTCCGTAATTGCGTTGGCGGTCGGGTTTCGGCTCAAAAGTGAAGTTGCCCTCGGGTGTGCCAACTTCCATGGTGTGGCCGGCTGCCAGCTTTTCGTTGGCAAAAACGGAGAACCCGCCATTTTTTACGGCCTTAATAGCCACGCGCAGTTCGCCGCTGTTGGGCGAAGAGCATATAGAATATGCCTTGCGAACCTCCTGGCCTTCAAAAGTTGTCTTTATGTTGATGTATTGCCCGGCCTTGAATTTGTAGTCTTCTTTAAGGGCATCAGGTATTTCAAAGGCTATAGATACCGCGTGGGGTGTCTCGCGCCTTACGTCTTTTATGGTAAGCGTATTAAATGTCGACATTCAAAAATATTTCAGCAAAAATAAGCATTACTTAAGAGTGCATTAAATGGTTTTCACAAAAATTTATACTTAAGATTGTTATGCATAGGAAAATTATGTATAGATTTGTGTTATGAAAAATTCGCAACTATATAAAGGCAGCCTTAATACCATCATCATGAAACTGCTGGAAGAAAACGGCAGGATGTATGGCTATGAGATTACGCAGAATGTAAAGGCGGCAACCAAAGGAGAGCTTGCCATAACCGAAGGCGCTTTATACCCGGCGCTGCATAAGCTTGAAAGTGAAGGCCTTCTTACCGTTGAAGTAGAGAAAGTAGACAACCGACTGCGTAAATACTACAAGCTTACAGAAGACGGGCATAAGGAAACTGCTAACCGGCTGAGTGAGCTGGAAGAGTTTATAAAGACCATGCAGGGGCTTGTAAAATCAAAAGTAAAACCTGACTTACAATTTTAAGTTATGAAACTGACTGCGAACAACATTAAGTTTATTGACAGGTATCTTGAAAATTCAGGAGTGAAGTATATTGACGTCCGTATGGAAATGACTGACCACATTGCTACTGCGCTTGAAGAAATGGACGGCGATTTTTATGATAATTTTAAGAGTTATATGATAGCTAACAAAAGTCTTTTTCTTACTACTAATAGGAAATTTATCAGGGCTGCAATCGGCACGGCTTTGCGAACCATTGGTCAGCAAATGGTTGGGCCTTGGTTTTTATTGCCTTTTTCACTCATGCTTTGTGTACTCTATTTTATAGGCCCCACTACTGCGGAAGATGTTGAGTGGGCGCAAATGGCTTATATGTTGTGTTTTTTATTGTTCATAGTGTATTATGTTGCGGTAAAGGATGTAAAGAAAAATTTGTTTTCGGCCGCAGACAAAATCTTGTTTTCAGGGTGGCTATTAATTTATATAAGCTTCCATATAGTGATACGTTTGAAAATTAAAGACAATTATAAGATGGTCGTTTATGCCTTCTTCATATCGCTCACTTTTGCTATAGTTACTGCTTTTTATAAGATGATTTCAAAGTACAAAAAACAATATTATGCAGAAGCAACCCCGCAAAATATCGGCTGATGAAATGGAGGCTCTGTTTACCTTCACACGGCAGCACTATGTAGAGTTTTATGACTTGCAGGCAGAGCTGGCCGACCACCTGGCCAATGCCATAGAAGCGCAGTGGGAAGCCGACCCTAACGTATCATTCAGCATAGCACTTGACAGGGAGTTTAAGAAGTTCGGCATCTTCGGATTTACAGATATTGTAGAGAGGAGAAAAGCCCACCTTTCAAAACGTTACCGCCGGATTGCCTGGGGATATTTTAAGGAGTTTTTCACGCTGCCGAAGGTAATGCTTACATTAGCGCTTATAGGGCTATACTGGCTGCTGCTGGTAAAGCTCTCTTACGGCGGTACAATAGCAATGGTTTCGGTAATAATACTGTCGGCAGTTTCACTATACTATGCCATCCGCCAAAACCGTTTCCATGCCCGGAAAGCTAAGATTGAAGGCAAAAGGTGGCTTTTTGAGGAAATGATCTTCAATGCAGGAATGATAACGTTTATTATAACACCACAACTCCTGCTAAGATCATGGGACCTATTCGGAACTGCATTTTCAAACCAGTGGACTGCCCTTGCCTTTGCATCAGCTTTTGTATCATTTACAATCCTGCAATATGTAATGCTCATCCGCATACCAAAGCAGGCACAGGAGCATTTAGAGAAGATATATCCGGAGTATAGGGTAACCTGACATTAGTTATATTTGCTTTCAATCACTGCAACATGATAAGTAAAGCATTTTACCGCAGGCCACTTTTCTACGCTTCATTTATAGTAATTGCAATCGGGGTTTCAGGCCTTTACTCAAATCTTCAGCAAAAAGCCGCTTATGCAAGAAGCACAATTGTATATGCAGGTGTATTGGAGAGACCCAATGATTGTGAAAATCTGACTAAATGGGACAGCTATGCTAAAGTGCGATATCAGGAGAAAGTTTATGTAATGAAAATTACCCGGTCAAATTGCGAAAGCCTAATACAGGACAAGGTAGTTGTGAGATTTGACCATGAAAGCAACAGCCTCTTTTTTCCTGACGAAAAGTTTGTCGGTCAAATAGCCTCTAGTGCAGCAATAGCTTTAATTGGTCTTATCATCGCATTTATAGGATGGAAGAGAATGTAATTACTCGCAAAATTTTGTAACTTTCACCCACAGCCATATACTTATATATATAAACCAAACCAACACACAATGTTCATACGATTTTTAAAGCTGGAGTGGAAGGCTTTTTTACGCTCTTCTTCATTTGGCACCAACATGGTACTTAAAGTATTCATGATTCTCGGCGCGCTATATTTCATTGCCGTGTTTCTTGCACTGGGCTTCGGCGCTTTCTATCTTATCAAAGAGAGCCTTAACCAGGATCCGCTTGTGGTAGTAAATAATTTCCTGATTTATTACCTTATAGTCGATTTGGTAGTTAGGCTTTTCCTGCAGAAGATACCTGTCATAAATATACGCCCGCTGCTTACGCTGCCCATAAAACGCAGCACCATCGTGAACTTTGCCATCGGCAAAAGCATGGCATCATTCTTCAATTACCTGCATGCTTTCTTCTTTATACCGTTTACCATAATATTGATACATGAAGGGTATGACCCGCTTGCTGCCATCTTGTGGCATATAGGCGTGATGGTGCTTATTTACTGCAACAATTTCCTCAATACGCTGCTTAATAACAAAGACTGGCTTTTCGCTGTCTTTCTTGCATTTCTTTTCGGTTTCGGGGCGCTGCAGTATTACAATCTGTTTGACATCACTAAGGTTACTGCTCCCTTCTTCCAGAATCTTTACAGCACTTACCATATGGTGGCCGTACCGGTTATCGCACTGATAGCTTTATGGGTAATCACATTCCGTTACTTTAAGCACAACCTGTACCTTGATACCGGCCTTAAAGGCAAAAGCGAAATTGCCGAGACAAAAGAGTACGCATTTCTTAACCGTTTCGGCACAATGGGTACTTTCCTTAAAAATGACATCAAGCTGATATTGCGCAACAAGCGCTCTAAAACAACGCTGCTCATGAGCTTCCTGTTTTTGTTCTACGGGCTGCTTTTCTTTACCGGAGGCATAGAGGCGTATGACAACCCAGCCATGAAAATGTTTGCCGGCATATTTGTATCGGGCGGGTTCATGTTTGTATTTGGCCAGTTTGTGCCAAGCTGGGACAGTGCCTACTATCCGCTCATGATGAGCCAGAATATACAATACCGCGAGTACATAGCCTCAAAATGGTGGCTTGTAGTGGTGGGCACTGTTGCATCAGCCATACTATCTGCATTTTACTTGTACTTTGGCATAGACACTTACCTAATAATATTGTCGGGAGCTGTTTTCAATATTGGTGTAAACTCACACCTTGTGCTGTTGGGTGGGGCGTTCATAAAAACACCCATAGACCTCGCTTCGAGCAAGCAGGCTTTCGGAGATAAAAAAGCATTCAATATAAAGACCATGCTTATATCGCTGCCTAAAATGCTGCTGCCTATGGGTCTCTATGCTTTAGGGTACTACGGCTTTAAAAGCGCAGAAGTTGGCTACCTGCTGGTTGCGGGCGCGGGAGTGCTGGGTTTTGCTTTCCGTAACGCCGTCTTCAGAAAAATAGAGAAGATATACAAATCAGAGAAGTACTCAACCATAGCGGCCTATAAACAAAAAAGCTAATTGGGGAAATTCCAAATCAAAATTCCAAATTACAATAAAAAATTAAATTCAAATTACAACAATCACAACCATACCATGATACAAGTACAAGACCTACGCAAAACATATAACGGCACAACGGTGCTGCACATTGGCAACCTCGAAATTAAAAAAGGTGAAAGCTTTGGCCTGGTGGGCAATAACGGGGCGGGTAAGACCACGTTCTTCAGCCTGTTGCTTGACCTGATTGAACCATCGGCGGGACACATTACCTCAAATGGAGTGAAGATCAATGAAAGCGAAGCATGGAAACCTTTCACCTCTGCTTTTCTTGATGAGACATTCCTTATAGGTTATCTCACTCCGGAAGAGTATTTTTACTTCATCGGCGAACTTCGCGGCCAGAGCAAGGCTGATGTTGATGCGCTGTTGGCAAAACATGCAGACTTTTTCAATAACGAAATATTAAACAGCAAAAAGTACATTCGCGACTTTTCAAAAGGGAACCAGAAAAAGGTGGGCATCATCGCTACGCTTATCGGCAACCCTGAAGTTATCATCCTTGATGAGCCATTCGCTAACCTTGACCCGACAACACAGTTCCGCCTAAAGAAAATCCTTCGCGAGCTGGCTGATGATAAGGATGTTACCATACTGGTATCAAGCCATGACCTGCTGCACACGACTGAGGTGAGTGACCGTATTGTGGCCCTGCAAAAAGGGCAGGTAGTGAAAGACCTGCAAACATCTCCTGAAACGCTTAAGGAATTAGAAGAGTTTTTTGCTGTGTAGTGTCTTCATTCTACGCTAATCAGATATTAATGGATTACCAAAAAATATTGCATGTTTCGGAAGATAGACTAAGATCAAAATTTCCCGAGATTGTTGATGGCATAAAGGATTGTATCATAAGCGGTTCTACCGGCGGTGAAATAATTTTTAATGTTGGAGGATATCTTAGTGATTTAAAGTTTAATAATCCTGAAGCATATGTAACAATCGAAAAGGAAATTAGTTCTTATCTAAAGATGTGTAAGGAAAACGGAATCTTTTTTAAATAAATGATATGCCACTAACTCCATAATACCCATATCCGCGCTAGTCCTTTCGAATAGTTTATATTGAAATATTAAAATCCCCTAAATCTTACCCACTTTTCAAAAAGAAACGTATTTTTACCCTCTGCTATACTAAAAAAAGCTTTTAGCAGTTAAGAGATACAAATTGCTTTTACATTGAAAACCAGCGGATTTAAATATATAATTGTCGCCGGGGCTGCTGCCTTTGCGATAGCGTGTTCTACAAAGAAAGACTCGTTTGTAAACCGTAACTGGCATGCTGTTAATACAGAATACAACGTGTTGTACAACGGCGAACTGGCACTTGATGCGGGCCTTGTGGAGCTTAAGAAAACCTACAACGACAATTACTGGGAGATACTGCCAACAGAGCGCATGCAGCTTACCGAAGAGCAGATGGGCCCTACTGATGCCAAGAACCCTAACTTTGAGCGCAGCGAGACTAAAGCTACCAAGGCCATCCAGAAACACTCTATGAACATCGGCAACATGGAGCGCAACCCGCAGATGGACGAGGCGCACCTGCTGCTAGGCAAAACGCGTTATTATGACAACCGTTTTATACCCGCGCTTGAGGCTTTTAACTACATATTGTACAAGCACCCGCACAGTGATAAAATTTACGAAGCCAAGGTTTGGCGCGAGAAAACCAATCTTCGGCTGGAGAATGAGGGCATTGCTATAAAAAACCTGAAAATCCTCATTAAAGAAAAAGAGCTTGAAGACCAGGTAAATGCTGATGCAAATGCCACACTGGCTCAGGCATATATCGCTACCGAGTCGCTTGACAGCGCTGTGGCTCCGCTTAAAAAAGCGATAGACCTCACAAAAGAAAATGAAGAGCGTGCCCGTTACCGTTTCATTCTGGGGCAGGTATATGATAAGCTCAATCACAAAGACAGTGCCTATGCATCGTACCAAAGCGTGATTGATATGAACCGCAAGTCGCCGCGCAGGTATGTTATACAGGCACATGCAGCACAGGCAGGTCAGTTTGACTATACAAAAGGCGACACCCTTGCCTTTATGAAAAAATACCGAGACCTCCTGAAAGACCGTGAGAACAGGCCTTACCTTGATGTGATAAACCATCAGGTAGGGTTATTTTATGATAAGCAGGAAGATGATGCACGTGCCATACAATACTATAATACATCACTCAGGTCGAAGTCGGCAGACAAATACCTTAATGCCAGCAACCACCGTAACATTGCCGAGATTTATTTCAAGCAGGCAAGCTACGTGCTGGCCGGGATGTACTATGACAGCACAATGGTTTTCCTGAACAACCGCACCCGTGAATACAGGCAGATAAAAAAGAAGCGCGATAACCTGGCCGATGTTATAAAATATGAAGCCATCGCCAATACTAACGACAGTATATTGCGCCTGGTTGCCTACAGCGATACAGAGCGCCGTACCTTCTTCGAAAATTATATCGCCAGGCTAAAGGAGGAAGAGGCTAAGGCTAAAGAGCGTGCCGAGCGTCAGGCATCTCAACAGGCTGCAGCCAAAATGGGTGGCGGTATTGAGGCCCCGGACCCGGCATTTCTTGGTGACCAAAAAGCCAGGTCGTTAGATCGCAGTCTGGGAGACCAATCGGGGATGAAACCCAGAACACCTGCACAAGCCCCATCACCCGCAACAACAACGCCTATAACAGGTTCGGCAGGCAACAGCAAGTTTTATTTTTATAACCCATCTACCGTGTCATTCGGGATCATTGAGTTCCAGAAGCGCTGGGGTAAGCGCCCCCCTTACAGATAACTGGCGTTGGGCAGCCGAGCAGCGTAACCGTGGCAGCCAGGCCCAGGATGATACTGGTGATGATACAGCAGCTGCCGGGGAACGTTCAAAAGGTGAAGAAGATAAAGTTGATGCACGGTACATGCCGGAGTTTTATATAAGCCAGCTGCCTACATCACAAAATGTGATAGACAGCCTGGCCAAAGACCGAAATTTTGCTTACTATCAGCTTGGTACTATCTATCATGAAAAGTTCAGCGAGCACCAGCGTGCTGCAGATAAGCTTGAGAAGCTGCTGACCAATAATCCTGAAGAACGACTGATATTGCCGTCATACTACAATCTCTATAAGATTTACCAGATTATAGACCCGACAAAGGCTGAGGTATATAAAAACAAAGTGTTGACACAATACCCGGACAGCCGTTATGCTGAGATTATCCGCAACCCGGGCAGTGATGCTATTGCACAAGGCACACCAGAGCAGGTATACAGGGCGCTGTTTAAAAAATATGAAAAAGGCGAGCTGCGAGAGATTGTAGCGCAGACCGATACTTACATAGAGAACTACACAGGTGAAGACATTGTATCTAAATTCGAGATGCTAAAGGCCAATATCTCCGGGAGGATGAAAGGTATAGAAGAGTATAAACAGGGTCTGAATTTTGTAGCGCTTAATTACCCTAATAGCCAGGAAGGTAAAGAAGCTGAGGCGTTGTTGAAGACCAACGTTCCGGCAATGGAGAAGGTAACTTTCGGAGCGCCATCAACTACATGGAAAATTATCTTTAAAGTAAAGCCACAGGATGCTAAAAACAAAGTGCTGACAGATAAGCTTCAGAAATTCATTAAAGAAGGGCTGAATAACAGCATTGTTCTTTCACAGGATATATATAGCATGGAAGAAGATTTTATCGTGCTACATGGCTTTAACAGCAAGCTTGCAGCTGTTGATGCGGTAACCATCCTTAAAGACTACAAAGGCTATAAGGTTGCTGAAACACCAATAATTATTTCAACGGAAGACTATAAAGTAGTACAAATCAAGAAAAACCTGCCGCAGTTTCAGGCCATAAAATAAAAGTTATGTTTGAGAAGCCGCAAAAATCATATACCGACCTTTTAGGTAAGACCAACCGTATTGTAGAAGGCACTACTATAAAAGGAGACATCATTTCACAGGCCGATTTCCGCCTTGACGGTGAGCTTATAGGCAACTTCACGACAAAAGGTAAAATAGTTATAGGCCCTGCGGGCAATGTAATTGGCGACATTAAATGCAAGAATGCTGATATTGAGGGGCGCTTCAACGGTAAAATTGAGGTTGCTGAAATTCTTAATGTAAAATCTAAGGCCCATATACACGGCGAGGTGGTAACAGGAAGGTTGTCTGTAGAGCCGGGAGCGGAGTTCAGCGCATCATGCATTATGCGCACGCCTGTAAAACCCATAAAAGGCAATGAGCAGCAACAAGCCGGATAAGAATCCGAACAAATGGCTGGTGCTCATAAGCCTGCCAATACAAATGGGTATAGTGATATTCCTGTTTTCTTGGCTGGGCGGCTGGCTTGATGAAAAATACCCCAATAACAGCAAGATGTATGTAAAGATATTTACCTTGTTGGGTGTTTTCATCGCCTTGTATTATGTGATAAAGCAAGTGCAAAAACTTGATAAAAAATCCTGATGTTAAAAGAATATAGGCCATTATTGGCAACACTACTTGCAGCGCTTGTTTTTTATATTATTAACAAAGCGCTTTTTTTAATACCTGAACTTTCTTTGTACTACGAGACTTACCATTATTCTCTTGAAGTATTGTTTGCGTTTTTTACATGCTGTTCATTGCTTATCGTGTTCCTGCTCACCAGGATACATAAATTGATGCCCGATAATACCGGTTATGCCTTTCTGGCTGCAACAACCATAAAAATGGGATTCTGTTTTTTTATGCTTAGGCCAATACTTTCAGCCACTGAAAATGTGAAGTTTGAAAAGGCCAATTTCTTTGCGTTATTTATTCTTTTTTTAGCAACGGAAACTATTGTAACTATAAGATTATTAAATAAAAAACAATAATCAGCCAGTTTAGTGACAATAATTAAAAAAATAATTTTCGCGGCATTGAAATATCAATATTTCATGTACCTTTGCACCAAATTTCAGAACCTTAAAAATTAAGATTGAGGCATGGTGATTTCAAATAGACCGCTTAAATTTATAATGGCAGCTCTTGTTGCCGGCCTTTCTTTTGCAAGTTACGCCAACCCAACCCAGGATACTGTACATCACGATGTTGAAGTGGCTGATGTTGAGAATGTTTCGGTTCATGTTGATGAGCACGGTGCCGCCCTCGACGTAAAGACAAAAAACAAGCAGCACATTCTGCACCACGTTAAGGATTCTCACGATTTTACATTTTTCTCTGATGAGGCTGAGGGCAAACACTATGGTTTCCCGCTTCCGGTTATCCTTTGGGACAATGGTTTGAAAGTTTTCTCTTCAGCTAAATTCCACCATGGTGAGGAAGTTGCTGAGGTTGACGGCAACTACTATGTGCTTAACCACCACGATGGCAAAATATACAAGACAGATGCCAGCGGTAAGTTGAACTATGAAGGCGAAGGCCACGAGCATCCAACCAATGCAAAACCACTTGACTTCTCTATAACTAAGAGTGTGTTAATGATAATGGTAACCGCTTTGCTGATGTTCATCATCTTTAGCGGCCTTGCAAAAACATATCCTAAAAACGGAGGTATCGCTACAGGTTTCGGCCGTTTCTTTGAGCCGCTTGTAATCTATATCCGCGACGAGATTGCTATCCCGAACATCGGCGAGAAGCACTATAAAAAATACATGAGCTACCTGCTTACCATATTCTTCTTTATATGGTTCCTTAACATCTTCGGGCTTACGCCGCTTGGTGTAAACGTAACAGGTAACTTTACGGTAACGGCAGCGCTTGCCATACTTACCTACCTTATTACAACATTTACAGCTAACAAAAATTACTGGGCCCACATTTTCTGGATGCCGGGTGTGCCGTGGCCAATGAGGATAATCCTTGCGCCTATTGAATTGCTTGGTACAATTATTAAGCCGTTCTCATTGATGATACGTCTTTACGCCAACATCTTTGCAGGCCACATTGTATTGATGAGCATCATCGCCCTTATGTTCGTATTTAAAAACTGGATAGGCAGCACGCTTTCTTTCGGGCTTGCGTTTGTACTGTCAATCCTTGAGATATTGGTGGCGTTGTTACAGGCCTATATCTTTACCATGCTTTCAGCCCTTTATTTCGGCGCGGCAAATGAAGAACACCATCATGAAGAGCACCACGAAGGAGCTCATCACTAAAATTAGAATTTTAATTTAATTATATATATTATGCAAATTCCAACAATTGTAGGTGCAGGCCTTATCGTAATCGGTGCCGGTCTTGGTATTGGTAAAATCGGTGGTTCTGCAATGGATGCTATCGCTCGTCAGCCTGAAGCTTCTGGTAAAATCCAGACAGCTATGCTTATTGCAGCAGCACTTATTGAAGGTATCGGTTTCGCGGCTCTTTTCGCTGCTTAATCAAAAAAACAAAACAACAGCTGTAACGGTTGGTTGCCGCTGTTGTTTAATTACAACAATAATTATTTTAATTAAGATATAATGGAGAAGTTAATCAACGATTTCGCTTTCGGCCTGTTTTTCTGGCAGGTAATCATTTTTGTATTGCTTATCATCCTGCTTAAGAAGTTTGCATGGAAACCAATCCTTGACTCAGTTAACACACGTGAGCAGGGCATTAAAGATGCATTGGCGTCGGCTGAGGCTGCACGTAGAGAGATGCACAACCTTCAGGCTGATAACCAAAGAATACTTCAGGAAGCCAGGATGGAAAGGGATACTATGATTAAAGAAGCCCGCGAGATAAAAGAGAAGATGATTGCTGATGCAAAAGCTGAAGCACAGGCTGAAGGCGCGAAAATGATTGAACAGGCTAAAGCCTCAATCAACGCTGAGAAGAATGCGGCAATGGCTGAGCTTAAAGCACAGGTATCAGGCCTTTCTCTTGAAATCGCTGAAAAAATACTTAAGAATGAGCTTTCTAACAGGGAGGCGCAAACCAGCCTTGTAGAGAAAATGCTTGGCGAAGTAAAATTAAACTAATAACGCTATGACAGGTTCAAGAGCAGCAGTACGCTACGCAAAGGCAATCCTGGATATGGCACAGGGGCAGGGCATAGCCGCACAGGTTAATGATGATATGGCGCTTATTGCAGAAACTATCAGCAACAACAGCGAATTGTCTTCATTTGTAAACAGCCCTACAATAAAAGCTGAAACCAAAGAAGCTGCACTAAGCGAAATATTTGCTTCAGCCAGCAATGTTACCAAAGGGCTTTTCCGTCTTTTGCTTGAAAACAAAAGGTTTGATATTCTTAGCCATATCGCTGTTGAATATAAAAACCAGTTTGATGCAATGAATGGTGTTGAGGCTGCTACGGTAACAACAGCTTTCCCTATCACTCCTGAACTTGAAGCGAAGGTGCTTGATAAGATAAAGGAGTTTTCAGACAAGAAGATTACGCTTAAAAATATAGTTGACCCTGAAATAATAGGCGGGTTCATATTAAGGGTGGGCGACAAGCAGTTCAATGCCTCTGTAGCCAAGAGCCTTACAACGTTAAAAAGAGAATTGAGTAATTAGTATTTATCGCACATTA
Source organism: Flavobacterium sp. J372 (assembly GCF_024699965.1). Classification (NCBI taxonomy): domain Bacteria; kingdom Pseudomonadati; phylum Bacteroidota; class Flavobacteriia; order Flavobacteriales; family Flavobacteriaceae; genus Flavobacterium; species Flavobacterium sp. J372. The sequence continues at coordinate 612,302 of NZ_JAJOMZ010000004.1, forward strand.
GTGTCTAAATTATAATCAAGATGGCAGAAATTAAGCCTGCTGAAATTTCAGCAATATTAAAGAAACAACTTTCCGGTTTTGAATCGGGCGCTACTTTAGAAGAAGTAGGTACAGTACTGAACGTAGGTGACGGTATTGCCCGTGCTTACGGATTGTCTAACGCGCAATACGGCGAACTTGTTGAGTTTGATAACGGCCTTGAAGGTATCGTTCTTAACCTTGAAGAAGACAACGTTGGTATTGTATTGCTGGGTTCTACGGCAGGTATTAAAGAAGGCTCTACTGTAAAAAGGACACAGCGTATCGCGTCACTTCGCGTAGGTGAGCAGATGGTAGGCCGTGTGGTAGATACTCTTGGTAACCCTATTGACGGCAAAGGCCCAATTGGTGGTGACCTTTATGAGATGCCGCTTGAGCGTAAAGCTCCGGGCGTTATCTTCCGCCAGCCGGTAACCGAGCCGCTCCAAACAGGTATCAAGGCTGTTGACGCGATGATCCCGGTAGGCCGTGGCCAGCGTGAGCTTGTTATTGGTGACCGCCAGACAGGTAAGTCAACTGTTTGTATTGACACCATACTTAATCAGAAAGAATTTTACGATGCAGGCCAGCCTGTATTCTGTATATATGTTGCAGTAGGCCAGAAGGCTTCAACTGTGGCAGGTATCGCCAAGACCCTTGAAGAAAAAGGTGCTCTTGCTTATACCATCATCGTAGCGGCAAACGCATCAGACCCTGCACCGATGCAGGTATACGCTCCGTTTGCAGGTGCTGCAATCGGTGAGTATTTCCGTGACACGGGCCGTCCTGCACTTATCGTGTATGATGACCTTTCTAAGCAGGCAGTTGCCTACCGTGAGGTGTCACTACTACTTCGCCGCCCACCGGGACGTGAAGCTTACCCTGGTGACGTATTCTACCTTCACTCAAGGCTTCTTGAACGTGCAGCGAAAGTTATTGCTGATGACGAGATTGCAAAAAACATGAATGACCTTCCTGAATCACTTAGGCCAATCGTTAAAGGTGGCGGATCGCTAACGGCGCTTCCAATCATCGAGACACAGGCGGGTGACGTTTCTGCATATATCCCGACAAACGTAATTTCGATTACTGACGGACAGATATTCCTTGAATCAGACCTATTTAACTCGGGTGTACGTCCGGCTATCAACGTGGGTATCTCGGTATCGCGTGTAGGTGGTAACGCTCAGATCAAGTCGATGAAGAAAGTTGCCGGTACGCTTAAGCTTGACCAGGCGCAATTCCGTGAGCTTGAAGCGTTTGCTAAGTTTGGTTCAGACCTTGATGCTGTTACGCTAAACGTAATTGAAAAAGGCCGCCGTAACGTAGAGATACTTAAGCAGGCAATTAACGACCCTTACACTGTAGAAGACCAGGTTGCAATCATCTACGCAGGTTCTAAAAACCTGTTGAGGAATGTGCCGGTTAACAAGGTGAAGGAGTTTGAAAAAGACTATATAGATTACCTAAACGCTAAGCACAAAGACACGCTTAACGCCCTCAAGGCAGGTAAATTTACAGACGAGATTACTGACGTGCTTGAGAAAGCAGCAGGTGAAATCGCAGCGAAATATTAATGAAATAATGTAGCAATTGGCCAGTGTAACAATTGGTACATTGGCTAATTGATAAATTTTCACATTACAGAAAAATGGCAAACTTAAAGGAAATACGTAACAGGATTACCTCGGTTTCATCAACCATGCAGATTACCAGTGCCATGAAAATGGTTTCTGCTGCCAAGTTGAAAAAAGCCCAGGACGCCATTACAGCCATGAGGCCGTATGCTGAAAAGCTTACAGAGCTACTACAGAACCTGAGCGCTACACTTGATGGTGATACAGGAGGCAAATTTGCCGAGCAACGCGAAGTAAACCGTGTGCTTATTGTTGCCATCACCTCAAACAGGGGTTTGGCAGGCGCTTTTAACTCTAACGTTATTAAGCAGGTAAGAGTGCTTCAGGAGCAATATGCGGGTAAGCAGGTAGATGTTTTGACTATTGGTAAGAAAGGTAATGACGGTTTGAGGAAATCAGCCAACATTATTGACAACAACAACGGCATTTTTGATGCGCTTACTTTTGAAAATGTTGCTGCTGTTGCTGAAAGTCTGATGCAGAGGTTTGCTGACGGTGAGTATGACAGGATCGAGATTGTGTATAACCACTTTAAGAATGCTGCTACACAAATTGTAAAGACCGAACAGTTTTTACCGCTTGAGCCGATAGCAGCAACAGAGGTTAAGACAACTGTTACTGACTATATTTTTGAGCCTTCAAAAGAAGAGATAGTACTTAGCCTTATACCGCTTTCGCTGAAGACACAGCTGTACAAGGCAGTACGTGATTCATTCGCATCAGAGCATGGCGCGCGTATGACGGCAATGCACAAAGCCACAGACAACGCTACTGAGCTTAGAAACCAGCTTAAGCTTACTTACAACAAAGCCCGACAGGCTGCCATTACAGGCGAAATTCTTGAAATTGTTGGTGGTGCAGAAGCATTGAACAACTAAGCTATTTGCTTATATTTTATAAAAAAGGCTGTCCTGAGAGGGCGGCCTTTTTTGTTATTTAATTTTTATTAAATTTATCCTGAACATTTCATATTTACACCTATGTTATCTCAAGCTGAATTAAAATTAGAGGTTGATAAACACGTTATTTTCACAAACCTATTGCATCAACTTCTTACATCGCTTTTAAATTCTTCTGGAATTAAATATCATGTAATTGAATGTAGAACCAAAACTCTTGATAGTTTATCCGAAAAAACTGAGCGAAAAGAAATTCAAAACTTATCTGATATTACAGATATTTCTGGGCTGAGAATTATATTATATTATCAAGACGATGTTGATAAAGTAGTTGATATGATAAAAAGCAACTTCGTTATTGATGATAAAAATTCTATAAATAAAGCGGATTTGTATAGTTCAAATGAATTTGGCTATTTATCTCTACATTATATTGTATCAATAAATAAAAAGCGGAATATTTTACCTGAATGGGCATTATATAAGAGTCTTAAAAGTGAAATACAAATCAGAACTGTTCTTCAACATTCATGGGCATCGATTTCTCACGAATTGTCATACAAAAAGCAATATGATATTCCAAAAGAACTTCAAAGGAAATTATTCAGATTAGCCGGACTTTTTGAATTAGCGGATGAACAATTTTTGAAAATTAGAGATGAGCATGAAAGTCTTAAAACTCATATTGAAAATGTTGGACAAGCAGATAAAATTGAGAATGAAAAGATTAATTTATTAACTATTTCTTACGTGTTTCAGCCAGGAAAAAAATTAGGAATTTTTAAGGACATTGAATATATAGCACTAACGTCTGGATTTTCAGATAGTACTGAATCGGACATTGATGTAAAAGATGAACAATATTCTGAAATAATTACTCTTAGTAAGATATTGGGATTAAGTACGATTGGAGAGCTTGAGAACAAACTCCAAATAGTCAAACCAAAACTCGAGAATTTTTTCACAGAGTTGATAAATCAAAAATCAGGACGTAATTGGTATGGCGATATTACCTTCTTTGTATCATTGGCACTATTATATTTACTAAATAGTGAACAACTTGAATTATACAAAAAACAGGCTAATCATTGGAGTAAGATGCTTTTTGAAAGAGTTGCAAAGACAGTAGAAAAGCTAAAAGGATAAATTAATTTTAATTTTCTAAATGGGTAGAGCGTAACTTATCGTCATATAACTCTATTAATAATTATCCCTACTTTTGCTACTACTAACTTCATAACCATTTGAGCCAGTTTAAAAACCTCTTTAAGCAGACAGCTATATACGGGCTTGCAACGGTATTGCCGCGTATGCTAAGCTTTTTGCTGGTTCGGCTTTATACTGATTTGCTTCCGGAAGAGGAATACGGCGAGGTATCAATTATCTTTTCATGGATAGTGTTTTTTAATGTTATCCTGGCGTATGGCATGGAAACATCATTCTTCAGGTTTTACAATAAAGATGATTCGGCTAAGGTTACTTCCACGACTACAGTTTCACTTTTTTGGTCTTCTGTTTTATTTCTGGGTGGCGCATTATTGTTCCGTAACTTTTTAGCAGATGCCGCCAACGTAGATGTAGAGTATATCACTTACACCATTTGGATATTAGTACTCGATGCCCTGGTTATCATACCTTTTTCAAAACTCCGTGCCGACGGCAGACCGATGTACTATGCTATCATCAAGATTGGCAACGTAGCCGTAAACCTCGGGCTGAATGTATTCTTCCTGCTTTACCTTCCAAAGCTTGCAGAGGCTTATCCGGGCAGTTTCCTCGCAACCATTTATGTTCGCAATTTCGAAATTGGGTATATCTTTCTTTCAAACCTTATTGCAAGCCTGCTCACGCTCATCATCATGCTGCCGCATTACTTCCGCATCTCCTGGCATATTGATATGAAACTTTGGAAGACTATTATGCGTTACGGACTCCCCATTATGGTAGCCGGCATCGCTTTTGCCATCAATGAAACTTTCGACAGAATTTTACTGGAATGGCTCCTGCCTGCAGATATCGCCAAAGCCGAGGTGGGGGTGTATTCAGCCTGCTACAAACTTGCACTATTTATGGCGCTATATGCCACGGCGTTCAGGCTGGGTATAGAACCATTTTTCTTTAGCCACGCAGGCAATGAGTCGGCTCCCCAAACTTATGCTCTTATCACCAAATATTTTGTAATTTTCGGGTCGGCTATACTCTTAGGAGTTGTAGTCTTTGCCGATATATTAAAACTTATCTTTGTCAATAATTCCGCTTATTGGGACGGTATGAAAGTGGTCCCGCTCATCATCATTGCCAACTTCTTTCTCGGGATATATCACAACCTTTCGGTATGGTACAAGCTGTCCGACAAGACTAAAATCGGCGCATACATTTCAATCATTGGTGCAATCGTAACGCTTGTACTCAATTTCGCTCTAATCCCATACTGGAGTTACATGGGTTCAGCCATTGCAACCATTTCAGCTTATGGGAGCATGATGCTCATTAGTTATTTCCTTGGCAATAAATACTACCATATTCCTTATGATGTAAAAACGATTGGTGGCTATCTGGCGCTGTCTATTGGTTTCAGCCTTATATATTTCTATCTCTTCCGTGAAAATTACTATGTTGGGGGAGCGATGCTGCTGCTTTTCATGCTGTTTTTGTATAAAAATGAAAAAGACACCTTGATGCGCATTGCTCGCAGGAAATAACATTGCAGGTTTGGTAGTTAGCGATAGTATATTGATATTTACAGTACAAACAAAATAGCATGATAATTAAGATAATCAATAAGTCAAATCATCCGTTACCTAACTATGAAACCATAGCCTCTGCCGGGATGGATCTTCGCGCAAATCTTACCGAGCCGGTTACGCTCACTCCGCTTGGCCGCGCCATAATTGGCACAGGCCTTTTTATAGAATTGCCCATAGGATATGAAGCGCAGGTAAGGCCACGCAGCGGACTGGCAGCTAAAAAAGGAGTAACGGTGCTAAACAGCCCGGGGACAGTAGATGCCGATTACCGTGGCGAGATTGGCGTTATCCTTGTCAACCTTTCCAATGAACCTTTTACCGTTGAAAACGGCGAACGCATTGCACAGCTTGTGATCGCTAAGCACGAACGCGCTGAATGGCTTGAAGCGGAGTTACTAACCGAGACATCTCGTGGTGCTGGAGGCTTTGGCAGCACCGGAGTAAAATAAATTGAAGACCAAAATAAAACCAACCCCTAAAATAACATGAAAATAATTGTACCTATGGCCGGAAGGGGCTCACGCCTTCGCCCACATACGCTAACAGTTCCTAAACCGCTTATACCTATTGCAGGCAAACCTATAGTTCACCGCCTTGTTGAGGATATAGCAGGAGTTATCAATCAGGATATAGAGGAAATAGCTTTTATAATACATAAAGATTTTGGCAACCAGGTGCCTAAAGACCTTATTGCAATTGCTGAAAAGCTAGGGGCTAAGGGAAGCATTTACTATCAGGACGAGCCGCTGGGTACAGGTCACGCCATTATGAGTGCAAAAGAATCTATGAGCGGGCCTGTGGTTGTAGCATACGCCGATACACTATTCCGTGCTGATTTTGCGTTAGATACTACAGCCGACAGCGTTATCTGGGTAAAACAGGTTGATGATCCGAGCGCATTTGGTGTGGTGCAGCTTAATGATAAAAATGAAATTGTTGACTTTGTAGAGAAGCCGGCAGAATTTGTGAGCGACCTTGCAATTATCGGGATTTATTATTTCAAGAGCGGTGAAACGCTTCGCAGTGAGCTGCAATACCTTCTTGATAACGATATTACCAAAGGCGGAGAGTACCAGCTTACGGATGCTTTGGAAAACATGAAACAAAAAGGCATGAAGTTTGTACCTGGTAAGGTTGATGAGTGGATGGATTGCGGCAATAAAAATGTTACGGTAGATACCAACAACAGGATGCTTGCCTTCCTTCATGCTGACGGTGAGAATATGGTTGCTGAAAGTGTTGTAAACAACAACAGCACAATCATACCGCCATGCTGCATTGCCGAAGGCGTTGTGCTTACCAATGCAACGGTAGGCCCTAATGTTTCGCTTGGCAAAGGCACAAAAGTGGAGAACAGCACTATTAAGAACAGTTTGGTGCAGACGAATTCAATAATAAGAAATGCAAACCTTGACAATGCCATGATAGGCAACAATGCTATATTCGACGGTAAATTTACCAGTATAAGCATTGGCGACTATTCGGTTTTGGAATAATAGTAAATGAAGATACAGTCTCTTTTATATACAATGCTCTTAACAGGCTTTCTCTGCAGTCCGGCGCTTTTGCATGCCCAGCAGCAGATGGAGCCTGACTCCTTATCATTGGCTAAAAATGAGTTTGAGGATAATTTTTATGAAGCATTGAAACAAAAGGGAATCGAGAATTATGACAAAGCAGTGCAGGCTTTGCAGAAATGCCTAGGCAAAGACCCAAATAGCGCAGTTGTACATGCCGAGCTTGGAAAAAATTATCTGGAGCTGAAGAATTATCCGGATGCTGAGCGTTCCTATTTAAAGGCAACACAACTGGAGCCGACAAACCGATGGTATTGGGCGGGGCTGTATGATGTGTATTATGATACACAGGAATTCAATAAAGCAATACCCATTGTACAAAAGCTTATCAGCTGGCGCAAGGAAATTTACCAGGAAGACCTCGTGTCGCTGTATATGTACACTAAGCAATATGATAAGGCGCTTGCCCTTATCAATGAGATGGAGCAGACGGTAGGTATGAGCGAAAAACGTGAAATGTACAAGCTGCAGATTCTCGCTGACTCTAAAGCCGCTAACCCGGGGAAAGATGCGCTTGAGGCTGCCATAAAAAAGAATCCTAAAGAAGAGTCTAATTACCTAGAGCTGATTTACCTCTATTCCAACAGCAACCAGGAAGCAAAGGCTGAAGAAGTCGCCAAAAGGCTTGAGAAGGAAATCCCGACATCAGACTGGGCGCAGGTAAGCTTGTTTAAATTTCACCTGAATAACAAAAAAGGCGATAAAGCCACAGAATCGATGTTTAAGATTCTTGGCAGCAAAAAAATTGACCGGAAGATAAAGCACCGCGTGCTGAATGAGTACCTGATATTTACATCAGCCAACCCTCAATATGAGAGCCAGCTTGAAAGGGCAATCGGCTACTTTGAAAATGATAAAGAAGTTAATGTCCCTAAAGAAGTAGGCAAGTTTTTTTACAACAAAAAAGATTTTACCCGATCGGCCAAATATTTCAGTAAAAGCCTTGCCGCAAAACCTGATGATATTGAAGCTTCTGAACTTTTGCTTTACAGCTATGCCGATGGTGGGATGAATGGCCCTTTGCTTGATAAGGCGGCAGAACTAATTGATTCATACCCAACACATGCACGGCTCTATTATTTTGCAGGACTTGGTGCCAATAGGCAAAAGCAATATGCAAAGGCTAAAACATGGCTGCAGAGCGGAGTTGATTATGTAGTGGAAGATACAGAGCTTGAAGCTAATTTTTACCGGCAGTTAGGTGAAGCCTATGGCGGGCTGGGAGACACAAAAAACAGAGATGCAAATTTTGCAAAGGCTGACAAGCTCATAAAATCGAAAAGCAATAAATGAAAAAGATAGCAGTTTTGGCGTTGGCCGTAATAACACTGGCTTCCTGTAAAACAAAACAGGCAGTTGTAGCTGAACAGGCTGCAGATGCCAAAGTAGGTGTAAGCAGTGTTGCTATGGGTCATTATGCCAATAAAAAAGACTTTAAAACTGCGTATATACGTGCAGGAGCCAAGTATAAAGATTCTAAGCAGTCGCACAGTATGAGCGCTGAAATAAAAATTCTTAAAGATGAGAAGATTCTTATAAGCGTACGGTTTTTGGGTATTACCATGGCAAAGGCGCTAATCACGCCCGAGCGTGTCAGCTACTATGAAAAGATCAATAATAAATATTTTGAAGGAAATTATGCCCTGCTGAGCCAGTGGCTGGGTACAGAGCTTGACTATACAAAAGTCCAGAATATCTTGCTGGGCGTTGCCATGGATGACCTTACTAAAGATAAGTATCAGGAATCACTTGAAAACGGACTCCATAAACTGGTATCAAAAAAAGGAAATGTTTCTAAACAGTTTTTGTTTGAAAGCGCGAACTATCTGATAAAACAACAGTCTGTGGCCCAAGGCGGGCAACAGCCCCGCAGCCTTACAATTAACTATCCTGCACACAGGGAATGGCCAAAAGCTAAACTTCCTGATGAGATAAAGATTGAAGCAGAACAAAAAGACAGGGTAAATATTGATATCGATTATGATAATATTACCTTTGATGAAAATCTGTCATTCCCGTACAGTGTACCTGAAGGCTATGACCAGATATTTTTAGATTAGTTGAATATGCCTAAAAAACTTTTAACCTTCTTTTTTGTGCTCGCTACGCTTTGTGCTTGGGGGCAGGATGAGCAGCAGCGTAAACTTGAGCAGCGTAAAGCCCAGATTCAAAAAGAAATCAGGGAATTTCAAAGCCTTTTAAACCAGGAAAAAAAGAAGGAAAAGAATGTTTTAGGCGAGATATATGAGAAAAACGCTAAGATTAAACTTAGCGAAAAGCTAATAAATACCACGGCAAAGCAAACCAGGCTGCTTAGTGATGACATTTACCTGAACCAGCTGGAGATAAATAAGCTGAACCGTGAGCTTAAAATCCTGAAAGAGGATTATGCTAATATGCTTGTAAAGGCCTACAAGAACCGTAATGAGCAAAGCCGCATTATGTTTATCCTTTCCTCTGAATCATTCCTGCAGGCGTATAAGCGTACACAATATATGAAGCAGTATGCCAGTTTCCGCAAGATACAGGGTGATGAAATCCGCGCAAAGGTGAAACGCCTTGATTCTCTTGACAGGGTAATGAATGGGCAGAAAAAGGTAAAGCAGCAGCTTTTGACAGAAAGCGAGAAAGAGAAGCAGGCTCTTGAAAAGGAAAAGGAGGAGCAGGAAAAACTGGTACAACAAATACAAAAAGACAAAAAGAAGTATGCTGCCGACATCAGGAAGATGCAGCAGGAAGCAAGAGATATTGACCGTAAAATTGACAGGCTAATACGTGAGGCCATTGCAGCTGCAAATAAAAAAACCGCTGCAGCCGGTACTGCCGCTAAAAAGGAAACTGCTGAGGCAAGTACATCGGTAAATAAAATTGTACTTACCAAAGAAGGCGCCTTGGTAGCATCAAACTTTAAGGCAAATAGAGGCAGGCTGCCTTGGCCTGTAGAAAAAGGGTATATCTCAACACACTTCGGTAAACACAGGCACCCTGTTTATAAAGATATTGAACAGGACAGTAAAGGTATTGAAATCACTACCGAAGCCGGTGCGCCGGTGAGGGCCGTTTTTAGCGGTGAAGTTATGAGTATACAGCTCATTGCGGGCCAGCGTGTGGTATATATTCAGCATGGTGATTACCTTTCGCTATATATGAATCTGGCATCAATCAACGTAAAAACTGGCGATAAAGTAAGTACAAAAGAAAATATCGGTACTGTGGCCATGAGCCCTGCAACAGGAAAAGCAGTACTTAAGTTCTTCATTTTCCAGAACACAACCAATCTCAATCCTGAAAGTTGGATTGCGCAATAACAAAAAATGGAAGCAATTGCTTCCATTTTTTATTGTACAAATAATGCTTTTAGTTCTGTGGCGTCATCCGGGCTCATTTTACCGGCAAGCACAAGGCTAAGCTGTTTACGGCGGAGGGCAGCATCATAGCGTTGCTGTTCCAGCTCTGTTTGCGGCTCTACAGGCGGCACTTCTACAGGGCGCCCGGTTTCATCAACGGCTACAAACGTGTAAATAGCTTCATTGGCTTTAGCACGCGTACCTGATTCCCTGTCTTCCGTCCATACATCAATAAATATCTCAAGAGAAGTTTTAAAGGTGCGCGAAACTTTGGCTTCAACAGTAACAACGCTTCCGAGCGGAATTGCCCTATTGAAAGCTACGTGGTTAACAGATGCTGTTACTACAATCCTGCGGCTGTGGCGGCGGGCTGCTATGCTGGCAGCACGGTCCATACGTGCAAGAAGCTCACCCCCAAAAAGGTTATTAAGCGGATTGGTTTCGCCCGGCAGTACCAGGTCGGTCATTATGCATATAGAGTCAGATGGATGTTTTGCCTGCATTTGTTTTTTTAGCAAAGATAATGCAGCCCATAAAAAAATCCCTGTTGTGCAGGGATTTCATTTTATAATTCTTTGATGAGCAGCCAGGCTTCTTTGTCATTTGTACGGCGTATCTCCATCATATTCTTATAAGCTTTACTATGTGTTGCAAAACTTCCGTACAATACAGGATATAGCCCAAATTTATTTTTTTCAAGCATTTTAGCATCATAGCCCTTTGCCTTTAGCTGACCAACCGCACGTTGCGCATTTGCCTCACTACGGAAAGCGCCGGCCACAACATGGTATGGCAATATCTTAGGTGCATCTTCTTTTACAGAAATGGCAACAGCAGGGAGCGGGTTATCTATAAAGAAAGTAGCTTCCTGTATGCGCTGCTGTACCTTTTCCTGTACAGCCTGCTCTACCAGTAACGTTTGTTGTGCAGCCTGATTATCACGATACACTTTAAATCCGGCAGTACCGGCAAATAGCGCTGTAACAAATACGGCCGCGTATTTAAGGTAAGAGTAATTCTTTCTTCTTTCAGGAGTGAAAGCTATTGGTGTACTCTCCTCAAGTTTCTCAACAACCTGCTTAAGTTCTTCACGTTTAATGGCAGGAGAAACAACCATGCCAAGACCAAAGGAGTCAGTAAGGTAATTTACCGGTGTATCAGGTATGAACACGATATTTTTTTCTGAATTAAAAGAGATATCGCCAAGATCTTTCAATTTCAATCCTTTGCCGGTTTCAAGAGTAAAAAACCATTCTTCTACTTCACGGGAAATGTTTTCAACCGCTTGGTCATAAGAAATTTTTTCCTGTAGAGCGATATGGTTAGCCAAAAGCCCGTCATTATTCTTTAAATTCGCGTTGAATGAAATCAGCTTTTTGGGCGGATAAAAAGTATGAGTACCAGCATCTGCGTGTGCGGGGCGTATTTCTGTTAAGAATGCACCAAAGCCGGGTACGCTAACGCATTGGTACCTATACAGTAATGCCGATATGTGTTTTTCAAGCTTCATATTTACAAATTTACTTATTCAATAGGCTCTGCAAAATTTTATTCACAATATTTATTAACAAAAACATTACGCTGCTACAGGCGATTAATATATATTAATGACTGGAAATGAACTGTTTAAAACACTTTCTCTTTTAAAAGTTGAAGGTGTGGGCGATATAATGGCAAAGAAGCTCATTAACCATTGTGGCAGTGCCGAGGCTGTTTTGTCGGCAACGCGTAAACAACTTTTAGCCATTGACGGCGTAGGGGGAAGTGGCATTTAAAAATCTTCAGGATAAAGAAGTTTTTAAAGCCGCTGAAGCGGAGATGGAGTTTATTGAGAGGGAGGGAATAACACCACTTTTTTATAAAGAAGAAGATTATCCGGAAAAGCTGAAGCATTGTATTGATGCACCGGTATTGCTGTTCTCATCAGGTAATATCAACCTGCAGGACAGGAAAATTATCAGCATTGTCGGTACACGCCAGATTACATCTTACGGAACTGATTTCTGCAGGAAGCTGATTGAAGACCTTGCCCCATTAAACCCTATTATTATAAGCGGATTTGCTTATGGAGTGGATATAACAGCACATCAGGCTGCTATGGATAACAATCTCCAAACTATAGGTGTACTTGCACACGGCCTGAACCAAATCTATCCTAAGGTCCATAAAAAGTATATGGTGAAGGTAGAAGAAAACGGAGGATTCATGACGGAGTTCTGGAGCACGAGTGATCCTGACCGTGAGAACTTCCTGAAGCGCAACCGTATCATAGCAGGCATGAGTGAGGCTACTATAGTTATTGAAAGCGCCGACCGAGGAGGGTCACTGGCAACGGCGAATCTCGCCAATGACTACAATCGGGAAGTATTTGCGGTGCCAGGCCGTGTTACAGATAAATATAGCCAGGGATGCAACAACCTGATTAAAAGCCAGCGTGCCAACCTGCTTACATCGGCAGCTGACCTGATTTACATGCTGAACTGGGATATTGAAGACAAGAAAAAGCAAAAGCCGGTGCAAAAGCAACTCTTTATTTCGCTTGAAGCTGATGAGCAGGTGGTTTATGATTACCTTCAAAAAAACGGTAAAGCGCTGATGGATGTTATTGCCATGGACTGTAACCTGCCGGTCTTCAAAATATCGTCGTTATTGCTAAACATGGAACTGAAAGGCGTAATACGCCCACTGCCGGGGAAATTGTTTGAAGCGATATAGAGTGTGCAGTCGCAGTCACAGTCTTCTGTCCTGTAAACTGAAAGTTGAGACTGCGACTGAAACTGCGACTAAAGATACCCCAACTTCTCGCGTACCCTGCTCAACACTCCGTGGGCAACTTCAGATGCTTTTTCCGCACCGATTTTAAGGGCAGCGTCAAGTTCGTTCAGATTGGCCATATAATAAGCATATTTCTCACGAACGTCGGCAAATTTCTCAAGAATCAGTTCATAAAGCGCCTGCTTGGCGTGGCCATACCCATAATTGCCTGCCAGGTAATTGTTGCGCATTTGCTCTGTTTGTTCAGGTGTTGCAAGCAGTTTATAAATCGCAAACACATTGTCAGTATCCGGATTCTTTGGGTCTTCCAGCGGTGTACTGTCTGTTTGTATAGCCATCACCTGCTTTCGTAATGCTTTATCTTCTGTAAAGATATTAATGGTATTATTACGAGATTTACTCATCTTTTCCCCGTCGATACCGGGAACAATTTTTGTCTCTTCACTGGTTATCGGCTCAGGTAGAACAAAAGTCTCGCCCATCTGGTGATTAAAACGTGAGGCTACATCGCGGGTAATCTCTATATGCTGCAGCTGGTCTTTACCTACAGGTACAAACTCTGCATCATACAGCAGTATGTCGGCTGCCATAAGCATCGGGTAGGTAAACAATCCGGCATTCACATCCTCAAGCCTGTCGGCCTTATCTTTAAAAGAGTGTGCAAGCGTTAATCTCTGGAACGGAAAAAAGCAGCTCAAGTACCAAGAGAGTTCAGCTGTTTGCGGCACATCGCTCTGGCGGTAAAAAATAACACGGTTAATGTCGAGTCCGCAGGCCAGCCAGGTTGCAGCCACGCTGTACGTATTTTCACGCAGGGTTTTGCCGTCTTTAATCTGCGTTGCAGAATGCAGGTCGGCTATAAATAAGAATGATGTATTATCAGGTTTATTTGCCATTTCTATGGCCGGTAGTATAGCCCCAAGCAGGTTACCTAAGTGAGGTGTGCCGGTGCTTTGTATGCCTGTAAGAATTTTTGCCATCAGGTAATAATATTTCCTGCAAAGGTAAACGTTTTGGTAAAAAATGAATTACTACATTTGATGAAATGAAATTGCTTAAAATCATCTTTTGGGTAGTGTGGCGCATCTGGTTTTACATTCTTATGGGTGTACCAATCATTATTATGTCGCCGTTGCTTATCCTTTCTATCCTTTCAGAAAAAACCTATCCGCAATTTTTCATACTGGCGCGCTTTTGGGCAAATATAATCCTGTTCGGGATGGGCTTTTATTATCGTATAGAACGTGAACAAGAGATGCAAAAGGGCAAAAGCTACATGCTGGTGGCTAATCATGCCTCTATGACCGACATTATGCTGATGCTGGCTATCTCTAAAAATCCGTTTGTTTTTGTAGGGAAAAAGGAATTGGTTAAGATCCCGATATTCGGTTTTTTCTACAAGCGCACATGCATACTGGTAGACCGCAGCAGCAGCAAAAGCAGGTTCGAAGTTTTTAAGCGGGCACAGGAGCGCTTAAATCAGGGGCTAAGCATCTGCATATTTCCTGAAGGCGGAGTGCCCGATGATGAAAGCATTATTTTAGATGCTTTTAAAGACGGTGCCTTCAGGCTGGCAATAGAGCACCAGATTGAAATAGTGCCGATGACATTTGCCGATAATAAAAAACGTTTCTCTTTCAGGTTTTTGAGTGGCAGTCCCGGTATTATGAGGGCAACAGTCCATAAATTCATACCTACTGCAGGGCTTACGCTAGATGATAAGCAGGAGTTAAGGGATAAAGTTCGCAGCATTATTTATCACCAGCTTCTCAGATATCATAAAAAATAAAAGCGCCCGAACTACGGACGCTTTTACCTCACCTAACATTAAGCTTAACCAACAAAGCTTAAAAACTAAAACTTATTCCTGAATATAAACCGATAAAATACGGCTTGAAGTTTCCGGAATCACTACTGAATGTGTTTACCTGATATTTGAACATAGGCTCAAAATTGGCCTCAAACGCTTTCCAGAAACGGTAGCGGAAACCAACGCCTATATTGGTGCTGAAGTGTACATTATTAAGATTTTGGGCTTCGCCCATATCTGATGTAAGCCCCTGGGTTGAAACTACGCTTACGTTATTATCGTTAAGAAACAGTGTACTCACGCCGCCTATGACATCAATGCCGAAGCGCTTATTAAGTATTTTATATGACATTTCAAGAGGCACCTCTATATAGCCCATTTGCTGAACCATTGAACCATTAAATCTCTGGCCTTCAATACCTTCATCGGCAAAGCCATTAATAGTAGTAGCGCCTTGGTTTTCAACCACAATGTTTGCTCTGCCGCGGCCTGCTACATTAGGGGTGTGCTGGCTAAGTGCAGCATAAAACTGTATATCGTTGGTTGAGTAACTAAGGTTTACAGTATTGATGCCTGAACGGATTGAGATCTTATCATTTAGAGCATAGTTAACACCCAGCCCGTAGCTAAGATTGTTATCATAGGTCTTGCTGTTATTGGCCAGTTGTGAATCTATAGGCGAGCCATTGCCCATAGAATTATAAAATACCGGAGCCATTTGCGGCTTTATATTCCACCGTGGGCTATTTTCCGCTACCGCTTTTTCCTGTTCTTTTTCTTTGCCCAGCTGTTTTTCTTTAAGCAATTTCTCAAGGGCATTTTCCTGTGGCTGTACAGTACTGTCATTGGCAACGGGCGCATTGGCGATAGCTTCACCTGCTTTTAAATCTGGTGAACTGTTTTTGTTATCAGTGCCGGAAGAGCTATTCGTTATAGCCATATTGCTGTTTTTATTTTGCGGTGTTTGTGCAACAGCCCGGTTACTATTTTCAGGTGTAATAGCTATATTACCCGGTAACTCTTCAAATTGCGGCGCATTAGCGTTTCTTGTACGATTATTGTTTTGGCGTTGCGCCACAGCTTCATCGCCATTATCCTGCAATGATTGTTGTTTTACACTGCCATTACGCTTATTATTGCGTTTAGTGCTTTTATAAGCTACACCTTCTTCAGCACGGATTGGATTACTGAAACGTGATTTATTTTTTATACGGCTGCCCCTCTGTGAATTTTCTCTCTCTTTCGCGAGACCATCGCGGCCGGATGCCACAGCATTGCCAGATGATGAAATGTCTCCCGTTTTCTGCAGGTTACCGGTAGCCGTACTTCTGTCTTTAGATGTATCCTCCTTTGAAAAATCTCCTGATGCTACAGCAGATTCATTATTTGCAGCATTAAATGCTTTTGATGTATCAGCAACCACCTCATTTGGCTGTACAGGATCATTGGTTGGGTATATCCTGTTTGTACCATCCGGGTTTGTACTGTCGGCATCTTCTACAACAATGCCATTGCTGCTGCCAGAATCTGTGCCGCCGCTAAAAAACGGCAAGCTTACCATCAGTCCTATAACAAGCAGTGCGGCCACACCGCCTACACGGTACCAAAGCGGAATAACCCGGCGCTTCTTTTTCTTTTTCAGCAGTTCAGCTTCAATGTTGCCCCATGCCGTTTCCGGTGGTGCAACCTCAAAATCCCTGAACTTTTCCCGGAAAAGCCTGTCTATATCTTTCTTCTCATTCATTAGCCTTAAGTTTTAGTCCCTGGGCTTCAATTTTTTCTTTCAGTATCATCCTTGCACGTGCGAGGTTAGATTTTGACGTCCCTACGTTTATATTCAGCATTTCAGAAATCTCCTTGTGCGAAAAGCCGTCAACGGCATACATGTTAAATACCATCCGGTACCTGTCAGGCAGGGCCTGTATCGCTTCAGTAAGAAAATCCATCGAAACAGATTCAACGTCAATCTCAATCTCGGCCTCTTCAAGCGTATTTTCAGAAACTATCTCAAAAATAGTATCACTCCTGTACTTCTGCAGTACATTATTGATCATTACCCGCTTTGCCCATCCTTCAAACGAGCCCTTAAACTGGAAGAGCTCTATCTTGCTAAAGATCAGTAAAAAACCATCCTGTAGGTTGTCCTGTGCATCTTCATAACTGCGTGAATACTTAAGGCAAACACCAAACAGCTTAGGCGCCAGTAGGCGGTAAAGCTGCTCCTGTGCCCTTATATCGCTTTTCTGGCAGTTGAGTATGATTTGATTCGTCCAAACAATTTCATTTTTCAGTACGTTACAGGCACTTCTTGCTCTAAGTATATCTGGTTTCCCACTGCATCTTCGCCCTTGTAAAACTTAAACAGGTATGTGTCAAACGAATAGTTTTCAGGACATTTTAAAATGAACGACTGGCTATCAGGCTGTGTACTTACAATGGGTGCACAATTTGCATTCTCAATGTAAAGCGCCTGTACCGCAACAGTCCTTATGTGTTCATTAGCTTCATAATAAAAACCGTCAAAGTAATAGCAATCACTTGGCCTCCTGAAGTTTACCTTAATTTCATACTCATGGCCCGGCGACATACTTTCAGGCAACTCAACACTTTCCACAGGAAGAAACTCAACGTGAAATTGCTTATTGTTGTCGTCATCCAGTGCACAGGCAGCCGTCAGCACAATTAAACATAGTAGAAATAAAATCTTTTTCATAATAATCTTTCCCGCAAATTGTTTATTAGTAGATGCATAAACCATAAAAAGGTTGCGTACAAAATTAAAAAAAATCACACTTTAAGATATGATACAACAATCACAATAAACTTCCTTACATTTTGTAACCTGTAGATGACACTAGTTGCTACCAACCGTAACTGAAAATTACCTGTCACCCTCCCACTCAGCATAAAATTGGGCAAGGAAATCTTCCATATATTTGTGCCTGCCTTCTGCGAGTTTTTTGCCGGTTTTTGTATTCATGCGGTCCTTCAGCAGCAGCAGCTTTTCATAGAAATGATTTAAGGTAGGGCTGTGGCTGTTTTTGTATTCTTCCTTGCTCATTTTTAAGTTTGGGGAAATAGCCGGGTCATATAGCGCCCTGTTCTTAAACCCGCCATAGTTGAATGCCCGGGCTATTCCAATAGCGCCAAGGGCATCGAGCCTGTCAGCATCCTGAACAATGTCAAGTTCGATTGAGCTGAACTTCTTCTCGAAATTTCCGCCTTTGAAAGATATGTTTTCAATAATTGCAATCACATGTGCAATTGTTGCTTCATCTACGCCCTGCCTTTCCAGAAAATCCCGTGCTACTTTCGGGCCAACTGTTTCATCGCCATTTTGGAACTTGCTGTCTGCCACATCATGCAGCAGCGCACCCAGCTGAACAATTTCTATATTGCATTCTTCGCCTTCCGCAATGAGCACAGCATTTTTGTAAACCCGCTCTATATGAAACCAGTCATGCCCGCCTTCAGCGCCGTGAAGCTGTTGTTTTACAAAGTGGATTGTGTTATCTAAAAGTTGAGAAGACATCTTTTTATTTTAAATATTGTTTAGTGATTTTACTTTCCGGTTTGTTACAGAACATGTAGAGCGTGATTAGAAATACCCATTCTAATGGTTTCATCAAAATATAGGTAATATCTGAGCGTATTGAGGTGTTTATCTTCTTCGATAAATTATATCCGTACCTGTCATAGTTTTTCCGTATCATTTTGTGACATGCGGGGCTAATATCACCTACTAGTTCTTCAAATGCGTTGGCAATCTGGAGCTGGCGGTTTACAATAATTTTTTGCCCGGCACGTGTTCCTACAGCTAGAGGTTTTACAAGTTTAGGATTTCCCTTTGCTGCTACAGTGCATAGATAATGACCGTTATGGTTAAGTATGGGCGGATGCATTTGCTGTGACAAACGCCATAGCGAAGTATCTGTAAAAACTTTTATAGCGGAGTCGGGCTCCTGGCCAAAGATAATAAGTACCAGTGTAGATATCGCTACATAAGGTATTATCAGGATAAAAGCCATAACCGGAAGCTTACCGGCTTGTATGGTAAAATTATGCAGCAGCTGCAATACCTTGTTTGAATAGCGAAAGTGTGCGTATTGTATACTATGAATTCTGAAGGGTCCGTATGAGAATTACGATACCAATAAATATTGCAATGACCGGCATCCATATGAAAAATACTGTGCCGTCATTATCATACTGTTGTATCGATTGGCGATTGTGCTGAGTAATTTGCAGCAGTAATGCTACTTGATGAATAATTCCTGCTATAATCGCCGACAGTAATGCTGCAAGTGTAAGCGGCGGCAATCGGTTTTCTTTTACCCATATTACAGCTGTTGCAAGATTGAACGAAATAAAATAATAGCAAAAAGTGAGGCTATGCTGAAACGATATTGGAGTATAACAATTCATGTCAACGGAATCGATAGCTACACTAAATTCATTGTCATGAACTTCCATACCGACAATAAAGACTAGGATCGAAATAAAATACAATACTCCTATAATTGCATCTGCTTTGGGAACATCTTTGTGAATCCTTCTTAGCAATGAATAAAGAAATAGCGCAGGGAGGCTGGTGATAATAAAGAAAATGAAAATTAGCATCAGGGGGTCTTAAATGCACTAAATTAAATAAAAAACTGCCATGAGAGGCAGTCTGTAATTATTTAATTAAAGCAGGCTGTACCCACTTAAAAATATGAGGTTCTTCAGGAATCACTATACGTTCTGATATTCGCTGCATCCTTGCCGGCAGCTTCATAAGGAAGTCACGCGCCTTTTCTGCCTCGGCTGTAAGGCTTCCAATTTTGTCAATCTGCCATTTTTCTATCAGCTTCTGCAGGATATCAATATAATCCTGTGCGGTATAAACGCCAAGGCGCTGAGCTGAGTCAGAGAATTGCTCAAATGCTTCACCTATTTTCTGGCCAGATTCGCGCAGGAAGTGTGCCGGCATAACGATTTTATGCTTCATCATGTCCTGGAAGGCAATCATCATTTCGCTCGGGTCAACTTCAAAAATGCGGCGGATAAATTCGGAGTAGGCTGTATGGTGGCGCATCTCATCTCCTGCAATCAGTTTACACATTTTAGATAGCTTTTTATCACCATATTGTTTTGCAATCTGTGCCACACGGTTGTGTGATGTGTATGTTGCCAGCTCCTGAAAACTGGTGTATACAAAGTTTTTATAGGGGTCGCGCCCGGTACCAATATCAAGCCCGTCGTTTATCAGATGCTGGGTAGTGATTTCTACTTCACGCATGTTTACACGCCCCGAGAGGTAGAGGTATTTATTGAGTGTATCGCCGTGGCGGTTTTCTTCGCCTGTCCAGTTACGCACCCATTTGGCCCAGCCGTTGCCGCCGCCTTCTTCCATCTGGTCAACGCCTTCTACATCCATAAGCCATGACTCATAGGTAGGCAGGGCTTCTTCGGTAATGGTATCGCCTACAAGCACTACCCAAAAATCATACGGCAGGTCTTTAGCTATTTCACGAAGTTCTTTTACATCTTCAAAAAAAGCTTCGTTTTGTGAGTCGGGCAACAGGTCTGTAGGCTGCCATATTTTTTCGACAGGAATAAGATAATCATCAACAAACGTGTTGATGTCCTTTTCGAGGAGTTTCATTACTTCCAGCCTGATGTTGTGTATAGACATAAAAATTATTTAATTGTGAATTCCCTGCACTACCGCAGTTTCCGTTTTTGCCATTACCTCTTCAAAAGGCATGCCTTTAATTGCAAATGGCTCCTGCACGGTAAAAGTAAGAGGTGTACCTAAGCCTAGCGGAAATTGCCCCCAACGGACTAATTTCCATGAATTATTGATGCTTAGAGGTACAATATACGCAGAAGGCGCGAATTTACATAGTATTTTAAGCCCATTTTCACTAAAGCGTTTAGGCTCTCCTGTACGGCTGCGTGTCCCTTCAGGGAAAATTACAGCTGAGCGGTTGTGTTTCTGTATATATTCAGCCATGCCTTTAATGGCTGGCAGAGCTTGTTTCGGGTCTTTACGGTCAATAAGCACCGAGCCGCCGTGGCGCAGGTTGTATGATACACTGGGGATGCCTTTGCCCAATTCTTTCTTACTTATGAACTTGGGGTGAAACTTTCGCATAAACCAGATGATGGCCGGGATATCATACATGCTCTGGTGATTAGCCACTATAATGAGCGGCACGCCTGCCGGGATTTTCTCAATGCCCGTTACCTTATAGCTTGTACCCAGCAAATGAGTGTTCAGGACCAATAACCCGTTTAGTATATCAACACTTTTTTTGTGTGCCTGGTAGCCAAAAATATTTAGGCATATCACCTGTACAGGATGGAAAATAACCAACAACAGCAGGAAGATGATGTAATAAATAAAAGATATGGGATATGATAATATCTTTTGCATGAAGATCGTAATAAAACAGGGGCAAAAGTACTACCTTTTTGTAAGATTCTGAAAAGTTTTAATATGCCTGCATATATAAAAATAAAACCACGCTGTAAAAGCGTGGCCTGTTATTACTTGTAAGGTTTGCCATTAGCAAAATTCTGCATACGCATCTTTCAGGTTTTCTGCAATCATTTCGGCAGGGCGGCCTTCAATATGGTGGCGTTCAAGCATATGCACAAGTTCACCGTCTTTAAACAAAGCCATACTTGGTGATGATGGCGGGAACGGGAACATCATTTCGCGGGCAGCGTCAACAGCCTCTTTATCCACGCCGGCAAATACCGTGATAAGGTTATCGGGCTTTTTATCGGCATCAAGGCTCATTTTAGCGCCCGGCCTTGCGTTGCGTGCCGCACATCCGCAAACCGAATTCACCACTACAAGCGTTGTTCCTTTACGTGAAAGCGCATCTTTAACTGCATCTGCACTGTGCAGTTCTTCAAAGCCGGCCTCGCTCAATTCAGCGCGCATGGGCCTTACTAATTCTTCAGGATACATAGTATATCGTTTAAGTTTTAGACAAAAAATTAAAGCACAAAGGTAATCATTTTTTTGGCTGAAAGTTTAAAAGCCGATATAGTGCAGCTTTAATGAAAATGCCTTTGGGGCATTTTAAAATCACTTTTAAATCTTCAGCAAAAGTTGTTTCTTCATCGAGAAATTTAAAAGTATTTGCAGCGTTACCGTCACGAAATATTGCAGAGAATATTTCAGAACCTTTTTCATTGTTTCGGTCAAGTATGTCGAGCAGCAACAGGTCATAATACCAAAACTTATCTTTTTTGCGGAGTTGAATTGTGCCAGCACCTTCAACCAGTTGGTTTACCAAAGCATCCGAAAGTTTATCTGCATTTTTAAAAGTGTAGCCGGTGCTTGCCTTGGTCCACCCACCCGCCGAACCGATGTGGACAATATTTTTGGTATTGTTTTTCCAGAACGGATAACATGTCATAGGGATGCTGCCACGCTCTTTGTTAATTATTTCATAATTTCCGCCACCAAGTTGCACCAAGTAATCTTTAATGGCAAGTTCATATTCCGCTTCCGAAAGTAAATTTTTTGAGAACAATGTATATTCAACCAATGCCTCGTTTTCGGCAAAAGGCAGCACATACATAAACCGTGTATTTCCTTTCTGCGGAACGCTAAAATCCATAAATACCGGTTTGTTTACGTCAAAAACAAGATGCTGTGTTTTCACATGCCAGCCTATAAAATGTTGCTGTAGCACAGGATGCTTGCTTTGCGATGCCGGAAAACCAGGATCATAAATACTATTGAACAGTTTGGAACAAGTGTAGCTATCCCCGGTAGTTTTCACAGTTACGATACTTCCATTATCACCAAAATCTATAACTTTTGAATTCAGGAATTCAATATTGTCATGCTTCATTAATTCCCCAAATACAAAATTGTAAAAGTCTATGCCCCGAATCATGTTGTATTGCATCCCCTCGAAGTTGAGGTCAACTTTATTTTCAGCATCAGCAAATACAGCTGTTTCCCATGATTTGTAAATTATATTGTCAAACAGGCTTTCGCGGTCAGACCAATAGCACCATGTCCGGTCATTAGACTGTTTAGCGTCAGGATCTATAAGCAAAATCTTTTTTGAAGAGAAATTTTCATTAATTGCCATTTTGTAAGCAGTCATCAATGATGATAGCCCTGCCCCGGCAAATATGTAGTCGTAATGCTTCATGTCTCACAAACTTAAAAAACTATTGTATTTTTTTGATGTACTTTTTGGTTTTTGTGGCTTAATCCAAACAAATTTAGCCAAGCCTAAAAATAATTTTATTGTTGTATATTTGTTTATGACTTATTCTGAAGAAAACTATCTTAAGACTATCTATCACCTTTCTCAGGGCGCGTCAAACGGTATTACTACCAATGCAATAGCCGGGGCAATGGAGAGCAAGCCATCATCGGTTACCGATATGGTGCAGAAGCTTGCAGAGAAAAACCTGGTGGCTTATAAAAAATACCAAGGTGTATCGCTTACGGATGAAGGGCGGCACATGGCGCTTATGATTATCCGCAAGCATAGGCTTTGGGAAGTTTTTTGGGTTGAAAAGCTTAATTTTTCATGGGATGAGGTGCATGACGTTGCTGAGCAGCTTGAACATATAAAATCTGAAAAGCTTACCGATAAACTTGAGGAATTCCTTGACTTCCCGAAAGAAGACCCGCACGGCGACCCGATTCCTGACCGTAATGGTAAAATTGCTAAAGTTGAAAAACAATTGCTTAGTGAAACAATGCCGGGTAAAAAAGTTATATGTGTAGGTGTGAAAGACAGTTCTTCGACATTCCTTCAGTATCTTGACAAACAGCAAATTGCATTAGGCACTACCATTGAAACCTTAGGAAAAGAACATTTTGACCAGTCACTTAATATCCGCATCAATGGCAGGGAATTCTCTGTTTCTAATAAAATTGCAGGCAACCTTTTTGTAAAAGCGACGTAAATGTTTGACAGCCTTATAAAATATTTTGAAAGTATTGACCCTGTGCTTGCAGCGCTTTATGCCACGCTTTTCACATGGTTTCTTACAGCGCTTGGAGCATCGGTAGTATTCTTTTTCAGGAATATGAACAGGATTGTGCTTGACGGTATGCTCGGTTTTACAGGAGGAGTGATGGTGGCTGCCAGCTATTGGAGCCTGCTGTCGCCGGCAATTGATATGAGTACCGGTGAGGGTTTCGTAAAAGTGATACCGGCCGCCGTTGGGTTTATACTCGGGGCGCTGTTTCTTTTCGGGCTTGATAAAGCTTTGCCGCACCTGCATATAAATTTTAAAGAAGAGGAGAAAGAAGGCTTTAAGACAAAAACGCCATGGCAGCGCACAACCCTGTTGGTTTTAGCCATTACATTACATAACATACCTGAAGGCCTTGCTGTTGGCGTACTCTTTGGCGGAGTGGCAGCTGGCATTCCTGAGGCAACGATTGCAGGAGCGTTAACACTGGCGATAGGAATCGGGATACAAAATTTTCCTGAAGGAATTGCTGTGTCAATGCCGTTGCGAAGGATGGGTATGTCACGCAAAAAAAGCTTTTTGTATGGTCAGTCTTCAGCGTTGGTAGAGCCAGTTGCAGGAGTTGTAGGCGCACTGGCAGTGTCATTTTTTACTCCTGTATTGCCGTATGCACTGGCTTTTGCCGCAGGCGCCATGATTTTTGTGGTGGTGGAAGAAGTTATACCTGAAACCCAACAAGCTAATAATACAGATATAGCTACTTTAGGCTTTATAGGCGGCTTTGTGGTAATGATGGTGCTTGATGTGGCTTTGGGTTAGTGACACCCGCAATCATCGCCACAGCCGGGTTTCTTTTTCTTCTTGAGGAAAAATTTCTTTATCAGGAAAGCTACTGCACCTAATACGATAATATATACTATGATTTCCTGCATATCCATCTTACTTGAGTAATTGGTAAGCTATCAGCGAAACAACGTAGGCAAAAGTACTCATCCCGAACAATTGAATCAGCGGCCATTTCCAGGTGTTGGTTTCCTTTTTTGTGATGGCAAGCGTACTGATGCACTGCATGGCGAAAGCATAGAAGAGCAAAAGTGAAATACCTGTTGCAAAATTGAATACCTTTTCACCGGTAGCAGGATTTACTTCGGCAGCCATGCGTTCTTTAATGGTGGCTTCTTCTTCGCCGCTGCTGCCAATGTTGTATATGGTAGCTAAAGTGCCCACAAATACTTCACGCGCCGCGAAAGAAGACACTATCGCGATGCCGATTTTCCAGTCATAACCCAACGGGCGGATAACAGGCTCTATGCCTTTGCCTACTATGCCGATATATGAATTTTCAAGCTGATATGAGGCTACTTTGTCATTTAATTGTTGTTCGGTCAAACCGGAATTATCTTGGTTAAGTACGATTTCTTCAGCATTCCCGAAATCATCTCCGGGGCCATGAGAACCTAAAAACCATATTATAATGCTCAGCGCCAAAATGATTTTGCCTGCACCATATACAAATGCCTTTGTTTTTTCTAAAACATTGATGCCGACATTCTTGGCCAGTGGCAGCTTGTAGTTTGGCATTTCAGCGACAAAAAAGCTTTTGTGCTTTGTTTTAAGAATTTTGTTGAGGATGTAGGCTGAAGCGATTGCACCTGCAAAGCCAAGCAAGTACAAAGCCATAAGGGTTAATCCCTGTAAGTTGAAAATACCTGCAACACTCTGTTCGGGAATTATTAGTGCAATCAATATGGCATAAACCGGTAGCCTCGCCGAACATGTTGTAAATGGCGTTACCAATATCGTGATAAGCCGTTCCCGCCAGTTTTCAATGTTTCGCGCAGCCATTATCGCCGGTATGGCACATGCCGTGCCTGAGATAAGCGGTACAACACTCTTTCCGCTCAGGCCAAAGGGCTTCATGAGGCGGTCCATTAAAAAGACAACGCGGCTCATATAACCTGTTTCTTCAAGTATTGAAATAAAGAAAAACAAGAAAGCAATCTGCGGAATGAATATTACAACACCGCCAATACCCGGAATAACACCTTCAGCAATCAGGTCGGTAAGCTTTCCGGCAGGAAGATTACCCGCCGCGAACGACCCAAGCCAGGCAAAACCCTCATCTATAACATCCATCGGGATGCTTGCCCATGAGAATATCGACTGGAATATCAGCATCAGTATCGCAAAAAATATCACATAACCCCAAACTCTGTGAATCAGTATCCTGTCTAACGATGCGCGCAAACCCTTCGCTTTGCTGCTGTCAACAGTCATTCCTGTTTTCAGCACATCATTAATAAATTGATAACGCTTTATGGTTTCTTTTTGCTGCAGTTTTTTCAGTTCGCTCGGAGTTTTGGTAAACGACCTTCCCAACATATCTTTTTTGTCAGATATACCGTAATTCACATCCTGCGTTATTACCAGCCAAAGCTTGTACAGCAACTGGTTAGGGAAAGCGTGCCGAAGGCTGTCAAAGTATGGCCTGTCTATTTCGCTGGCATGAAGGCATGGTTCTGTAGAGAGTGATTTATACTCAACAATCATTTCCTTAAGCTCGGTGATACCTATATTCTTACGCGAGCTCACCAATGCTATTTTAGTCCTGAGATGCTCTTCAAGGTAAGGTACATCAAGGGAAATGCCTTTCTTTTCCATCCTGTCGCACATATTTATAACGAGTATGGCCGGAATTTCGAGGTCTTTTATCTGGGTAAAAAGCAACAGGTTTCGTTTCAGGTTTTCAACATCCGTAACCACTACAGCAACATCAGGAAAGTCTTTATCATTGCGGTTCAGCAAAAGCTCAATCACAACATTTTCATCTATAGAGCTGGCATTAAGGCTGTATGTTCCGGGGAGGTCAACAATTTCACCTTTTATATTACCCGGCAGTTTGCAGACACCTGCCTTACGTTCTACGGTAATGCCCGGATAGTTACCCACCTGCTGATTTAAGCCTGTAAGCCTGTTAAAAACAGAAGTTTTTCCTGTATTCGGGTTGCCGATGAGCGCTATTTTCAGGGTGTTTTTTTCCATGTTTATTCCCTGACTTCCACAAAAATTTCAGAGGCAGTTTCTCTGCGTATCGCCAGGTGGCTGTCATTTACATTAATGTAAATTGGGTCGCCAAGCGGTGCAGCCTGCATCATTTCAACTACATTGCCGGGCAGGCAGCCCATCTCAATCAGCTTGAGCGGGATGGCATCAATATCAAAACCTGTAATTGTGGCGCGTTGCCCTTTTTTAAGTGCAGCAAGTGTAGTTTCCACTTTATTTAGAATAAATCAAGATGGCGAAATTACGAAATTATTAACAAACAGGCAGGGTTATTCATTTTCACTCAGCCAGTTGATGTCTTCCAGAAGGTCTTCAACATTCTTTTCACCTTTAATGTCTTTGTCAAGATTGGTGCCATTATAAAATCCGCGGATGCGTCCTTTTGTATCAACCAAAATGAAGTTTTCAGTATGAACCATGTCATACAGCTCTTTACTATCGGTTGTTTCAACAGCCAGGTATGATTTTCGGGCTATATAATAAATGTCTTTCTTATCACCCGTTACCAAATTCCATTTACTGTCAATCACACCTTTCTTTTTCGCATATTCTTTCAGTACGGCAAAATTATCAATATCAGGCGTTACCGAATGTGACAGCAGCATTACCTTAGGGTTATCTTTTATACGCTCCTGCAGCCACGCCATATTTGTAGTCATAATAGGGCAAATGGTAGGGCAGGTAGTGAAGAAAAAATCTGCAACATAAATTTTGCCTTCGTAATCTTTATTGGTCACAGTTTTGCCGTTTTGGTTGGTAAACGAAAATGGCGCAATCCTGTGGTCACGGCTTATGTATTGTATTGTAGTGTCAACCAGCTTTGGGTTTACATCGCTGGGGTTGTAAACCGGCAATCTTTTAGGAGGCGAAAGCACCATGTAAAATGTGGTGAGTATAATAACAGACAGTACGGCCATTGTTATTATGAAAAGGCGGTATTTTTTAAAGAAAGATGGCATCAGCAGAAAATTTATTCAAAATTACGAATGAAAGCAGATTAACCGAATTATACTGATGGCGTACAACGTTAAAGTTTATCGTTTCAACTGATGTTTTGCATTTATGGCACAACTTTTTCCTTTAGATTGCTAAATTTGTAATAAACACAATTTATACATATATGAAAAATAATAAAATTGCCATTGCCGCACTTGCACTGGGCATTTCAGCTGCAGGGTTTGCCCAGAGCAAACCTGCACAGCAAAAGCCAGGAATCAACCTGCAGTATATGGACGCTAAAGTGAAGCCGGGAGAAGATTTCTTCAGGTACGTGAACGGTACCTGGCTTGACAAAACTGATATCCCTGCTGACAAAACCCGTTGGGGAAGTTTTGATGAGCTGCGCGAAACAACTAATAATGATGCCCTCGCGATACTTAAAGAGGCAGCGGCTAACAAAAGCCTGAAGTCTAATACCGACCAGGGCAAGGCAGCAAATCTGTACCGCACCATTATGGATACCGTGGCACGAAACAAAGCCGGAATTACACCCCTTAAACCCTACCTGAAAAAAATAGATGCTGTTAAAGATGTAAAATCGTTGCAGGCATTACTTCAGGAAATGGAGTGGGAAGGTGGCCTTGGCTTTTTTGGCGCAGGCGTAGGAACCGATGCTAAGAACAGCACACGCAATGTTGTGTACATAAGCCCGGGGGCATTAGGCTTACCCGACAGGGATTACTACGTAAGCGAAGATGCCGACTCAAAAGAGAAGCGTGAAAAGTACGTACAGCATGTTGCCCGTATGTTGAAATACCTTGGCTACAATGATACAAAGGCTAAAGATTATGCCAACCGTGTGCTTGCTTTTGAAACAGCTATGGCAAAGCCGCGCTTTGACCGTGTAGAACGCCGTGACCGACGTAAAAGTTACAACCCTATGACGGTTGCAGAACTTCAAAAGCTTACGCCGGCCATCAATTGGAATGAATACCTTAAAGGTGTGGGCATTACTAAAGTCGACACAATTATTGTTAGCCAGCCAAAGTACATGACAGCCATGCAGGATATCCTTGTGAAAAAGAATATTGAAGACTGGAAAGCTTACATGACCTGGACATTGCTTGACAATTCGGCTTCAAAACTTTCTACAGACATTGAAACTGCCAATTGGGAATTTTACAGCAAAACGCTTCGTGGCGCTTTAAAAGAAGAGTCTCGTGACAAAAATGCGCTGCAAACTATAAATGGTTCGGTTGGTGAAGCATTAGGCAAGCTTTATGTTGAGAAGAAATTTCCTGCGGAGGCTAAAGCCAAAGCTGAGAGCATGATAAAGAACGTGATGCTGGCGTATGAAAACCGCATTAACCGCTTGCCGTGGATGGCTAAATCTACACGCGAAAATGCCATTACCAAGCTTCGCAAAATGACAGTGAAGATTGGCTATCCTGACAAATGGAAAGACTATTCGGCGCTTACCCTGCAAAGCCCTGAAGAGGGTGGTACATACTTCAATAACGCTAAAAATGTTTCACGCTGGAGATACCAGAAGTCGCTTGAGAAACTTGGCAAACCGGTTGATAAAACCGAATGGGGCATGGCGCCTCAGATTGTAAACGCTTACTTTAACCCAAGCAACAATGAGATTGTTTTCCCTGCGGGGATATTGCAGCCGCCGTTTTATGACTATCGTGCAGATGAGGCTGTAAACTACGGAGGTATTGGCGGTGTTATAGGCCACGAGATATCTCACGGCTTTGACGATTCAGGAGCCCGCTACAATGCTGACGGTAACCTTGTGAACTGGTGGAGTGATGAAGACTTAGAGAAATTTACCGGATTAGGCGGTGCACTGGCCGACCAGTATAGCGCACTTGAGCCACTGCCGGGAACTTTTGTTGATGGTAAGTTTACCCTCGGTGAAAACATTGGCGACCTTGGCGGAGTTAATGCAGCATATGACGGCCTGCAGCTTCACCTGAAACAGAACGGCAACCCGGGACTGATTGACGGATTCACGCCGGAGCAGCGCTTCTTTATGTCATGGGCTACTATATGGAGGGGCAAATCACGTGATGAGGCTATAAAAAACCAGGTAAAGACCGACCCGCACTCTCCGGGCCAGTACAGGGCGTATGTACCGCTGCAAAATGTTGATGCATTCTATGAAGCTTTCGGTATAAAAGAAGGTGATAAAATGTATGTAGCGCCAGATAAGCGTGTAAAAATATGGTAGGCTAAGGGAGTCCTTCCCACCATTTTTTAAATATAATATCAGGATTATCAAATGCCGCTTTTTCACCAATCATGGGTGTAAAGAGCGGCATTTTTTCTTTATCTGCTTCCGCACATATAGCGTGTATAGGTTCGTCCCAATCGTGCAGTGCAAGAGAGAATTTGCCCCAATGCACCGGCATAAGTTTCTTCGCCTTAAGATCTGTAGTAGCTTTTACAATTTCATCAGGCAGCATGTGTATATAGCGCCAGTATTCATTATACTGTCCGCATTCCAGTATAGCAATGTCAAAAGGCCCGAAAGCGTCTCCAATGGTTTTAAAATGCGTACCGTAACCGGAATCTCCTCCGAGGAATAACCTGAAGGATGGTGTCTGTAACACAAATGCTGCCCATAAAGATGTGTTGCGCTTAAGCCCCCTGCCGGCGAAATGCCGCGCAGGCACAGCAGTCATTTCAAAACCTTCAAAAAGCTGTACTGAAGCATTCCAGTCCAATTCTGTAACACAGCTCATATCAAAGCCCCATCGCTCAAAATGTTGGCCAGTGCCCAAACCGGTTATGATGCGCTTTGTTTTGCTTTTCAGATTTAAAACAGTGTCATAATCCAAGTGATCCCAATGGTCATGCGTTATAATCAGGTAGTCAATCTCAGGCATGTCTTCAGCAGTATACTTATTTGTATAAGCAAAAGCTTTTGTAGTAAAACTTACCGGCGATGCTTGCCCGCTAAAAACAGGGTCAACTAAAAATTTTTTACCATCTGCCTGCAAAAAATAAGATGAATGCCCAAACCAGACAATTATGTTTTCATCAGGCTGTAAAATCTTTAAATTAGTTTTTACAGCCGGCAAAGCCTGGTTTGGCTTGCTGCGCTTACTTTGGTGAAAGAAAAATTTTTCAAAAACCGTAAAATAGCTCACACCTTCAGCAAGCGCAGGTGTGATTTCCAGGTTCTGAAATTGCCCGTCTTTATAATTAGGCGAGCGCCGGATTTCTTCAAGCCGCCTGCCTGAAGGCCTTCGCCCAAAACGCTCTGTTTTCAGGAACAAAATAAAGAAAACCGCAATCGATATAAAAACTATCAGAACGGTCATTACTGCTTCACAATCCTGAAATTAGCCTGTTTATTATCATTGGCAACGCGGAAGAAATAAACACCGTTTGCGTATGACGAAATGTCCATAGCTGCTTCAGAAGCATTAACGGTTTTCTTTGTAAGCAGCTGCCCTGTTACATTATAAACAGATACAGTTGTAAACGTTTCAGAAGACTTAATATTTACAACTCCAGATGATGGGTTAGGATAATAGCTGAAATTTGCAAATGTGACATCATCTGTACCTAAAGATGCGCATGAAACTGTAGCATTCCAACCGGCGGCAACACTAAACACATCACTTATAAATTTAAATGTCAGGGATCCGTCTGGAGCTGTAGATTCTATCGTTCCCGGGCTGTTTGTGCCTGAATATGTATTTATCAGGTTTTCAGCTGTTGCGGTTGGCCCATTGTAAACATAAAGAAAATCGTAATCAGCTTCGGTGTTAAACGACTGGAATTCTACCCTTACTTTTGTACCGGGTGTAGTAGGTGAGTAAGTCCTTAAAAGATATTGGTTATTGCCATAGTTTGCACTAGTACCGCCAGTATCGGTAAATTGTACGCCCGAACAAACATCAACAGGGTTTGTTGCAAAAATGAAGTTTCTTATTTCAGGATTTTGGCCGAAGGCACAAAGCGGCCTAACACTTAACCTGTAATATGTATTGGGAGTGAGGCCTGTAGTAGTAAAACTGTTAGTATTTGCGGTCTGCCAGCCAATAGTTGGTGCACTTACGGCTGTACGTACAGCCTGCCATGGCCCCGGTGAGTTATTAATGGTTGTCCAGGTTATTGTGGCTTCTGTCGTGCTTACCGATGTAATTGCAAAATCATTTACGGTATTTATACAGGTATTTATACAATCTGTACTTAGGCATGTTGAGCCTTCTACATGGTTAAGTATGCGTTGTTTAGGCTGAGGGCCAAAGCCATTTGAAAAATTGATACCGACATTTGGTACCAGATGGCAATAGCTCATTATGGTGCCTTTTACTGATGATGTAGGGATTGGGCCCTGTGCACAGTTCCCTTCAATATATCCTTGTGATGAGCCACAGCCGTCAATGGCGGTATTGTTGCCATTCCAGTAGCAGCCGTGAGTATGGGGTGAACCGAGAAGGTGCCCAAACTCATGGGTTATTACCTGCACTGTCCATGAAAAAGCAGGTACATTGGCATAATCAAAAAATACATCGGAATAGCTGAAATTATTGTCGCTGCATATGCCTGCAATAGTTACGGCGACACCGCCAAGCCCACCAGGATCTATGCCTAACAACTGCCCAAGGTCCCCGTCAAAAACCGGCCTTAGCGTTCCGAATTGTGAAAGGTAATCACCTGATGAATCGCCAGTATAAGGGTCTTGCGTGGTCCAGATATAAAAAGACCTTAAAGCGGTGGTTATGTTATCATTGTTAAACAATGTCTGTACATTATTATATACCGATGTCATCCATACACCTGTTTGCTGGGTACTGCTGCCATTTTGCTGGTAAAGGTCATAATCAATTTCAAAATACATGGTAACGCAGCGTGTGCTTTGAATGCTTTGTTCACTGTCAGACTGCCTTTGTGGTGCAACATCTTCAGGATCTTGCGTATGGCAGGCAAAAGTATTAGGGATAGCAAGGTTAGCATCTGAGTAAATAATATAAGTGCCACTGTCTTCACGAAGTTGTTTTGCTACAACAAGGTTGCCATATTCGCCAGATGAAATTATGCCATTCATCTCGCTTTCAAAGAAGTTGAACGAAGCAACAGAAGTCATATCTCTCTCAACAATGCCGCGGTAATGTATGCCTTTTGTAAAAGCTATATTAGCCTGTTTATCAGTATCTATATGAAAGCCCGGCGCAAAAATGTCAACTTTGTAAAGCTGAACTGTCACAACCCGGTTATTATAGGGTATAGAAAGGCTAAAGGTTTCGGGCGCTTCAGTAACAATTGATTTCAGTAACTGCTCATCAATAACGGCAAAAGTAGCATTACGCACAACAGCCGCTTTGTTGTCCTGCGGTGTAATTACTGAAAGTGGTGCAGTGTTCTTAAAAGACTTGCCTTCCGCCGTAAGCTGCTGTATTTGTTCTGCAACTTTTTGTTGGGCAAACAGTGAGAACGCGCTGAAAAGCGCTGTAAGTATGTAAATTTTTTTCATAGCTAATTTTAAAATATTACCATTGTTATTGTAACACGGTGATGCTTAGATGCTTTTTAAGTCTTTTATAACTTTAAAGGCAAGGTCAACTTCTTCATCGTTTACAAGAATAGTAAATTCATACGACGTAGAGATTACCTCATTGATAATAATTCCTTCCCAGGCAAGCCTTTGGAAGATATAGTAATAAACCCCGGGCGTTGATATGTTGTCTTTTGGCAACTTTACAGTTATTGATGCCAGATTATCTGTACGCTCTATTTGTTTTTCGCCTGCAAAAAGCTTTTCAACAATGGTGTTCATGCTTGAGCTCACCACTACATTAGTTTCATTTACCCCTCTTGATGAAGTATAAAAAACTTCAGGATAAGTGTTGATGTAGCCAATCAATTCTGCCTGTTTGTTCAGTATCGTGTCAGACACTGCAAATGTATAATCAGTAAGTGATGAACGTACTGTAATCTCGCCTATACCTTTTAAAACTTTTACAATCTTATGGTTAACACGAAAGTTAAGATCTTCCGAAAGGCGCTTTAGCGACATTACCACCGCTCCCTGTTTAACGTCTTTACCTATTTCCGCCTCCAGCTCCGGCATCATGTTGCGGGCGAGTGAGGTTAAATTTATTATGCCCTGCGACAGGGCGCTGAGTAAAAATGGCTTTGTCTTAATGTAGTGTTCTACTACAGACGAAATTGTTTTCATAGCTTAAGTTGTTGTGTGTGTTGTTGTTTGCATCGCAAATATACAAAGTAAAAACAATTTGTTAAAAATCTAACAACTTAAAAGTGAAAGAAGGCATCTTCCAAATGTTCTATTTCAAAATTACCATTATTATTGTAAACAGATATTATATCAAATCTGACCTCAGCATCTAAGTCATTCTGCTGTACATATTCATTTACGGCTTTTACCAACAGCTGGATTTTCTTAGGTTTCACAAACTCCTGTGGCAGCCCAAAATCAAGAGAAGAACGAGTCTTAACTTCAACTATGGCTAATACATCGCCTTTTTGTGCAATGATATCTATTTCAGCTTTTTGGAACACGTAGTTGGTCTGCAATATGTCATAGCCATGCTTCCGCAGATAGGCCACAGCTGCTTCTTCACCAAGTTTTCCTAAATCATTGTGTTCAGCCATTAATCAAAGTTAAGTTTTGTGCCTGAGGCAGTTACATCAAGCGTTACAGTTTTGCCCATGATAAGTGTGCGGTTATCTTTTATATGCCCTGCCGGAAAATTAAAGCAAATCGGGATATTGTATTTTTTTGTAATGTCACGAATAATTTCCATTGCATCATGCCCCCACGGTATGTCATTATCACGCATTTTGGTGAAAGAACCTATTAACACTCCTTTAACATTTTTGAAATACCCGTTACGGTCTAGGTTGGTCATCATCCTGTCAATGTGGTAAAGGTATTCGTCGAGGTCTTCTATAAAGATGATTTTATTTTTGTAATCCGCTTCAGAGGGTGACCCAATAATGCTATATAGTACCGAGAGATTTCCGCCGACAAGTTCACCGGCGGCTTTTCCAGGCTTGTTGAATTCATGCGCAGGAATTGTATAAACCAGCTTCTCGCCGAATAGCGCTTTCCTCAAACTTTCAATGGCCTCGGACGTTGCACCTGAGACAGAAATACAGGCAATACCGTGCAATGTTGCAATATCAAAGTTATTGATGTGGCTGTGCAGCACCGTAACATCACTAAACCCGATAAGCCATTTAGGCCTTTGCTTGAACTTCGCAAAGTCAACCCTATCAACAATCTTTGCAGTGCCGTAGCCGCCCTTGGCCGTCCATATCGCTTTTATTGACGGGTTGTCCAGCATCTGCTGCAGGTCTGTTGCACGTTGCCAGTCCGGTCCGGCAAGCTGGTTGTCGCTCAGCCCGACGGTTTTGCCGATAACAACATTCAGTCCCCAGCTTTTCAGTAAATTGATGGCAGGCTGCAATGGCGCCATGTCCACTTTACGGGCGGTGGCGAGTATGCCAACGGTATCGCCTTTTTGAGGTATGGCGGTGTTTTGACATATTGCGCTTTAACGGATACAGCAAAAAGCAAAAGTAAAAGGATGATTCTGTGTGGCATTTAGTAAATCTATATCTACAAATATAGGCAACCTCCTTCGAAAAAGAATGCAGCAAAAATCGTACTTTTGCATAAATTTTCTCAAAACGATGATACAAGACCCTAAAAGATATACAATTACTGCCGCCCTGCCTTACACCAACGGACCCCATACACATTGGCCATTTGGCAGGCGTTTACATACCTTCAGATATTTATGCGCGTTTTCTTCGCCTTCAGGGTAAAGATGTGGCGTTCATCTGCGGAAGCGATGAGCACGGTGTGGCTATCTCTATGAAAGCCAAAAAAGAAGGCATCACCCCGCAGCAGGTTATCGATAAATATCACGGTATCATAAAGCAAAGCTTTGAAGATTTTGGCGTGTCGTTTGATAATTATTCCCGTACATCGGCACATATTCATCATGATACGGCTTCTGAATTTTTCAAGAAGCTGTATAACGAAGATAAGTTTATTGAGGAAGTAACTGAACAGCTGTATGATGAGCAGGCGCAGCAGTTCCTGGCCGACCGTTTCGTAACCGGTACCTGCCCGAAATGCGGTAACGATGACGCTTATGGCGACCAATGCGAAAAGTGCGGGTCATCTCTTAACGCGACTGACCTTATAAATCCAAAATCGACTATAACCGGAACAACACCCGTAACAAAGTCAACTAAACACTGGTTCCTGCCACTCGACCGCTATGATGCTTTTCTGCGTGAATGGATCCTTGAAGGGCATAAAAACGACTGGAAACCGAATGTATACGGCCAGGTGAAATCATGGCTGGAAGACGGACTAAAACCCCGTGCTGTAACCCGCGACCTTGACTGGGGTATACCCGTACCGGTGGAAGGCGCCGAGGGCAAAGTGCTGTATGTGTGGTTTGATGCGCCTATAGGCTATATATCATCTACCAAAGAGTGGGCGCAGCGTGAAGGCAAAGACTGGGAGCCGTACTGGAAAAGTAATGATACCAAGCTGGTGCACTTCATCGGGAAAGATAATATAGTTTTCCATTGCGTGATTTTCCCTGCAATGCTTAAGGCGGAAGGCAGTTATATATTGCCGGATAATGTGCCTGCCAACGAGTTTCTGAACCTTGAGGGAAACAAGCTGTCAACGTCTAAAAACTGGGCGGTGTGGCTTCACGAGTACCTGCAGGACTTCCCAGGGCAGCAGGATGTATTGCGTTATGCGCTTACGGCTGCTGCACCCGAAACAAAAGACAACGACTTTACATGGAAAGATTTCCAGGCGCGCAACAACAATGAGCTCGTAGCTATTTTCGGTAACTTCATCAACCGCGTTGTGGTGCTAACTAATAAATATTATGAGGGCATTGTTCCGCAGCCAAATAACTTTAGCGATGTTGATGAGGCTACCCTTACCGAAATGCGCGCTTACCCGGCCGTGATTGCCAGCAGTATTGAGCGTTACCGTTTTCGTGAGGCATTGAGCGAACTGATGAACCTTGCGCGCCTGGGCAACAAATACCTGGCGGACGAAGAGCCGTGGAAGATGATAAAGGAAAATCCGGCGCGTGTACAGACGCAGATGTATGTAGCATTACAAATTGCTGCGGCACTGAGTGTACTCAGCGAACCATTTTTGCCGTTTACAGCCGGTAAGCTTAAGAACATGCTGAACCTCACTGTCACCTCGAGCGCAGTCGCGAGGTTAACATGGAATGACATTTCACTAAAAACAGATTTACTAAAAGCCGGAGACCAGATAGGCCAGGCTGAACTGCTTTTCGCTAAAATTGAAGACGAAGCCATACAAAAACAGATAGATAAATTGGAAGCTACTAAAACCGCCAACGCCGCCGAAAATAAGAAAGCCGAACCACAGAAAGACCTGATTCAGTTTGAGGATTTCGCGAAGATGGACATAAGAACCGGAACAATACTTGAAGCGGAGAAAATGCCGAAAGCCAATAAGCTATTGGTGCTTAAAGTAGATACTGGAATTGATGTGCGTACCATAGTTTCGGGTATTGCAGAAAGTTTCTCACCGGAAGAAGTGGTAGGCAAGCGTGTTACCGTACTGGTAAACCTTGCCCCGCGCAACCTTCGCGGTGTAGAAAGCCAGGGTATGATACTAATGACCCAGAACGCCGAAGGCAAGCTTGTTTTCGTAAACCCTGATGCTGATGGCGTAGGGAATGGGGAAGTTGTGAGTTAAGATTATTTACAATTATATTTGATTATTTTCTTTTAATTTGTATTTTTACCAAAAAAAATAGTCATGGCAAAAAACAAACTGGTTTCTCCATTTTTAAAATGGGTTGGCGGCAAGAGACAAATCATGCCTTCAATTGTAGAGTTATTGCCTAAAAAAATCGATAATTACATTGAGCCTTTCGTTGGCGGAGGTGCAGTCTTGTTTCATCTTCAGCCTAAAAAAGCGATAATAAATGATTTTAATTCTGAATTGATAAATGTCTATAACGTCATTAAACATAGCTTACCAGAATTAGTCGAAGACTTAAGACGACACGATAATGAAGAAGGTTATTTTTATAAACTTCGTTCGTTGGACAGAACAAAGGAATTCAATGATCTTACAGATGTTCAAAAGGCTTCTCGGGTTATATATTTAAATAAAACATGTTTTAACGGGCTTTATCGGGTAAACAATGCAGGAGAGTTTAATGCTCCTTTTGGAAGGTATAAAAATCCAAATATCGTAAATGAACCTACTTTAAAGGCAGTAAGTGCTTACTTAAAAAATAATGATGTTCAAATTTTAAGCGGCGATTATGAAGATGTTTTAAAACAAGCAGATAAAAAATCTTTTGTTTATTTAGATCCACCGTATGACCCAGTTTCTGAGAGTTCCAATTTTACAGGTTATATACAGGGAGGATGGGATATCATGGATCAAGTGCGTTTACGTGATGCTTGCAATGATTTAAATAGTAGAGGGATCAAATTTCTTCTATCCAATTCATCTACTCAGAGAATAAAAGATTTATATCAAGATTATAATATCAGCACTGTCATGGCCACTAGAGCTATTAATTCTGATGGTGATAAAAGAGGCGAAGTTGAGGAAGTTTTGATCAGAAATTATGAGTAGTTCAAAAAATGATATTGCTTGGGTTAAACTTTTTGAAGAGCACAAATTATTAGAGGCTATTCAAATCACAGGCTATGCTATTATAAGTTCCAAAACAATAAATGATGAAAGAGAAGCTAGATTGATGACAAAGTTTGATCATAGGTCACAACTTCCAAAAATTTTTTAGAAAACTCGCTTTCAATCTTACCAATTTCAAGAGGCTCTTATATAATCGGCACATTTAAAACTTTTGAAAGGTTTAATAATCTCGACGTTGATACAAAGAAGATTCCATTTCCTATACCTCTCGAAAGCTTAGATTATAATGATATAAATAGTGAGGCAACAGCTATCAACTGTGCTTTTGTTTCAGGCATACTGAATGATTTTATTGATGATAAAATTTTATATCCAACAGTGAGTGGTCGTATGAGTTCATCATCATTTGATTTTAAAATTGATACAAATAATATGCCTTTTAAGATTGAGGTTGCCAATTCACAAATTGAGATAGATGGAGGATATGAAGGGGAAACATCACTTACTATTATCGAGGCAAAAAACTATATATCAAGTGATTTTTTAATTCGTCAATTATTTTATCCCTATAGATTATGGTCTCGGAAAATCAATAAAAAAGTAAGGACTGTTTTTCTGACTTATTCAAACGGAACTTTTCATTTACGTGAATACTCCTTCTTAGATGTGAATAGTTATAATTCTATTACGCTAACTAAGGAACGAAAGTATGTGGTATACGAGGGTGAGATAAATCTAGAAAATATTCAAAAAATTATTGATTCAACTGATATTGTACAGGAGCCAGATATACCTTTCCCTCAAGCTAACTCATTTGAAAGAGTTATAAACTTGTGTGAAATTTTATATCAAAAAGGAGAACTTACAAGGGATGACCTTCTCTCAAATTATGATTTTACCAAAAAGGAAAAATTAGACAAAAGACAAATTAATTATTACACCGATGCAGCAAGATACTTGGGACTTGTTGATAAAAAATTGCAAGATAAGCAGGTGACATATTTTCTGTCAAAAGAAGGACTCGCACTATTTAACTTAAACATTATAGATAGGCAATTAAAATTTGTTGAATTGATTCTTAGTCATGCTATTTTTAAGAGGACTCTACAATTATATTTGGATAATTCCCAAGCACCATTAAGAAAAGAAATTGTTCCAATTATGATTGAATTACAACTATATAATATTGGCGAGCATAGTACTTTTTTTCGAAGAGCCTCAACCATTTTAGCATGGACGAACTGGATAATGAATTTAATTGAAGAATAATGCCCACTAAAATAAACTTTTCAACCTACCCACGCCGTGAGCACTTTGAGTTTTTCAGGAAATTTGAAGAGCCGTTTTTTGGGCTGGTGGTGAATGTAGATCTGACCAAAGCATACGCTGCGGCAAAAGCAGGCGGGCACTCGTTCTTTTTGTATTACCTGCATAAACTGGCTGCGGCGGTAAATGCTATTGAGGAATTCCGCTATCGCATTGCGGGTGATGATATTGTGCTGCACGAGCGTATTGATGTATCGGCGACACTTACGCGTGATGATAATACATTCGGTTTTTCGTTGATGGAATTCCACCCTGACTTTGCCGTTTTCGAACAAACATCAAAAGCAGAGATTGAACGTGTTCGCACCACGCCTGGGCTCTTTACTCGAAAGTTTGAAGTGGATAACCTCATACATTTCTCTGCAATACCGTGGGTTGATTTTACATCGCTGTCACACGCCCGCAGCTTTACATTCCCCGACAGTTGTCCGAAAATATCGGTAGGCAAAATGACAGATAAAGACGGCAGGAAGGTGATGCCGGTATCAGTACATGTACATCACGGGCTTATGGATGGTTACCACGTTGGCCAATTCTATGACATCCTTCAGCAAAGGCTGGATGAGTAAAACAAAACTCCCGCTGAAGCAGGAGTATTTATTTTTAAGCTATTTCTGAAACCCTCAGGGTATTTACCATCCCTTTTTCAACCACAGGCATTGCTGCAAGATTGATAAGGAAATCGCCTTTTTCCACAAAGCCTTTTTCCCTTGCTATTTCGTTGATATCATCTACAGTTTCATCCGTGCTGAGGAATTTATCATAGTAGAATGAATTCACTCCCCAAAGAAGGCTCATCTGCGTAAGTATGCGCTTGTTTGAAGTAAATACCAAAATCTGTGCATTAGGCCTCCAGGCAGATATCTGGAACGCTGTATAGCCTGTGTTAGTAAGCGTGGTGATAGCCTTTGCCTTGATCACGTTGGCCATTTGCGTGGCGTGGTGGCATATTGATTTTGTAATGAAGCGCTTAGTGCGTACCTGCGGTGTGTTTTGCGGCACCATAATAAGCGGACTGTCTTCCACCGCCTCAATAATCTGCGTCATTTTTTCTATAACCTGTACCGGGTAATTACCTACAGATGTTTCACCTGAAAGCATTACAGCATCGGCGCCATCCATTACAGAGTTAGCCACGTCATTAACCTCGGCGCGGGTTGGCGTAAGGCTGGTAATCATGGTTTCCATCATTTGCGTGGCCACGATAACAGGTATACGTGCAGTTTTGGCGCGATTAATAAGCTTCTTCTGTATAAGCGGAACTTCCTGTGCCGGCATTTCCACACCCAGGTCGCCGCGAGCAACCATAAGTCCATCACAAAAGGCCACAAGCTTGTCGATATTCTCTACCGCTTCCGGTTTCTCAATCTTGGCTATGATAGGAATTTTATAAGATGAGTGCTCGGCAATCAGGTCCTGCAGTTCTTCAAGGTCTTTTGGCGTACGCACGAATGAAAGCGCAATCCAGTCTACTTCAGCTTTAATGGCAAAAAGTGCATCACGAATATCTTTCTGCGTAAGTGCAGGCAGTGATACTTTAGTGTTGGGCAGGTTCACACCTTTCTTAGATTTTAGCGGACCGCCTTGTATGACTTTAGCTTTAACCTCAGTGTTTTTGTCGGTTTCAACAACCTCAAAAATCAGTTTGCCGTCGTCAAGAAGTATGCGCTCACCTGGGTTCACATCATTTGGGAACTCTTTATAGTTCATATATACGCGCTCAGCGGTACCTAAAATATCTTCAGCAGTAGTGAAAGTGATGATATCGCCGGGAGCCACTACAACATCTTCTTTCATAACGCCTACACGAAGCTTAGGCCCCTGTAGGTCGGCAAGTATAGAGGTGCTGTATCCAAACTCTTCGTTAAGCCCGCGGATGATGTCAATACGTTCCTGAACATCTGTATAATCAGCATGCGAAAAGTTTATCCTGAAAACATTTACGCCTGCGTCTATCATATTTTTAATGACTTCCCTTGTACTGCAGGCAGGGCCCAGCGTTGCTACAATCTTCGTCTTTTTGTTTGTCGGCATTCTATCTAAAAAATTAAATTGTTCTTTGATTTTATTTTACTGTGTTCCACGGGGTATGCTGTGGCTATATGCTTTATTTCGAGCAAACTCTCCACAATTTCATCAACCTCTGTGTTACATGGAATGTTTTCTATCTTCAGGATGTAATCTACCTTTTTAAATTCGGGCAGCAGGTGCACATTGGTAACCACTTTCATTTCTTCTTCTCCAAAAAGGGAAGCAGGCCCATCATGCTGCGAGATTACTTTATCCTTATTTTGTATCAGGCTCCAGGCACATCCGTCAGCATCTTCATAGTCATAGCGCGAAAAGCTTGTTTCGCCGTCTTTCACTTTAATCCCGATGCCGTTTTCACAACGTTCAAGCATTATGCCTAAAGCGCTATTGATGAAATAAGCCAAACGGTAATCTTCAAGAGCCGAATGTATCGCAATCAATTCAAAATCAACCGTAATAAAATCGTCAATCTGTAATTTATGAATAGCCATTGCCTACCTGATTGAGCCGTAAATATACCATTTAATACTGATAATAATACGTCCTGGATTTTAAGTTTCTGATAAATTCTTTACGAAAACGTTTGAGTATATATGAAACTTCGATTATTTTTTGTTAATTTTTTCCTGAAATGCAAAATAAGCCCGCTGCGATGCTTTTTCCTCTGCTTTCTTTTTGGAGGTTGCCCTGGCTTTGGCAATCACTTTG
The DNA here is from genome assembly GCF_024699965.1 of Flavobacterium sp. J372. Classification (NCBI taxonomy): domain Bacteria; kingdom Pseudomonadati; phylum Bacteroidota; class Flavobacteriia; order Flavobacteriales; family Flavobacteriaceae; genus Flavobacterium; species Flavobacterium sp. J372. Next base: position 654,806 of record NZ_JAJOMZ010000004.1, read on the forward strand.
CCTTCAATGCTAAGCTTAACCCCGAAATGCTTCTGGCCCTCATTGCCGTTGTCTTCAAAAACTTCGTAATTAAATGGCTTTTTATTCTTTTGGCACCACTCAATCACCAGGCTCTTATAGCTTATTACTTTGCCTTCAAGCTTAGGGATATCAACATAAGGAATTATTACTTTGTTACGAATGAAAGTTTCGCAGTGTGAAAAGCCTTTGTCGAGATAAATGGCCCCGATAAGCGCTTCAAACAGGTTGCCGTGTATATTTTCACCAAAATGCTGCGCCGATACTTTGCTTTCTACTTTAGTAATGAGGTTAAGGTCACGGCCTAGCTCATTCAGGTGTTCACGGCTCACAATTTTTGACCGCATTTTGGTAAGGTAACCTTCATCTCCGGTAGGCACTTCGCTGTATAAATGTGCGGCAATAACCGACCCCAGCATGGCATCGCCCAGAAACTCAAGTCGCTCATAATTTATAGGGTGGCCGTTCTCATCAAGCTTGTTTGATGAGCGGTGCGTAAAGGCACGCCGGTACAGCTCGAGGTTTACAGGGTCAAAACCGAGGATTTTCCTCATTTCATCAAAAAAAACCCCGCCTTCCTGTGGAGGGCGGGATTTTGAAAATATCTTTTTAATAAAACCCATAGGGGGAGTTTATTACATTTCCAGTTTTTTCACAAGTACACAGGCATTGTGGCCGCCAAACCCAAACGTGTTGCTCATTACTACCTTCATGTCGCGCTTTTGGGCCTTGTTGAAGGTAAAGTTGAGCTTAGGGTCGATATTCTCATCATCTGTAAAGTGATTGATGGTAGGCGGAACGATTCCGTGCTTTATTGACAGTATTGAAGCAATAGTTTCAATAGCGCCCGCAGCGCCCAGTAAGTGGCCTGTCATACTCTTGGTAGAGTTAAGGTTCAGTGTATAGGCATGCTCGCCAAACACCTCAATTATAGCTTTAGACTCGGCGATGTCACCCAGCGGGGTAGATGTACCGTGCATATTCACGCCGTCAACATCTTCCGGTTTAAGGCCCGCATCGCGAAGGCAGTTCAGCATTACATTCTTTGCGCCAAGCCCTTCCGGGTGTGGAGCAGTGATATGGTGAGCATCAGCGCTCATGCCGCCACCGCCAATTTCGCAGTAAATTTCTGCGCCTCGCGCCACAGCGTGCTCATATTCTTCAAGGATGATAGCGCCTGCACCTTCGCCAAGCACAAAGCCTTCACGGTCTTTATCCATTGGTCGGGATGCCGTCTGCGGGTCGTCATTGCGTGTTGAAAGGGCGTGCATGGCATTAAAGCCACCCATACCGGCAATGGTCACCGCAGCCTCGCTGCCACCTGTTACCATAACATCGGCATGGCCCAGGCGTATATAATTGAAAGCATCAATAAGCGCATTGGTTGATGATGCACAGGCCGAAACTGTAGTAAAGTTAGGGCCCCTGAAGCCATATTTAATTGAGATATGTCCGCCGGCAATATCAGCAATCATTTTTGGTATAAAGAACGGGTTAAACTTAGGCACACCGTTACCGGCAGCAAAGTTCATTACCTCTTCCTGGAAGGTTTCAAGCCCGCCAATTCCAGAGCCCCATATTACACCTACGCGGTCTTTATCAAGCTTGTCAAAGTCAAAGTTTGCATCTTTTACAGCCTCATCCGTACTCACTATGGCATACTGCGCATAGCGGTCCATCTTGCGGGCTTCTTTCCTGTCTATGAAATCTTCAACATTAAAATTCTTTACTTCGCAGGCAAATTTAGTTTTGAAGTTAGTCGTATCAAAGTAAGTGATTGGTGCGGCGCCGCTCTTCCCGTTTACAAGGCCGTCCCAGTATTCCTGTACATTATTGCCTATTG